>JANNDL010000179.1:0-48309 GCA_031387665.1 Chamaesiphon sp. OTE_75_metabat_95 | reverse complement strand
CAGAAGTGATGGTAATTAATGCCATTGCTGCTGAACTAGCTATTTCTGGCAAGAATGTTTTACCTGTAATGGTCAAGCTCTTGAAAGAAGATAAATATATTGCGGTGTTAAACAATCAAATTTTAATCGCAGCCCAGCAAGCTAAATTAGATTTTGTCTATTGTATCGTTGTTGATGATGAGATGGCTGTTCAACTCAAAGTTGAGGCCGGAAAAACTCTTAAAGTCAATCTCAATCAAGCATCAGAAGTAGAATTAATAGCAGCTTTTGAGAATATCAAAGCAAATATTACTGTCTTTAGTAAAATCGAACCAGCAACGCTCGCCCAGTCAATTATCAAATATCGATCTGTCGAGCAGATTAAGAACTTGACTTTCCTAACTAAATTAAAATGTGGGATTGGTAAAACTAAATTGCCTGGATTAGTCGATCGATTGGTGTATTAGAGACTTAGTTACAGGTAATATCGCTCGTGTTGATATACATCAGTCTACGCAACTGCATCAGGAACTGGAGATCGTATGTTTTACCAAATTCTGCTCATATCCAAGCTGAATCCTGGCATGACATCAGTACAATCGATTGATGCTGGGGATTCTAGGATCTCTGGTTCTTTTCCTGGTCGGTAGATTTCTACCTGCTTGTTTTGAGGATTGATGAGTAAGCCCAGTCGCACACCAACCCGTTGATATTTCTCCATTTTGGCTTTTGTCTCACTCAAGCTATCAGTAGCAGAGCGCAGCTCAATTACAAAGTCGGGGACAATCGGAATCAGCCCGACGATGCTCACACCCTCTAATCTAGACTTCTCAATCCAAGAAACATCAGGCGATGGTTTGCCACCACCAAACGCGGTGAGATCGTATCCAGTGGAAGAATCAAATGCTTCACCCAGTTCGGTGCTCTCATTCCACACAAAAAGCTGACCTGAGAGCTTAAAGTTTTTTCTACCACTCTCGCCGCCAGTTGGAGCCATAACAATCAATTCTAAATCGGGGGTTAATTCAAGTCTGAGGTCAGGATTATCGATACACAGCTGATCGAATTGTGCTGATGTCATAGTC
Source organism: Chamaesiphon sp. OTE_75_metabat_95 (assembly GCA_031387665.1). Classification (GTDB taxonomy): domain Bacteria; phylum Cyanobacteriota; class Cyanobacteriia; order Cyanobacteriales; family Chamaesiphonaceae; genus Chamaesiphon. The sequence continues at coordinate 47,245 of JANNDL010000179.1, read as the reverse complement.
AGTCTGGTATTGCTGACATTAAGCAATACTGGTTGAGTATCTACAGCGGTGCTAGGGACGGTAGTCGCAGTTGCAATTTTCATAAAACCTCCAAACTTATGAAAGTGGGATTATGCCTCTTCAATTCTATCAGTTACACAATCTAGCCACCCTGCCAAATCGGTACGCTCAATATCCTGTCATTGTTTTCCCTCAGAATCAAACATACCCGACTAAATCAGTCGGGTATGTTTGACGGGTCGATCGAGTCATGTTATGTTTATTCCAACAAACAAACGGATATCAAATTCATCGCGACATCCCACCATGACCCAAGCAACCTTAAACAGCACCAGAACTACTGCCGCCAAAGGACTAGCCTGCAAAGAATGCGGTACTGAGTACGAACTCAAAGCTACCCACATTTGCGAACTTTGTTTTGGGCCATTGGAAGTTCAATATGATTATGATTACCTCCGTACCAAAGTAACTCGCGAAAGCATCAAAGCTGGTCCCAATTCAATTTGGCGGTACAAAGATTTATTACCTGTTCCCGACGAGCATATTGTCGATGTCGGCACAGGCATGACTCCATTACTTAAGGCAAATCGCCTCGCCCGTCGCCTCGGCATCAAGAATCTCTACATCAAAAATGATGCTGTCAACATGCCCACCTTGAGTTTTAAGGATCGGGTCGTATCAGTTGCTCTGTCCAAAGCAAAAGAATTTGGCTTCTCTACTATTTCCTGTGCGAGTACTGGCAACCTAGCTAACTCCACTGCGGCAATTGCTGCCCATGCTGGCTTAGATTGTTGTGTATTCATCCCTGCGGATCTAGAAGCAGGTAAAGTATTGGGCACCGTAATTTACGGCCCAACTGTAATGGCTGTTCAAGGTAACTATGACCAAGTAAACCGCTTGTGTTGTGAAGTTGCAAATACTTATGGTTGGGGATTTGTGAATATCAATCTTCGTCCTTACTACTCCGAAGGTTCCAAAACCCTCGGTTATGAAGTTGCCGAACAACTCGGCTGGGAGTTACCAGATCACATCGTTGCACCACTCGCATCTGGATCCCTGTTCACCAAGATTCACAAAGGTTTCCAAGAATTTGTCAAAATTGGCTTAGTCGAAGACAAGCCAGTCCGATTCAGCGGCGCGCAAGCTGAAGGCTGTTCCCCCATCGCTCAAGCATACGCCGAAGGTCGTGATTTTGTCGTACCTGTTAAGCCAAATACGATCGCTAAATCGATCGCAATTGGCAATCCAGCCGACGGTATCTACGCGCTAGAACTCGCCCGCAAGACCAATGGCAACATCGAATCAGTCACCGATGCCGAAATCATCGAAGGGATGAAACTCCTGGCTGAGACTGAAGGCATCTTCACTGAAACCGCAGGTGGTACCACCGTCGCCGTGCTCAAGAAACTAATCGAAGCTGGTAAAATTCATCCCGATGAAACCACCGTCGTTTATATCACTGGCAACGGTCTCAAGACCCAGGAATCGATCCAAGGCTATGTAAATGAGCCATTTGCGATCGAAGCCAAATTAGACAGCTTTGAGCGCGCCCTAGAGCGTTCTCAGACCCTCAACCGCCTCGACTGGCAGCAAACGTTGGTCTAGTGGTTTAGTTGGTAGCGGTTTAGTGGTTTAGCAATAGCCACTAGCCACCAACATGCTCTGTGTTCGTTAAATCTTCCCTCATCCATCGTTAAATGACTGTAAAAGTATTAGTTCCAACTGCTCTGCAAAAATTCACTAGCGACAAAGCGACAATCGAATGCGAAGGTAATAGCATTGCTGAATTACTAGACGCGCTCGAAGTTGCTTGTCCTGGAGTCAAAGCTAGACTCTGTGACGATAGCGGACAATTGCGTCGCTTTCTCAATTTCTATGTCAACGATGAAGATATCCGCTTTCTCAATGGCACCGAGACACCACTCGCTGATGGAGATCAAGTAAGTATCGTTCCAGCAGTGGCTGGTGGTTAGCTGGATAGTCAGAGATCTGAGATCGCGCTATCTAGCTGACGAAGAATTTAGTGCTATTCGGGTTAAGATTAGAAAAATTGTAGAAATTGTTAAAATTCTTACAAATCCTTAACTTCAGGAGAACTATAGTAACTATGAGCCAAAAATCCCTTGTTATCTCCCCATCGATCCTGTCTGCGGACTTTAGCCGTCTAGGTGAAGAAATTCGGGCAGTGGATGCTGCTGGTGCTGATTGGATCCATGTTGATGTCATGGATGGACGGTTTGTACCTAATATTACGATCGGACCGATGATCGTAGAAGCAGTTCGTCCCCACACCAAAAAGATCATCGATGTCCACTTGATGATCGTGGAACCAGAAAAGTATGTGGCTGATTTTGCCAAAGCTGGTGCTGATATTATTTCCGTCCATGCTGAGTACAATGCTTCCGCTCACTTGCATCGGACACTGGGTCAAATCAAAGAACTTGGCAAGCAAGCTGGTGTCGTCCTCAATCCTGGTACACCCCTAGAACTAATCGAATACGTCCTCGACTTGTGCGATTTGGTGTTGATTATGAGCGTCAACCCAGGGTTTGGTGGTCAGAGCTTTATTCCTAGCGCGGTTGGCAAAGTTGCAAAACTACGCCAAATGTGTAACGAACGCGGTCTAGATCCGTGGATTGAAGTTGATGGTGGTCTCAAGCCTAATAATAGCTGGCAAGTGATCGAAGCAGGTGCCAATGCGATCGTTGCTGGTTCGGCTGTATTCAATGCACCTGACTATGCTGAAGCCATCAAAGGTGTTCGCAATAGCAAACGTCCAGAATTAGTCACAGCCTAATCTGCTGGGTAGGGTGCGTTACTCCGTAGGATAACGCACCAACATGTTTTTGATCGAGAAGATAGGATAACGCACCAGAATATCCTAATCCACTAAAGGTTTCAGCAATTATGTTCAATCAAAAAGACGGCTAGAGAATATCCTCTAGCCGTCTTTTTCAATCTTCTACTCGTCAGCACCACCAGTACCGCGAGCACTGGTTTGGATGTAGAGAATAAGCAAGAAAATCGTCGGTACCAAGACAAATAAAAGGCTGGCAACAAAACCCAAATCATTGGTTTGCATTACAGTAATTCCTATAAAGTATTTTTATTAACACTCATACCAGGATATCATTTCACGTTAGCATCTGCGGCGATCGATCAGGGTTTCGTATTCACCGACACTGGGCCATTGACATTCGCTTGGCAAGCTAGGCGGTGACTATCTGGTCTTTTTGCCAACTTCTTATTCTCAAAAGCAGTGCGCGGCGAGAGATTTTCCATCCCTTCGACGATCTCAACTCTACAGAGACCACACTGCCCATAGCCACCGCAGTTCATCAGCTTGCCTTTGAACGTGTAGATGTCAATCTGGTTTTGAACAGCCTTCTCGCGCAGATTTGACCCCTGTGCGACGATGATCTCTTTGTCCTCTTTGATAAACTTAATCGCACTCATCTTTATACCCCCAAAATTAAATTATGACATATTAAGGATTATTAAGATTTTTGGTGTTTTGCCAAGAGATTGGAGTGTGTGGGGTGTGGGGAGAAACAAATATCCAGGTTTTTCTCCCACACTCCCACACTCCCACACCTTTACTCCCGCAACACCGTAGCCGTCCGCAGAATCGAGAGAGAGCGATTGTAACTGACAATCGCAGTAATCCGGTTGCCACGGGCGCGGGCGAGTTCGGTTTGGGCTTGGATTACGTCGGTTTGGGTGCCGACACCAGCTTGAAAGCGGAGTCGGGCTAGTTTGAGACTTTCTTCGGCTTGCTTGAGGGCTTGGGTGGAGGTAATGATATTTTTCTTGTTGGTGCCGAGACTGTTGAAAGCTTGTTCGATTTCAAACCGAATTTGATTGCGAGTGGTGGTAAATTGATTTTCGGCGATTTCTTGATTGACTTTTTCCTGATTGGAACGGGATCCGGCAGCACCGCCGTCCCAAAAATTCCAACTGAGTCTGGCACCCGCGCTGTAGTTGTCTTGGAGCGGGTTTGTACCGCTAATCGTTTTACCGAGGGTGTAGTTGGCAAATAGGGAAACTTGGGCAGAATCAGCGGCAGAAGCGATGATTTGCTGCTGTTCGCTGACGCTGCGGCGAACTAGTTGCTGCTTCAATTCGGGGCGATTTTTGAAGGCGACTACCAGACTGTCTTCGAGTGAGAAGTTCCAGGTACCTAGCTCTTTGACGCTATCAGCCGCTTTGTACTCAGTATTTTCGTTGACGCTGAGGAGTTGGGCGATCTTTTTCTGAGCTGTTTGCTGCTGTCCTTGGGATCTGGTGAGATCTTGGTTAGCAGTAGCAAGCTGGACTTGGGCGCGGAGGATATCAAATTTGGTGCCGACACCTGCTTTTTCCTGAAGTTGAGCATCGCTCAAGCTGCGGGTAGCGTCGGCAACTGCGGCATTGTTGATGATCACGGCGGAACCTGCTTCTTGCAAGTCATAGTAAGCGGTGAGGACATCACCTCTGAGTCTTTGTTCGACTCTGAGTAGATCCAATCGATCGAAGTTTACCTGTTCCTGAGCGGCACGGATCCGACCTGTATCTCTGCCAGCATTGGCGAGGCTATAAGTGGCTTCAAGGGTGCCCTGGATATCGGTAGATGTGCTGTTGCCAACTCTGGGAGCCTCACCAATCAATAGGGGCGAACCCTGAGTCCTGAGCGCGCTTGTCAATCCAACTTGGACTGCTTGGGCTGCTTGAGCTTCACTGACGCTAGATTGACTGCGGGTAATTGTCAGGCGGGCGGCTTGGACTTCACGATTGTTGCGGAAAGCAATGTCTAGGGTTTCCTGAAGTGTCAGAGCTTTGCTATCGGTGATCTGAACTTCCGCGCCTGTTTTGGGGAAATCTAGTCTATTTTTGAGTGTTTCGGTACGAGTAGGTGTAGGTGTAGGTGCTGGTGGTGCTGGTGGTGGCGGCGTTTGAGCGATAGAATTGGGCTTCACTTTAGCGGTAGCAGCCGGAAATTTTGCTGATTCGAGTTTAGCTTGACGATTGGCAGTGAGTTCTAAGCTTTGACGAATACCTGCGAAATCTAGGGATTTTGATTGGGCAACTTCGATTCGTCCTAATCCAGCCAAACTCAACGCAATCACGGCACAAATCGCTTGAAATCTGATCTTTGCCTGACGATTTGTTCGCAGGAAAGCTCCGCCAAAGCGGCGATGATTGCTGACGAAATCGATGCGTCGATTGAGTGTATGGACTAGTTTGATTAGAGTTAGCATATATCGATTACTAGTTGAACAGGGGAAAGGGCAAGGCTAAAATTCAAGCCCCGATCTCGATTACCGACCGTAGGCTGTGCCAAAGGCAGGCTTACGCCAACGCCAACGAAAATACGAGGATTGAGCTGTTGGAATTCTTGCTTGGAGAAAATTGCCTCTAACTACATTATTACCGATCCGAATTTCAATCGATCGAATCAACTCTATTTTCCCCTAATTTTTCGAGAAAGTCGCTAATACCATTGACTGGAATTAGGGGGATTTGGAGTTTTTGAGCTAATTCACTGACTGTCACGTCATCGAGAAACTTGGCTTCATCATGCTTAAGCATAACGCTGGGGATGAGGACTCGATCGCCCAAATCTCTGCCTGGTAGCTCTTGGAGCAAATCGTGTCCGGTTAGCAGACCTGTAACTGTCATCTGTTGCCCCCAATATTGGCTGGCAATAGCGACCAACTTCACTGTTAGACCTGGTACGCTATTTAGCTGGTTAACAATGGGTTGGAAGGCATTCTCGACGGCATTGCCTACTACCCAGGTACAGGTGTGGGGTGGACTGATTTCAGTAACATCCCAATCGGCGATCTCTTCGGCAAATTCATCGAGGAAGCGACGAATTGAACCGACTCCATTGCCCAATTGGGGATAGTCTTCGTAATATTCGCTGGGGGGGAGTTCGATGCCAGCGATGAGATACCACTCATCAGCCAGCCAGACGAAGGTAGAACCAAATTGCTGTTTAAATTCCTGCTGCAAGGCTTCGACTTGAGCAATGATCACCCTGGCAATTTCGGGAGTGACAGGGGCGAGTTCAGTCAGATTGGGACGAAATCGAGTTAAGCCCACGGGGACAACAGCGGCGGAAGCGACTGCGGGAGTATCGCCGTGATGAAAACTCGCTAAATCGCGGATAGTTCGATCGAGATGCGCTCCATCATTAATCCCTGGACACAATACCACCTGAGCGTGAATTTCCAGTCGCTGGGACTGAAACCAGGCTAACTGCTTCATGATTTCGCCTGCTCGTTGATTCTTGAGCAATTGCGATCGAATCTCCGGTTCGGTAGCATGGACGGAAACATACAGTGGGGACAGCCGCATCTGAGCAATCCGATCCCATTCTTTGGTCGTGAGATTAGTTAATGTCAGATAGCTACCATACAAAAAACTCAGCCGATAATCATCATCTTTGAAATACAAAGATTCTCGCTTGCCTGGAGGTTGTTGATCGATAAAACAGAATGGACATTTGTTGTTACACTGGATTAGCCCATCAAATAAAGCCGACTCAAATTCTAGACCCAAATCTTCGTCATAATCCTTCTCAATCTCGACCTGATGTACTTTGCCCTTGGCATCTAGTACTTCTAAATTCAGCACCTCATCAGAGCACAAAAATTGATAATCAATTAGATCCCGTGGTTTTTGACCATTAATCTTGACTAATTTATCTCCACTACTAAATCCAACTTCTGCCGCGATCGAATCGGGAATAACTCCAGTAATTACAGCCGGACGAATCGCATTTTCACTCATGACTGGAGATAGAAGATAAAATCTTAAATTGATAACTACTAACATTTTGACAGCTTCTGGGTCAACAAGCCACCCCGATGGTGAATCGTGACTGTTTATTGTTTAGGTGGGAAGAGAGTGATTCTGGCAATCGTCATAATTACTCCAAGGAGAATCGAGAGATAATAGATATATCAACCTCTCCACGATCGATTTATGTCACCTCTTCTCAAAGGTCAGGGATTACCACCATTTCCAGATATTACGCCAGAACAGGTCGTTCCAGCCATTACCGAACTCCTCGCCGAAGCCAACGCCAATCTCACCCAGCTTGAAGCTAATATTATCCCCACCTGGACGGGATTGGTTGAGCCACTCGACAGGTTGAGTGAGCGAATCGAGTGGAGCTGGGGGATTGTCGGGCATCTGATGGGTGTCCAAAATAGTCCCGAACTCCGTGCTGCTTATGAAGAAATGCAGCCACAGCTAGTCGAATTTTCTTCACGGACGGGACAAAGTAGAGCGATTTATCAGGGCTATAAAGCGATTCAAGCTAGCCCCGAATTTGCGACCTTTGATGTGGCTCAACAGCGGATTATCGTCGCGGCAATCCGCAGCATGGAGCTAGCAGGAGTAGGCTTAGATGGTGCGCCCAAAGAGCGATTTAATGAGATTAAGTCAGAACTAGCGAAAATTTCCACTAAGTTCTCCAATAATGTCCTCGATGCTACTAAAGCGTATAGTCTCATCCTAACTAAGCCAGAGGAAATCGCCGGACTACCAGCCAGTCTGCTCGGACAAGCCGCTCAGTCAGCCAGAGCCGCCGGACATGAAGCCGCAACGCCAACCGATGGCCCTTGGGTAATTACCCTAGACGCACCCAGCTATGGCCCCTTCATGCAGCACAGCCAACGCCGAGACTTCCGCGAACAAGTCTACAAAGCTGTAGTCAGTCGAGCGGCATCTGGGGACTATGATAATCTAGGCAATATCGATCGCATCCTCGAACTCCGCCGCGAGATGTCCAATCTTCTCGGCTTTGCCAACTATGCCGAACGCAGTCTAGCCAGCAAGATGGCTCCCGATGTCGCCGCCGTCGAAACTCTACTCGAATCTCTCCGCAGTGCCAGCTTTGAAGCAGCCAAACAAGATATCGCAGACCTCCGCGCCTTCGCGATCTCCAAAAATGCCCCCGAAGCCAACGATCTCAAGCATTGGGACATGGCTTACTGGTCAGAACGTCTGCGGGAAGCTAAGTTTGATTTTAACGCTGAAGAACTGCGTCCCTACTTCCCCCTAGAGCAGGTACTCTCAGGCTTATTTAACCTCGCCCACAAACTCTTCGGCATCACCATTACCGCAGCGGATGGACAAGCACCGATTTGGAATCCCGATGTCCGCTACTTCCAAGTCGCCAACGAACAACAGCAACCAATCGCCTACTTCTACCTCGATGCCTACAGCCGTCCCGCCGAAAAACGCGGTGGCGCATGGATGGCAGATTGCATCAGTCGCGCCAAAATCACCGATGAAGCTGGCTCCACCATCCGGTTGCCAGTGGCATACCTCACCTGCAATCAAACGCCCCCAGTGGACGGCAAACCCAGCCTGATGACCTTCGGCGAAGTCGAAACCCTATTCCACGAATTCGGCCACGGCTTACAGCACATGCTCACCACCGTCGATTTTGTCGGCGCGTCGGGAATCAGCAACGTCGAATGGGATGCCGTCGAGTTACCCAGCCAATTTATGGAAAACTGGTGCTATGACAAACCTACTCTACTCAGTCTCGGCAAACACTACGAAACTGGCGAACCCCTACCCGAACACTATTTCCAAAAAATCCTGGCAGCACGGACATTCATGAGCGGCAGCGGCATGTTGCGCCAAATCCACTTTAGCTGGCTCGATCTCGAACTCCACGGACACTACATCCCAGGCGGAGCCGAAACCGTCCCCGATGTCCGCAATCGCCTCGCCAAAACCAGCATGGTAATTCCACCACTACCTGAAGACAATTTCCTCTGTTCCTTCGGGCACATTTTCGCTGGCGGCTATGCGGCTGGTTACTATAGCTACAAGTGGGCGGAAGTATTGAGTGCGGATGCTTTTGCGGCGTTTGAAGATGCGGGACTGGATGATGCTGATGCGATCGGCACCACCGGACGACGCTTCCGCGATACGGTATTATCGCTGGGCGGAAGTAAGCACCCAATGGAGGTGTTTACAGCCTTCCGTGGACGGGAGCCAGATCCATCGGCGTTGTTACGTCACAATGGTTTAGTTGCTGCGAAGTAACCTAAAGCGGTAGAGGCAATGTCCCTACCGCTTTCCAAGGTAAAATAGATGTTGAGTCAGTAGTAAAACAGGCATATTAGTATCATGCTTAACTCGATCGAACAAATCACCCGATTGCTACCACAAGCTTCTGAATCAGTACTGCAAGAAGTCTGGACGATCTTGAATACTGCGGTAAAAAATGAGGAATCATTTCCAGAATCAGAAAAAACTGCGATTAGAAATCACAGTGCTTTTTTAAATGGTTATGCCCCTGAAGATGAAGGGCTTTATGATGACTGTAGAAGATGATGAAACCGACGAAAATTAAGTATGAAATGACGATCGCTTGGTCTGAGGAGGATGATTGTTATTTAGTAGGTTCCCCCGATTTTCCTGGTCAAAAATGGCGGACTCATGGAGATACATACGAGACGGCGGTAAATAACGGTGTTGAAGCTTTAGAATCTCTGATGATTGCTTATGAAACTAGTGGAAATTCTTTCCCAGAGCCAATATTTATTAATGCATAAACTGAGGTATTTTTAGCATATCTGAATCAAACAATGGATCAGCCTCAATTCAGTCTTAAAATACAGTGCTATGCGATACTGTGTAATTTGACAATACTATCGGCTCAACCACTAATTATTTGTAGCTTGGTATGGCTAATCGAACGCTATTACAGCGGTCGAGATCTAAACGTATCCTTTATTGTTATTTTCTTACCACTGGTCTGGTTTGTTGGCTTAACTATACTGTCCATTATACCTTTAAAAATAGCTAAACATCGACATCAGCTAATTGAGGATTTAAGCAAAGAATCTTTTGATTTTTTATTGTCGATTATGTTATTGCTGTTAATAATAGATATTACGGTAGTTGCCCTTATTTACTTTTTTGGTTACATTGATGCACCTGAGTCGAATGGAGTTGTATATGCTGCTGGAGTATTCTCCAATTTAATTATATTAGTATCCACATTTTCGATCATTATCTACGCTAGTACTCAAATTATTCAACGTAAAATATATAAGTATCCTTGCGTATTTCGATTGTTTAAGTAAGATTCGTAGGTTGGGTTGAGCTAGAGCGAAACCCAACGAACACACCAACAAATTAGAAATGTTGGGTTTCATTCTTCAACCCAACCTACCATAAAAGATTTTGCTCGATCCTTCCCTACAGCACAACCCTGAAGGTAAAATAGAGACAGGTTTATTCCTGAGTTCAAAAATATGCCAGAAACCAAAATTGAGGAACGACTAGCAGCCTTGGAGCGTGAAGTCGCTGATTTAAAAAGAAAATTACCGCCAACAGAGCCAGTCGTTAAACCTTGCTGGGAAATTACTGCGGGTACCTTTGCCGATGATCCAGTTTTCGAGGAAGCGATGGAATTAGGACGACAGTACCGTAAATATTCGTAATTAAAGTGTACTTATTGGTACAAACCATGTGACCCAAAGATAAAGGCTACAGCAGCAGCTAAATCCGCGACGATTCGATCGGGTCGATATTGCTCCAGTCGATCGAGATTGCGAATTCCAGACAATACACCAATTACTCTGATTCCATGCGTCTGAGCAGCGATAATGTCGGTTTCCGTATCCCCAATCATCCAAGTATTTGGCTCTTGTTTCAGCTCTGATAATGCTTGAGCCATTAGTTGAGTTTTATCTTTAATATCACCTTGCTTTTGATAATCATCAGCTAGACAATAACGATGATCGAGTGGAAAAAAGTGATCGAGTCCATATTGCTCAAAAGCTACATTCAATTCACAGGTACGGCGCAACGTCATTACGATTAGCTCAATTCCAGATTCTTGAATTCTTTCGAGTGCAGGGATTGCGTTTGGGATAACTCGATCGAGTGGCAAATACTCTAATTGATGGGCAGTACGATCGCGGATCTGCTTGAATATTTCGGCTTGAGCTGCCGTTAATCCTGATCTAATTCCCACCTGTTGTTCCGAAATTTTCGCCCGTTTATAAGTCCAAAATTCAGCTTTGGTTAGGATTTTAATCGGCTGATTCGGCTCTCGAACTTGTGACAGACAAAGCTGATAGACGTGATAATATCGATCGGTCAAATCCATAATTGGCCCATCAAAATCGGTAATAATTCGCATTGTTGTAGCTCGAAAATATTAGGCACAACCCAAACTATCGCGGGTAGCTACTTTTGTGACAGGATTAACACCCTCGGCATACTCACAGAGGAGTTTCACCTGCGCTCGATCGATCAGAGCATCGGTAAAGTCAGCCCCAGCAATCTTCGCTCCATAAAATCTCGATCGAGTCAGAGTTGCTTCTGTTAAAATAGCATTGGTAAGATCGGCTTCATCAAAGGTAGCTCGATCGGCCAAAGCATTGGTAAGATTGGCTCCAGCCAGATTTGTCTTCAGCAATACGCCCATTGTCAACATGGCATTAGTTAAATTAGCACCGCTAAAATCTACACCGCGCATCTCTGCCGATACAAATACGCCGCCAGTCAGGTTTTGACCTGCAAAACTGCGACCTTTGAGATCGATACGACTATAATTTTCCATCGCTAGGCTCAGATCGTTTAATCCCAATGATAACCACATGCTTACTACAATTAGCGATCGAGCAATCCATTGAAAACAGATCTTAGAATTGAGCATTAGCTGTATTTTGTGGACTAGAGGACGCAAAGACAATAACTAGTGTAACTCTTCCACTATTCACTATCCACACTTCGGCTACGCTCAGTGCAAGCTATCCACTAAATGATTATTGAATCGATCGAGATCGAGATGGACATTACTACCGTGCAGCAGGACTTAGCTGGATCGATCGAGCTAAATCTCCAAAAGTGGGGTGAACCACTGCGGTGGGCGATTACAGCCGTCGATCCAGCGACAAATATCGCCAAGATTGAAGCGATCGTAATTAAAGAATAGATTGATGAAAGAAGCCCGACTTTTTTAAAAAGCGGCGTTTTTATTCGGGGAGAACCCCCGAATAAGAAAACGACAAGACAGTCGGGTCTCTGGCATAACATAAACTATTAAATCGCGGCTAAAACCCGATCTACAATACTCACCGCTCGATCAACTTCCGCTGCCGAAACAGTCAATGGCGGGACAAACCGGACAACTTTTGCACCAGCCGGAACTAATAGTAAGCCTAATTCCATCGCCGCTTTGACAATATCGATCGCATTAACCGGACTATCAGCTTGCAATTCCAATCCATTAATTAAACCCCAACCCCGCACTTCTAATATTGCTGGATATTTAGCAGCCAGTTGTTGTAAACCTGCCCGTAGTTGTTCGCCGCGTGCTTGGACATTGGCGAGAATATTTTCCCGTTCCAATGTTTGACAAACAGCTAAAGCCACCGCACACACAAACGGATTGCCACCATAGGTACTGGCATGATCGCCAGGTTGAAACACATTGCAAGATGCCTTGCACAGTAGCGCACCGATGGGAATTCCACCGCCTAAACCCTTGGCACTGGTGAAAATATCTGGCTCGATGCCTAGCTGCTCATAGCCCCAATATTTGCCCGAACGTCCCATGCCTACTTGGACTTCATCGAGGATTAATAAAATCCCTTTTTCATCACACAGCTTCCGTACCTGCTGGAAATACTCAACTTGCCCAGGATTCACGCCACCTTCACCTTGGAGTGGTTCGAGCATAATCGCCGCTACCCGTCCGTCTAACTCGGCAATTGCTGACTCGATCGCGCCAAAATCATTGTAGGTCACATAGTGAAACCCTGGAATCAACGGTGTGAAATTTTGTTGGTACTTGGGCTGTCCGGTGGCTGTAATCGTCGCCAGCGTCCGTCCGTGAAAACTGGCGTGGGCAGTCAAAATCACTGGTTCGGCAATCTTCAGCACCGTATGAGCGTACTTCCGAGCGAGTTTGATCGCACCTTCGTTAGCTTCTGCCCCAGAATTGCAGAAGAATACTCGATCGGCACAGGAATGGTCAACCAGCCACTTGGCTAATTCACCCTGCACGGGGACGTAATAAAGGTTTGACACATGGGTGAGCGTATTAATCTGCGCCATCACCGCTTCGATTACGGCTGGATGAGCATGTCCCAATGTACATGTTGCAATCCCTGCTACAAAGTCTAAATAAGCCTTGCCATTAGTATCCCAGACAGTGCAGCCTTCGCCCTTAATTAAGGCGAGATTGAACCGTCCATAGGTAGTCATCACATGACTATTAAACTCATCTTGACTAAACGTTGATAACAATTCGGGATGAATCGTTGGTGCAAATGCAGTATCCACAGTCATTACAAAGTACTCCTGAAAATTAGTAAATATCGATCGAACACCAAAAATATGCGGGTGTTACAAATATGGATTGGGCTGAAGATAGCCCTCAATCAATGAACCTGAAGCAATGCCGAATTAAATTATCGTCGTCGGCTGCGACGAGAAATCTGAGCGACGAGTTGGGATAGATCGATCTGTGACTCGCGCAGTGGAGAGCCATTCAGGGGGGAGGTGTAGCGACACCGATCTAGTAAACTGTGCATTTTTAAAAACCAGCCGATGTGGAATTGATGCTGTATCGTAAGTCTTTTATAGCATTAACCAGTCAATTCCGCAAAGAAATACTTGCGACTAGAATTCGTGGCTGATGATGCTCGATTTTATACTGTGGAACGCCTTTCGCCACTGAGATCTCCGCAAATGCTCTCTAGACACCTTGGCTTGTGGGAGCTTAGAATAAATGGTCTTCCCCCTCTAAGGGGAAACTATTTGACTGGAAAAATGCACTTATACTGGCAATCTAAAATCTTTGCATTACTTCACGATCCAGTATTCAAGCCATTTCATACCGATAAATTAACGGAAAGTTTATGGCGCGAACTGGATGTGATGCAAGATTGGCAGGATATTCCTGACGATGGCAAACTCTTGAACTATCTCAAGAATGCTGACTATATCAGTGCTGCTAGCGATCGAGGTGCGATTGCCAATATCAAGACTCGAATCAATTACGGTAGTGAGGGATTAGAGATATCTCACTTATTATCAGGTGCGAAACAGCGATTGCAGCTTGACAATTTTGATTCGATCGCAGATAAAGATCGAGAATTAATTGACAGAGAAAAACAGCTATTTACCGAAGAAATTAAGCGAGAAACTAACCCCAAGAAAGTATTTTGGTGGCTGTGGCGATGTTTACCAACAGCGGCTTGCAAGGCATTTAATAATACTTCTCTGCTATTGATGCCCGCAGATACCAGAATTCCTGATACGTCGCTGTGGAGCCATACGAGTATGACTGCGGCACTGGCTGGAGCATCGATCGGCTATCACACAACGATAGCAGAATTTGATGCGATCGCCGAAAAAGATCTCTGGTACAAATACAAGTCTCACCCCTATTTAGTTAGTTTTAGTTTTGCACCAGTTCAAGATTTAATTAAGTCTAGTCGCAAGCTGCGAGACTTTTGGGCTGGTTCGTGGATCTTGCATTATTTATCCGCCAAAATTAGCTGGAAATTAGCAAAAAAGTATGGAGCTGATAGTTTGCTCTATCCGAGTTTGTTTCATCAGCCGCTGATTGATTCCTGGCTATTAGAAGAGTATCCAGATTTTAATGAGTGGATTAAAGTACCACCAACTAACTCACTGCTAACGGCTGGATTTCCCAACGTTTTAGTATTAGTGCTACCACAAGCTGAAGTCGCCAAAGCGATGCAGACTGCCAAGCAAGAATTAGCTAGAGCTTGGAAAGAATTAGGCAATTTAGTACTGGCAAAAGTAGGCTGGGGCGATGAAATTCCGGCAACTGCAAATTGTTGGGAAGGCTGGCTAGATACTCAATGGCAAAGCTACTGGACAGGACTACCGATCGGTAATACTAACGAGAATTTCAAACAATCCCAAAACCCTCGCTTTCTCGGATGGGTTAATACTATAAACAAAACATACGGATTAGCAGAGCCAGATTTTTATGTATCTATAAAAAGCGGCGGTTTGAAAAGGTATTCTGGACTGTTTCAGCCAGCAGAGCTAGGTTTCTTGCCAAAAAATAATCCCAATATTGGTTCATGGTGGGGATATATTCTCGACAATACTCGGATGAATTTAACTGCGGTTAAGAATGCTCGTAATTGGCAGCTACCCACTGTGTTTAGCACTCGATCGACTGTTTCAGGTATAGGGGCAGCAGTTCACAATTCACCTACCGATTGGGCAAAAGAGGGCAAAGTTAAGCAGTTTTGGCAGCGTCAAAACTTTCTATTCAATGGTAGTGAGCAACTTAACGCCACTGAAGTAGTCAAGCGCGGATTGCATCATGTTTTACCTGAATTATTAGGTAGAAAGGATTTAGATATTGCTTATCCTGACTTAACTTCTGGCGTGGCTGGGTATTTAAACATGCAGCCAGAAGCTAGGGATTATTATCGATCTGCTTGTCGAAAAGTGTTGGATAAATACCAGCAACAATTAGCAAAAGACTGGCAAGATCGGAACAAATGGGGGATTGATTGGGTAGAACAGCAAGATCTAAATCTGAAAGAGTTTCATCCTCGATTATTAAATGCTGGATGGTTGTTAGAAGATCTAGGAATAGATTCTAATGATAATCAATTATTGCAGAAATATCGTGCTGAACTAAATACTATCATTAGTCAATATTATCCTCAGAACAATCCTACTGATTGGTATGTATTAGCTGCTGGCGATGGGGATGGGATGAGCGAATGGCTCAAGGGCGAGAAGCTGGATACTTATAGTAAATATGTAGATAGCACTCTAATTCCACTGCCAAGATTAGTTGAACTACAAGAACTGATTGATGAAGATCGCGGGAGACTAGGAAAACTAACCACTGAAGAATTGGCAAACTTGACGGGTGAACAATTAGAGCAACTTGTTCACCCTCGAAAAATAACTGATTTTTTAGAATTAGATAAAAGAATGGGGCCATCTAATCACAACGCGCTGAGTCGTGCGCTGCTAGATTTTTCCAATCAATTGGTGCCCTATCTAACTGAAAAACGCTATGCTGGTAGATTGATTTATGCAGGTGGAGATGATGTTCTTGCCTACACTAATCTGTGGGAATGGGATCGCTGGCTGTGGGATATTCGTCAATGTTTTCGAGGCGATCGAGATCCTAATAATAAATTTAAAAATGCTGGTGACTATTGGCAATGGCATGATAAATCTATTAATCCAGCTAATATTACTCAACGCCCTTTGTTTACGATGGGGAGTAACGCAACTATTAGCTTCGGAATCGTGATTGCACATCAATCTGTACCGCTAGCGATCGCACTTGAAAACCTCTGGGCAGCAGAAGCACAGGCGAAAGAACATCAGTATGATGAATTTCACAAGAAAGATGCGGTACAGATTCGAGTAATGTATCAAAATGGAAATATTATGGCTGCTAGATCTAAGTTTTCAGTTTTTAATTGTTGGCAAAAATTATTAGATAAAGTCAAGCAACTGGAATCTAAGCTAAAGTTAGATCCACTCTTGTTTGAGCAAGCTGCAACAGCATGGGAACAACATCCAGTTCGAGATATTGCTGCCATCAAACCTTGGTGTCGAGCCTTTTGCGACTGGGCGTTGCCCACACTTTGTGAACGCCGAGCAGTTTTTGGCGATGATATTATTAGTCGGCAAGAATTTGAACAGGTGTTAGGTAAATTTATGGTTGAGTTAATTAAGCAAACTCAAGCAACAGAATTAGATAGTGAAATGAGAAACTGGTTCAAACTTGCTGCATTTACCCTACGCCGTCGTGAAATTAAATTGGGGATAAAAGTATCATGATCTATTGGTACAAAATCTGCCCTGTAGACATCCTATTATTTCGTGATGCTAAACCCTTCACTCCAGGCGAAAGAGCATGGGCAGCAAGCGTATTCCCCCCATCTGGGCACACGATCGCAGGTGCAATTAGGACTATGATCGATCGCGATCTAGATTTAGAGCTAATCGGGCCATTTCTTTGCTATCACGATACACTATACTTTCCTAGACCACTCAATTTTGTCAATGGCGATCGATTAATCCCCCTGGCATGGCACAAAAAACACCCTTTGTCAGGACAAATAATCTGGGATGAATCTCAGCCCAATCCACTGGTGATGATGCCTCAAGAGCGAACAATAGCGTCACTAGTAACTCCTGCATATCGTCAATATTTGCCAGTAGATGCGATCGAATCTTTTTTAAAAACTGGAGACATTGCTAGAGAATCATTTAAAGTCCCCAATCAAGAAGCAGAAGATCTCAGTTCAAAACAGCAGCCTTGGAAAATCGAAACTCGATCGCATAACTCTATTGATAATCACACAAAACAAGTCAAAGACAGCGGCAGTTACTTCATTGAAAATGCAGTTAGACTACTTCCAAATTGGACGATTGCGATCGGTTTGGATCTTGATATTCCTACGCCAGCAGTAATCAGACTAGGTGGCGAAGGACATCGTGCTATTTTACAACGATGCCCAGCATTACATGAGCAATGGAATACTATTGCTCATTTATCGGCAACAAACTTTAAATCAACCAAGAAAGCGTTGGCATACCTAATTACTCCAGGTATATTTGAACGCAAGCAAAATAACCGTGCGCTCTGTCGGAGTTTTCCGTGGGAATGGAAACTTGCCCATACAAATAATCCCAATCAAACGGCAGGAAATCTTGTATCAGTAGCGACAGAAAAAGCGATTCCAATCAGTGGCAGAATCCGCGACGGTGATGATGAAACTAGCATTCCCGCCCCGCAAATGTTTGCAGCACCGCCAGGGAGTGTCTATTATCTCAACCAGCCTCAAGCTCTATTTGAAGCAGTGGGAGAAACTAAAGCGGCTAAGGGGATAAAGTCATTGAAAAATCTGGGTTATTCAAAACTATTGTGGGCTAAATATTAAGGTTCAATATTATGAAAGATTTTCGAGTTGGTTATCTATATAGTTTGGCTCCAATTCACTGTGGTGGCGAGGGAGATCTGGGCAACATCTCTGAAATTGCCCGCGAAGTTCATACCAATTTCCCCTATATTCCTGGTTCATCGCTGCGAGGAAGTTTGCGAAATGAAGTGGAATCATATCAGGATCGAGAAGTTGCCAATCGATTATTTGGGCAAGAATTAACTGATGGTAAAATGGGCGTACATCAAATCTGGTTTGGTGATGCGAGATTATTATGGGTGCCGATGCGTACTATGTCCGTCAAGGGTGAAGATGTATTTACGTGGGTAAGTTGTCCAACTTTATTGAGAGATTGCGCCCTGATTAGTCGTCGCGTATTCGATGGTTTTGCTGCTTTAACTAGTGCCGTTGGTAGTCGGAAGGATGTGTATATGGTGGCAGATGCTAGAGTAGAAGTAGAAGCAATGAATGAAGCACAAATCAGATCGATCGAGCTAACCGAAAATTGGTCTAGCAGTTTAGGTGATGATACCAAATCTCAGTGGGAAAATAATAGAATCGTGCTGCCAGATAATGATTTTCAGGTATTAATGGAACATTCACTTTGGACGCAGGTGAGGAATGTAATTGCTGATACGGGTGGTGCAGGGATATTTTGGACGGATGTGTGTATCCCCCGCGATACAATTTTTTATTATGCTTGGGGTTATAGTATTGCTAAAAAAGACCCGATTCGAGCAGCAGATTATGAGGTAATGCAGGAGATTTTGACAGGGTTGATTCAAGTTGGTGGACAGGCAAATGTCGGACGCGGTTGGGTGCAGAGCTGGATTGGTGATGGTAAATCTCCGCTTGTAGATTGAGATTTGCTTCGCTCGATACCCACCCGCAACTAAAGTGCGGGCTACCACGTAAAGTCCACTAAAGTGGACTAGTAAATCTTGGCAGTCCACTTTAGTGGACTTTATTTGGTAGCCTGGGGATTAATCCCCAGGTGGTGCAGAGCAGAGCTAGAAATAATCCAACATTCACCATCCACTATCCACCATTCAGATGATTAAACCAGAACAAATGAGTCTAGCCGCTCATAGTCATATCCAAAAAATATTAAGCGATGATGTTCTTACAGCCGAGGATATCATTGCTGTCTATCGATTATCACAACATCTCCGCACGTTTGGACTATTATCCGCCGTTGGCTACATCAATCAAAGTCCGAATAAAGCAGAAGGTAAAGTGCGAGAACGCACCCTTCCAATCTGGAAATCATTATTAGCACAACTACTCAATCAAGCTGAAGATATAGAATCAAAAAAACTGATGGATACTGTGATTAACTATGCCAATAATCGACCAGAAATCTACATGCTCCAGTGGCGCAGATCGCTAGAGTTATCACAACACTGGAATTTTTGGGCTAGGGCATATAAATCAGAAGATAATCAATAGGTTTAGGTTTTACCTACGGTAGGCTACCGCCAACGGCTCCGCTCAACCCCCGTAGGTTGAGCGGAGCCAAAACCTCAACCCAAACAAACATAGAAAAATCATGTCACAATCACCCAAATCCATGCTGTATAGTGGCACAAAATTAATTAATGCTTTAGTCAAACAACACGAAAAACGATCGCAATCAGAACTATTTAAAAGCGGTATATTTACTCTAGATTGGCGATCGAAAGTAGGCTCATTTCCCCATCCAGATCAAGAAACTCTAGTTTCGGCAGGCGAACCATGTGGTGCCTGGAATCCCCATGCTAGTCGCCCTGAAGATAAACGCACTTTGAGTGAAAATCTCAAGTTATTTGAAAAGCTGCCCCTGAATGGCTATGTTCCAGCTGCATCGATTAGAGGGATTGTCAGGGCATGGGTATCTCAATATCCAGAATTAATCCGTCAAATGCGAGAATTATTAGGCTATCAAAATGGTGCCGACATTTATGCAGGTAAAATTGAATTTCTCGATGCGTTTCCACATCAACCAACTAAACTAACCCTCGATATTACCAACCCACAGCAGGATTTTCAGGTATTTCACACCGGATCTACATCACCCCAATCACTATATACCCTCGGCGATGGTCATGAGAAAATTGAAATCACGATCGGCATCAGAGGCACTCGTAATGCTCAACCAGAGGACGTAGCTACAGTCTGGGAGTGGCTACAACAAGCCTTAATCACTCAAGGCATCGGAAGTAGAACAGCATCTGGTTATGGAGCATTGATGGCTCCCACAGGCTACGATCCCAGTGCAGAATTGCCCAGCTTACCAGTTGGATACAGTTCTAAGAAGCTCGGCTTCACGCTCTACAGTCAAGGTAGCGCGGGACAAGATCAATTTAAACCCGAACTCCGCCCCACCCATTGGCGTGGTTGGTTGAGATCGTGGCTGATGCGATTCTTTTTAGGAGTAATGGAAAAAAGTGATGCCGAAATTACTGTTAATGAGTTATTGGGCAGTTTAAAGGATAAAGGATTGGTAAGATTGCGAGTTACAATCGATCGAATGGATCCATCCCGAAATACGCCTAAATTCTATCGCTGGATGGGTAGTTTTGAAATATCAGCTCCAACAGATATACTGAATGAAATTATCTTACCAGTCATCAAAATTGCCGTCAGAGTTGGCGGTGTTGGTAGAGGCTGGCGCAGACCATTGCATCGGTTTATATTAGAAACAAAAGCTGGTGGAAAATTTGATACTGCCAGAGGTTGTCATATTGAATTAACTCGTTCACGGAGTGTCTCTGTTCGCGAAGCGTCTGCCTGCGCAGAAAAAGAATCGCGTGCAGAAGTAATTACCAATTCAACGCCGACTAAATTAGATAAAGCAGGTAACGATCTGAATTTAATTTATGCTGTTTGGCGCGATGGTGTGGTAAGTAATTGGATCGATCGATATCGCGAACATCCATCAATTATCAGTGCCGAAGTATTCTCACCAACTACCTGTGCTGTATATCTAGTCCCCGAACCATATCAAAACCCGATCGATCCTAAAACCCTCACCTGGATTCAATCTGAAACTCCTGCCACTCGTGGACGCGGGATGGAACTGATTTATCAACCTAAATATAAAAGACAAGCAGATGTGGGTGGCAAAGCATCTGCTTGCTCATGGGTAAGTATTAAGCGCGTAAATGGAGCAAAGCCGGAAGATCCTTGTCAGGAAGTGGTGTGTATATTTATGGGAGACAATAATAGCTTGCGATTAGACTTTCTCGCTGAATTAGCAAAGATACCTGGAGCTATTTGTTTATTTGGAACATCAATCCAAACATCTTAAAAACTGACGGATCACTTATTGGGTGATGGGGAAAGGGTTACTCCTGTTGCATAAGGGCTAATTCCTTTATTAGCAAGAGTTGCTTCGATTTCTAAGCGTCTAACTCTGAGCTGATAGTCACGAATTGCTGGATCGATTGCTTTAATATTGATTGCTTCTGCTTCAAGCGTTGCTTTTTTTGCTTGAATTAATTTGAGCTTAGATGCCTCATTTGCAGTTGCCGCTTTGAGAGCAGACTGTTGAGCTAATTGATCGTTAAAAGCCTCCCCAAAGTCAGCAATACTGGTAATTCTTACTTCTTGAACCTTGACCATCTTGCCATATTCTCTCTGGAGTGCTGCTTTAACTTTTTGGGCAATATCAGGGAGGTTAGCGTTAAAAGTTGCGGGATCTAAACCTGCGCCAACCTGAATAATTGCATTCTGAGTGGAAGCATATAAGTTTTGATTTTTGAACGATTTTTCATCAACTCTTAATACTTTAGCAACTGTACCAATCGACTCTTGAGTTGGTTCAAATGTGATAATCACCTGAACATTAATCTTGCCTTTGATATTTTGGGCTGCAAAGTGAATTGATTGGTCAATTGGCTGCCCTTGATCTGTTCTTGATGAATAGTCTACTAACTGTTGCCCAGTTGAATAAACTAAAACTTTGTCAAATGGGCCATAGTTGAATTTACCAGAATAAATATCTACTTTATCTTTTCCTTCGCCTGAGCCGTGATAAACTGCGGCTACTTGACCTGCATCGAGTGTGTCCCAGCTTGTAACTCCAAAAATTGCACCGCTAGCGCAAGAAGTCGAACCTGCTGCAATTGCTGTAATTAAGCCTAAGAAACCAAGCTTTCTGAAATTAAACATTTTTGTTTTTTCCTTCTAAATAGCGTTTAAGTAGTTGAAATGAGAGATCTGCATCAAGAACTAAGTCATTGTTACTTTGTTTGAAAGCAAGTTTAGTCAAGTCTATCTGTTCTGATGTAAGATTAATAAAATAGATTGGTTCAATCGAGTCGTATCTGGGATGATTTTCAGCATCTACAAATTGTTTTAAATATTCTTTTTTGCTTTTTCCGATCGCCAATAATTTTGAAGATAAGAATACATCACCAACTGGAACGCCAAATAATAAGGCAATTCTGCCAAAGTCGATTATTGGCGCGTACCATGTAGCTGCATTAATAATGCTGTTGGGCAGGTTGAAGCTGCCGATAATTATTCCGAGCTGCATCGCACCAACCATTGCCCAATTTCTAGGTCTATGCCTCATACACTTTTGTGATTGAAGAGCAAACAAAATTTACGTGAATTGCAAAAATATTTTTCCGATCGTATTTATATTATACCAAAGATGAATGGAAGATAGCATTTAAGGGTATATCAACGCACTGCTGCTGGTATGGAAACTTGGGGAATTAGTCTAGACATGATACTGCCGCTAACCTCGATCGATCTCACACAACGATCGTACAATGAGTGAATTCTCCAGACTCGGAGAATTCACTCATTAGCAAGGCATCAGTTTTGT
This sequence comes from Chamaesiphon sp. OTE_75_metabat_95, assembly GCA_031387665.1. Taxonomy (GTDB): domain Bacteria; phylum Cyanobacteriota; class Cyanobacteriia; order Cyanobacteriales; family Chamaesiphonaceae; genus Chamaesiphon. The sequence continues at coordinate 24,496 of JANNDL010000179.1, read as the reverse complement.
ACGATTAGGATCCATGAAAAATTTACCCCGAAATATTTCACTCTTGTTATCAGCATCAATGTTGATGGGACTATCCACGCCGATATTTGCCCAAGAGCGGATGGTGTTCAAGTCACTAGCCGATCTTGATAAATGTGCCGCCAATTATAGATACGATACTGGCTATTGCTTAGAACCGCTGCAAAAGTACGCCAAAACCCACCCCAAAGAATTGTTCGCGATCGGTAAGCGTGCCAGATTACAATTTACACATTGGGTAGCTCTCCAATTTTTTGAACCTGCACTAGGTGCGTCTCCAGCCGCTGCAAAATGTGCCGATGAAGATGTTAGCCTCGCGATCGTTTCAGGACTCTCACAGCCTGCTGAAAACCCACCTAATGGCATTGCCCGTCGGCTCTTGAGCGGTGCTTGTTTTCCCTCAGTTAAAGCTGCGGTAGAGAAAGAGATTCGCGGTTCAAATGGTGAGGGATATCTACCACAACATGCGTGTCCCATATTTGCTAAAAAAGGAATCAATCTCACTGCTTGCGAACCCAAAAAAACAGTGTCTGCGAAACCAGTTGTTGAAGAAAAATTGCCAGTAGTAGATATTGCTACTGCAAAAGTCGGAATTATCAAAGTCTACTCAGGCTCTGAGGGTGAACGTGTGACGATGGCAGATGTCCCAGATACACCTGGAGCATATTTAATTCGGATTGATGGTGTTCGCAGCCCGATAAATGGCAAGACGATGATCCACAGAGAGCAAGCATCTGGCAATGGTTTTGAATACTGGACTCAAATCAACGGTAAACGCTGGAATACGATTGTTGTTCGGGGTGGTAGCTACTCAAGATATAACGTTTACGTGCCAGGGATTCGGAATGAATTTGGCATGAGCTACAACGAAGCAGAATCAAAAGCTGTTAGTGCAGCTATCTTTAGGAAATAGTAAACACCACTTTTTCAGTGAGGGCAATTCATGGATTGCCCCTACCGATTAGATTGAATCCATGCTCGCAAATTCTTAACGGCTTGATTGATCCCATCGGCTTGGCAATCTGCTAAGAATTCTAATACTCGATCGGGTGATAAAATTGAGAAGGTAGGAGATCGATCGACGATCGCATATTTCCCTGACTGCAATTGATAAAATATCAATGTTTTTCGATTATATCGCCATACTTCTCCAACTCCTAATTCTGCATATAAAGCAAGTTGATTGATCGAACTGCTAGTAATGTCAATTTCGATAGCCAAATCTGGTGGTGGATCTTGGGTGAAGTCAAATTTAGTTTTACCACGTACCGCTGATTCATTAGCGATGTAATAACAAGAATCTGGTTCTTTACCAGATTCAAGATCTGGACGCTTAATCGTCATCGAGCCGCAGAGAATATAATCTCGATCCGTTACCTCTGATATCGTCGATATCAATTTTTCGATTAGTCTATTCCCGTTCTCGTGTTCAAAAAAAGGAGTCATAAATTCCAAATCTCCTCGATAGTAGCTCAATCGTGCTGTTCCGTTATCACCAATTTCTGTGAGGAGATTTTCGTAAAGAGTCCAACTGATACCTCTGAGAAGAGTTCTCTCTTCACCTGTATTGATAACTGCTAACATGGCTTTACCTCTGTCGATAGCTAGGTAACTTGACTATTATAACTCACGCAAAAGTACTTACTTCAAATACTCCACCCATCGATCGATCACCGCTGCTGAACCATACCAAATTCCTGGACTACGGGGTGAATGCTTGACACCTTCGATCGTAATATTTGTTGCCCCTGTTAGGTGTGCAGCGGTGATTGCTGTAATGCCATCACCCCAGGTATTTCCTTCGCCACAGGTTTGCTGATAGCTACTATATGCTAACCATTGACCAAGTTTTTTCTCACCATAAATCGATTTTCCGGCAACGCAAATATATTCAACTTCTGGATACATTGCCCCAGGATAATTATCATTGACAAAATCCAGATTTTTCTTTGTCCAACGTTCACCGCTAATGTGGGGAGTTCCGAGGGTAATTAGGCTAGCAACTTTGGATTTTGCATTCCACAAGTTGGCTGCGTCATCGACATCGCCATGAATTGTATAAGGTATTTCACCCAGATAAATCCGACTAATCCAGCCACCTGCTGAATGTCCGATTAGATTGATTTGATTAGTATTGTGATTAGTTAAAGTCTCATTGACAGTTCGATCGAGTTGACGCAGAATAGGAATCATCGATCGACCACCGAGCGTCGGGATCCAGTCACGTTTTCGCAGTGGTACGGTAGTTGTAGGTGTACCAAGTTCAGTTAAAGCTTGCTGAAGCGGCAGATAGACATCAGCACTTTCAAGATAGCCAGGGAGTATAACGGTGGGTAACATTGAGTTAGTTGAAAGTTAAAAGTTAAAAGTTGAAAATATTAAAATTCAGGGCAGGGGCAATTCACTAATTGCTCCTACCCTGAATTGATGAATGCTGAGACTTACTTATCGATCGACAGAACCCATAATAATATCCACACTGCCCAAAATTGTCACCAAATCAGCAACTTTCACGCCCCGTAATAGGTGAGGTAAGATTTGGAGATTATTAAAATCAGCAGCTCGAATCTTCCACCGCCACGGGAAGATATTGTCTTCGCCGATGATAAAGATGCCGAGTTCACCCTTGCCGCTTTCAATGCGGACGTAGTGTTCACCTTTGGGAATCTTAAATGTTGGAGCGACTTTCTTGCTGATGTACTGATAGTCCATCGCATCCCATTCAGATTTTGGCCCTGCGGCAATCCGTTTGGCTTCGAGGTTCTCATAGGCACCGCCAGGGAGAGCCGCAATTGCTTGGCGCAAGATCTTCACTGATTCGCGCATCTCGCGAATGCGGACAAAGTATCGCGCTAGACAGTCGCCAGCAGTTTCATATTGGATATCCCAATCGAAGTCGTCATAGCACTCGTATTTATCGACCTTCCGCAGATCCCACTTGACCCCAGAACCGCGCAACATCGGGCCAGACAAGCCCCAATTAATCGCTTCCTCGCGTCCAATTGTGCCCACACCTTCGACGCGACGACGGAAGATTGGGTTATTGGTGATGAGCTTCTCATACTCATCTACTTTTGGCTCAAAGTAGTCGCAGAAATCGATACATTTATCAATCCAACCGTAGGGTAAATCAACCGCCACCCCACCGATGCGGAAATAGTTGTTATTGACCATCCGGTAGCCAGTTGCAGCTTCCCACAGATCGTAGATCATCTCCCGTTCGCGGAAGATGTAGAAAAACGGAGTCTGTGCGCCGACATCAGCCATAAATGGGCCAAGCCAGAGCAAGTGATTGGCGATTCGATTTAGTTCGAGCATGATCACGCGAATGTGACTCGCCCGTTTCGGAACGGTAATATTTGCCAGCTTCTCAACTGCATTGACGGTAATCGCTTCGTTAAACATCCCCGCTGCGTAGTCCCAGCGGCTAACGTAGGGCACAAACATCAGGTTAGTGCGGTTTTCGGCAATTTTTTCCATGCCGCGATGGAGATAGCCAATTACAGGTTCACAATCGACGACATCTTCACCGTCGAGGGTGACAATCAGCCGCAATACCCCGTGCATGGATGGGTGGTGCGGCCCCATGTTCAGCACCATCGGTTCGGTTCTAGTTTCGAGTTGCGCCATAGTCTCTGTATTACGATCGGGTGCTGAAGTGAACTATTAGTAGTTAATATATGCTTGCTATAGATGGCGAAGTGTCGATACTTATCGCTAATTCCCCTCATATATTATAAGGGTTTGGAGTCGATTAATTGGTGGATAGTGGATAGTGAATTACAAACTGCAAATGTCTATTCTTTAGGAGCAAGGGGATCTGAGCCACCATCCACCATTCACCATTCACCCCATTTCGCGTGATAACATCACTAGTACGATCGTGAAACAACCGGAGTTTGGGGATGAGCGGATTACAAGCACTGATTTTTGATGTAGATGGGACTTTGGCGGACACCGAGCGGGATGGGCATCGGGTAGCCTTCAATCAAGCCTTTGCCAACGCGGGACTCGACTGGGATTGGTCGATCGAGCTGTATGGTAAGCTACTGGCAGTCACGGGTGGCAAGGAGCGGATGCGCTTTTATCTCGATACCTATCGCCCCGATGTCAAGATGAATGATGAACTGATTGCAGACCTGCACAAGGCCAAAAATCAGTACTATGCCCAGCTATTAGCGGCTGGGGGCATTCCGCTCCGTCCAGGTGTCAAACGCCTGTTAGAAGCTGCCAGAGCTGCCAATCTCCGTCTCGCCATCTCTACAACAACAACTCCCGCCAATGTCCTCGCTCTGCTCACTGGAGATATTACTCCTGATTGGTTTGAAGTAATTGCCGCAGGGGATATCGTTCCGAAGAAAAAACCTGCGTCGGATATTTATGATTATGTGCTGGCGCAGATGAAATTACCTGCTGCAAATTGTCTCGCGTTTGAAGATTCAGAAAATGGGTTGATCTCGGCAATGGATGCCGGAATTAGCACTTTAGTCACGATTAATGACTATACTCAAAATCATAACTTCGATCGAGCAAAACTAGTCCTCTCCGATCTGGGTGAACCAAATCATCCCTGTCAAATCATTCGGGGCGATATTCACGGTTCTACCTATGTCGATCTGCCCCTACTATCCAAATTAGTTGCAGCATAAATGCCCCACCAGTAGCTCCAAATATCTTGCTGATTTCTTATCAATAATCGATTGTTACTGGTGAGGTTGGGCGGGTTTGTTCATAAATTAATGTTATGTTGCGAATGTTAGCAGCATAAACCCGCCCCTACAACCCAAATGGTTTAAATTTGAAATTGCTGTCAAGTAGCCTGCTTTAATTGTGCTTGAATAGCTGGATATTCTTTTGCATCTTCAGGTAGCTTTATTAAGGCTTCCTGCCACAGTGGAATCGCTCGATCGAGCTGACCTTTTGCCTGATAAAGTTTGGCTAGATCGTTGAGAATTTCACCTTCCCAAGACCGTTCAGAATTGCCCAATTCTTGCTCGATAGTTAAACTTTGCTGGTAACACTCGATCGACTTATCCCAGTTACTTTGAGCGCGATAGATCATCCCCAAATTATTAAAAGATGCGCCTTCGCCTTCACGATCTCCTAATTCTTGACAGATAGCCAGACTTTTCTGGTGACAATCGATCGACTGCTCTAGATTTCCCTGATTATAATACACCAGCCCCAGATTATTAAACGCCGCACTTTCACCCTCTCGATCGTTTAGTTCACGACAGATAATGATATCTTGCTGATGACAATCGATCGCTCGATCCCATTCACCTCGATCGTTATATTCTAGCCCCAAATTATTGAGCAAGATACTCTCACCTGCTAGATCTCCGGCGGCTCGATCGATCTGCAAACTTTGCTGATACTGCTCGATCGATATATCTGTTTCACTTGTCACTTGTCACCCCACTAAATACCTATAGATTATTTTAACTGAGATCGATTTATGATATGTTAGATCACTGGAAATTAAGGGTGTATTAATGAGAAATTTTTTAGTTAGTTCTAGCTGGCTACTTGCTGGTGCTGCGTTGAGTTCATATTTACAGCTTGCAATCGGCAGTGCAGACGCGATCTCAGCTACTAACATTTCGCAGCCTCAGCCGATCCAAAGTACCGCAATTGCAGTAGCAGCAACTAAAGGCGCGAAAGCAACAACTACCCGCTCTGGTTTGAAATATACAATCCTCAAAGCTGGAACGGGAGCTAAACCAAAGCCAGGACAAGAAGTCTTCGTTCACTATACTGGAACGCTCACCAATGGCAAAAAGTTTGATAGTTCCCGCGATCGAGGCGAACCTTTTAGTTTTAAAGTAGGTACTGGGCAGGTAATCCCAGGTTGGGATGAAGCTTTGAGCACAATGAAAGTTGGTGAGCGGCGGAAACTGACTATTCCAGCAAAATTAGGCTATGGCGCAAGAGGTGCGGGCGCAGATATTCCGCCCAATGCAACGCTGATTTTTGATGTTGAATTGCTCAAACTGGGCGAGTAAAATTCGGATCTCAATTTTATGGTAGGTTCTGTTTCATTTTTTAGACAAACCTACCATTTTTAATCAAGTTTTAGGCTAAATGCGCGGAATGATCTGACTGGTGACTGTAGCAGTATTTAGAATTGCTTCGATCGAAAAAATTGTGGAGTGTGAGATGATGCGTAATTTAGATAGACTAGGCTGGAGATCGGTGGCGATCGGAAGTATTTTGTTTACTGGTAGCATGGTGTTGAATAGCTGTGGAGAGGCGCAGGTGACAAGCAAATCTGCTGAAATAGCCCAGGCACCAAATGCAGTTCCAGATCAACTGGATCGACTTGCTGGCGGCGCGTTGGACGCAAGCAAGAGTGCTCCCAATAATGTCCCTCAAACACCCCAGCTAGTAAAGACAGCCGAACTATCACTCCGACTGGAATCGATCGATAAAGCGATGGTGCAGCTCCGCCAGATTGTCAGGAGCAAGCAGGGCGATATCTATGATTTTCAGGACGATCGTTTGCCCGAAAGTGGTAGAAATCATCAGGCAACATTGAGGCTCAAAGTACCCAACACTGCCCTAGATAACACGTTAGCTGAAATTGCCAAATTAGGACGACTGGAGAGCCAAGGAATCAAATCTGAAGATGTAAGTCAGCAGTTGGTGGATACCGATGCGCGGCTGAAAAATCTCCGCCAGCAAGAAGATTTGACTAGGAAAATTATGGATCGATCGGGTTCTGTCAAGGATATCTTAGCAGTATCCAAGGAGCTGACAGTCATCCGCGATCAGATCGAACGGCTAGATGCTACAGTCAAAAATCTCCGCCAGCAGGTGGCGTATTCGACGATTAACCTCACTCTAGAAGAATCCCAGTCTACCCTGCCAATTGGTGACGCTTTTGGAACTCAGGTACAGGAAACTTGGAAAAACTCTACCCATGCGGCTGGAAGTCTGGCAACAAATCTAGCCCTGGGACTGCTATGGCTAGTACCTTTTTCACCGTTTATTGCGATCGGCGGTGGTGGTGCCTATTATTTCCAGCGGAGACGCAAGGGAGCTGCTATTGTGGAAACTCCGCCGATTGAGGAATAAACATCAACACACAGCGGGTTTTTACATGTTGACTTTGCAGATCCTCATGAAAGCCTTCCCCCAGAAGTGCCCTACCGCAAGATGTACCTCGATTTGAAACCTGTAATTGAACTGTTTAGTCCACAACCCCCCACAAAATGTTTTAGATATGTAGGTTGGGTTGAAGAATAAAACTAGGGCTTACTGGATGACGATCGAATCATCACCATCCTTCGGCAATAATAAGCCCCAACTGGCAAATACAAGTGCCCCAATTGCCAAACCCGTTCTCAACCAATGCCAAGTTGCCCAAGTATCGATCGCATGTCCAGTCTGAGAAAGGTCAATCGATTCTCTTGTCAGAGAGGCTACGCCAACGATTCAAAAATTCGGCATTAGCTCCAGCAAAGTAAATTTGATAAGTGAGAGTGCAAACAAAAATACAAACCACACTCAATCCCAACGGAATTCGGCTACTAGGTCGCGATTTCCATGCCGTACCAAAAGCGGCGTTCGCGGAGCGTCTCGGAACGAGAATCGTCAGTAATATCGCCTCTTACTGACTGATACAAAGCACATACTGCAAGCCTTCAGCTCCAGCTTTCACACGAATATTATTACCATCAGGTGTAAATAAAGCCGCTTGATTAGCTTCAATTACATCCTGTCGTTGGCAGAGCGTCTCCCTTGGAGAATCGCCCACAAACCCCGATCCTTTTACTGCCAATAGAAACACTGATTCATCAGTAGCTACTTCATGTTCAATAGAACTATTCGCAGGTAAAATCACATCCAAAAAGCGAATTTTAGTAGAGATATTCAGCGGCGAAGTTACACCATTGGCTTCACCAATGACCACCCGCACGCGCCCACCTGCATCAGTTGTATAAACCGGAATTTGTGCCGCAGTGAGATGAAAAGCCTTAGCTGGTAGTGACTTATCGATTACGGGTAAATCGACAAACATTTGAATGCCATGACACATTTTGCCAGGTTCGATCGGGGTTTCATTATGCCGAATTCCCGATCCGGCTTGTGTCCAGTGCAAGTCGCCAGGAGCAATGGTCGATCTGTCGCCTTGGCTATCTTCGTTGAAAAACGATCCCTCAGAATCTTCAAACATATAGGTGACAGCCGAAAATCCTTGGTGGGGATGCTCGGCAAAAGTCGGCTGAGTCATGAAATAGTGGTCTAGCTGTAAAAACGGCGCAATTGCCGCGCCTAACTGCTGTTGACCGACGCTGTAGGCAGTAAAACCTTGCCCTTTAGAAAAGGATGCCGCTGGCACAACTTGAACGATCGATCGAGAAACGTTGGTATTTTGGATAGACATGATGGAAAGATAACCTCTCTGCTTGGCTAAGTCATTAATTGAGAATTGAGAATTGAGAATTAGGTTATTAGGTTATTAGGATGGGAATTTAAACCCCTGCTTCTTGTTAAATTCTATGCAGCATTGTCAGTGGATATGCCGAGCGTGTCGCGTCCGCTTTGCGGAATCGACAGATTAATAACTTCTAGGAAATCGAGCTTCAGGACAGATCGAATAACAAAATTTCAGCACTAGATTCGGTGGTTATTTCTAGCAACTCTGGAGTGTTAATCTGCACGCCGTCACCTTCGCGTAATGATTCGCCATTGAGTGTAGCGATGCCCCGTGCGACTTGAACCCAGGCGAACCGATCTGGCTTTACCTCAAATGTAATTAGATCGCCTGTTGATAACACTGAGACATACAGATCGATATCTTGATTGATTACAACCGCACCATCTCGCCCATCTTTGGAACCAACCAGCCGCAGTTTGCCCTGTTTTTCTGTCAACGGAAAATTGCGCTGGTCATAGCGAGGTGCGATCTTTTGGCGATCTGGTAACATCCAAATTTGCAGCAAATGAACTGGATCGGACTTGGAAGCATTAAATTCGCTGTGTTGAATTCCCGTCCCCGCACTCATAATTTGGACATCCCCAGGACGGATGGTTGAGCCAGTGCCCAGGCTATCTTGATGTGCTAATTCCCCTTCCAAAACATAGGTGAGAATTTCCATGTCTTGATGTCCATGAGTGCCAAAACCTGCGCCTGGAATCACTCGATCATCGTTAATCACCCGCAAGGAACGAAACCCCATCCGATTGGGATCTTGAAAACTACCAAATGAAAAGGTATGCCAGCTATCGAGCCAGCCGATTTTGCTGTGTCCGCGCAGGTTGCGGTCGTGAATCATGTGAGTAGGTGTAGTAGCCATTCAATTACCTCTAGAGTAATGGGTTGACATCGATCGGACTCGAATGTATTAATTATCTAGTATGTATATTTGATTTGACAAGTACATACACAAAACTGCTATACATACAAAAATGTGTGTGAATAAACACCAATGAATAAATCGACTCGGAAGATTCCTGCGGCTAATCTCCTAGATACCAATCCCCATTTGCGCCAAACCCTAGAATTAGTAGCTGATAAATGGGTAGTGGCGGTACTGTATATTTTGTCTGGTGGCACCAAACGGTATGGTGAGTTGCAGCGGGAAATCGGTGATATTTCCCAGCGGATGTTGACCCGCACCTTGCGCGATCTCGAACGAAATGGACTGATCCAACGCAAAGTTTATCCAGTTGTACCGCCGATGGTGGAGTATTCGCTCACGCCGTTGGGGACAACGATGAATGGCATCCTCAAGTCTTTGTGTGATTGGGCAACTCAGAATTTTGATGCGGTGGAGGCTGCTAGAATTGAATACGATTCGCCATAGGCGACGCTACGCGAACGATCGCAAAATCAACAATAACTCTCTACAATAAATTTGAGGATTGTCGAACCAGAGCAGATCTCGATCTTCAACTTTAGGCTCGATCGATATTAAGCGAGAAGAATTCGCTAAAAATGGCAATTGATACTCTCGATCGATCGAGAAAGTAAAGAGTTAATTGGGACGAAATAATTGTGTAATTATCGATATTGTCCCAGCATCTTACTCAAATGGTAAAAAATCATACCCCATTCTCGAAGAATATTTATAGTTAGCGGGAGTTTTGTCTACTTTAATAATAATATATCGTTCAGTTGGTTCGCCATTTTTAAACTGAAATCGTCCAGAAGCACCCATAAATTCATTCTTAGCCAAATTCTGCATCACCCCAATTCGGGAAGGTAATTCTTGGGCTTTGATTGCCGCACCTAGAGCCTTTACTGAGTTATAGGATGTCGCAGTTGCCCAGTTAACTTGGGTATTCCACAATTGCTTGGCACCTGTCGAGAATTGAGGGCTGCTGTCTGATTCTTGCCAAGGTACGATCATTACCAAGCCCCGCGCATCTTTACCAACTTTGAGCGTATTGAAACTGTACAAACCAGTGTCACTCAAGATATCTAGCTCAGGATATTTATCAGCTCTAATTTTGAGGACTTTCAAAGCCTCACGATTGGAACGTCCAGCCGACAGCAAGAGAATCGCTTCTGCACCCATTCTTCTCGCCTGTTTGAGATGAGCTTCAGCATCGAAGGTTGGGGTAATAGTACCAGGTGGCGCGGTTGAAGCTACCGTAGAAAACGGAAAAGTTCCGACAATTTTGCCGCCTTTAGCAATTAATTTATTGGTAAACTGAGTTTTGAATTCATTATTAGCGGAAATACTCGGTACATAAAAAATCGCTACTTTACGTTTGCAATCGACGTTGACCAAATGATCGACTAGTTTGCCAGCAATCACATCCGTTTTATTATTAGCTCTGAAAATATATGGTTTGTTAGCCCCTGTTAAATTAACTGCGGTACTGATTGGAGCGATAAAAGCTAATTTTTTGCGATTATAAATTCTTGCTGCTTTTATTGTCACATCATTTCGATTATGACCGACAACGCCGAGTACTTCTGGGAGATCTACAACAGCCGTGGCAATATTTTCAATTGTTTTTGGGTCGTCACTATCATCAATAATTCGCAACTTAATTTTAGCTTCATTGACAGCTCCCACTTGATTGATTTCTGTTTGAGCTTGAGCAAATCCTCGCAACATTTCGGAAGCCCTATCGAGGGATCTTTCAATTGGTGCAGCGGTCACGATGGTATAACTTTTCTTATCACCAACTAGGGCATTATTGAGATAAATTCGAGTTTCTGGTGAATTTGGATTTTCGACTAAAGCTGCTTGCAACTTAAGCACAGCTTCAGGATAATTCTTGCTGGCGATCGCCGCAACTCCCAATCTTTTTAATTCTTTAAATTTGTCAGTATCGCGATTACCTTCGATCCCGACTAAAATCCGTTCACCACTGCTGCTATGACGAATCATTGCCGTCTGAACATCCTGGGTGAGGGTATCACTCATGGTTGGTTTCCGATCGAATAATCGTAAAAACCCAGGAATAATCATTGCGCTCAACCCCACAATTCCTGCTGCTAATATGCCAATTTTCTGCCAGGGTCGATTAACTGTAGGTGCGATTTTGGGAATGAGTTGTAACGGAGCATCGCTGAGTGGTGTTGGCGATTTGTCATCTTCAAATAAACGATCGTCTAGTTGAAATAAATCTCGATCGAGCTGGAGAAAATCATCATCAAGCTGGAGAAAACTCTCGTCAAGCTGAAAAGGATCGTCGTAAGGTTTATCTAGCATCAACGTGCTAGGACTAGTCTCCTTTGCACTAAAAATGTCTACCGGAATACTCAGAATCGGTGCGCCCAAATTATCATCTAAGGCATCCAATACGTCTCTAGCCGATCCAAATCGATCCGTAGGGAGTTGTTGCAACATTCGATCGAGAATCATCCCCAAAGAATCACTGACTTGTAGCTCTGGAGTGCGCCATTGCCAGGTATTTGTATCAATATGAAATAGCTCGTTAGGTTGTCTACCTGTGAGCAGATTTATACATGTCACAGCTAAACTATATAAGTCCGAAGATGGATAAATTTCAGGTCTTAAGTATTGATTTGATAGGGTGTATTCTAGTCTGAATCCAGACTTAGATTTTCGCGGCGATAAATCCCCCGTGATATCAACTGTTTCAGCATTAATTTGCTTCACGGCTCCAAAATCAGTGAGATAGATCTTGCCGAATGAGTCCCGCAGCAGCTTCGATGGTCTAATATTTCGATGAATCGCTCCTTGAAAATGCACAAATTCTAAAATTCTGGCAACTTCTCGCAAGACAACAATAACTTCTGCTTCCGTAAATTTACCCCGCGCGAGTAGTTCATCTTCTAAAGTTTGACCATCAATATATTCTTGAACTAAGTATAAAAACTTTTGGAACGGACGATCTGGAGCTACAGGAGCAAATATTTCTAAGGAATCTAACAGTCGGGGAATTTTGGGATGTTCACCTAACTTCCCTAAAACCTTAACTTCTCGATCGAATATTTTTGTCGCAGTTTCGATTTGGCTGAGACTGAAGCTAGGATCGATCTGTAATTGCTCGATCGTACAATATTTGAGTGCTGGTGCATGTAGATCTTTACCCAGAAATGTTGTGCTTAGTTCATCATGTTGCAACAATCTCAGAGGTACATAGCGTCCATCCAAAACCAACGGCATCCCACAACTAGCACAATGCTGTTGAGTTGCAGTTTCTAGTAATTTACTATCATCTAGATCGACAAACGAATTTAGGGGTTGTTCGCAATAGAGACGAGTACAGTAAATATCCATGTTTATTTAATATGCTTGTTTACCAGACAAGGTTTTAGCGAGAAAGTTCCGATAGATCAGTGCTGCCGATTTCAGCTAGGCTGATTAGTCGGCAACACTTATTATCATAGAGGAAATCTCTGAGCAACTGAGCATAGTTAGATACTATATTCTTAACCCGAACTCAGGTTAATTACTACTTCTAGACTATATTTGAGACATGACAATCCTCGCTGCTGCTAAAGTTCGATCGATATCTGCATCTGTATGAGCCAGAGAAGTAAAGCCAGCCTCAAACTGAGATGGTGCTAGATATACGCCTTGCTCCAGCATCCCGCGATGAAAGCGACCAAATTTAGTCACGTCGGATTTTTTGGCATCTTCAAAGTTGTGAACTGGCCCTTCACAGAAGAATAAGCCAAACATGCCACTAATATTACCACCACAAGCCGCGTGTCCGGTTTCTTTGGCAATTTGCACCAATCCATTCGCCAAACGGGTGGTGATTTTGTCCAAGTACTCGTAAGCACCAGGCTTCTGGAGCAGTTCCAGAGTCTTAATTCCTGCTGTCATCGCCAATGGATTACCGGATAGGGTGCCTGCTTGATACATTGGCCCCGCAGGTGCAACCATTGACATGATCTCCTTGCGTCCACCGTAGGCACCCACAGGTAAACCACCACCGATGACTTTGCCCATCGTAGTGAGATCGGGAGTCACCCCAAATCGCTGCTGTGCGCCACCGTAGGCGATGCGGAAACCAGTCATCACTTCATCAAATACCAGCAACGCGCCATATTCCTGAGTAATCAACCGCAAACCTTCCAAGAAGCCAGCATCAGGCACGATGAAACCAGCGTTGCCCACGACAGGTTCGAGAATCACGCCAGAAATAGTATCAGGATTGGCGGCAAATAGAGCCTTGACAGCTTCTAAGTCGTTGTAAGGCGCGGTGAGAGTGTCAGCAGTAGTCGATTTGGGTACGCCTGGGGAATCGGGTAAACCGAGAGTAGCCACACCAGAACCAGCCTTCACCAAGAACATATCAGCATGTCCGTGATAGCAGCCTTCAAACTTGATAATCTTGTCCCGTCCCGTAAAAGCCCGCATTAGCCTCAGAACCGCCATACAAGCTTCCGTGCCAGAATTCACAAATCTGACCATTTCCACGCTGGGAACGGCATTAATTACCATCTCTGCGAGGACATTCTCCAGGTAGCAGGGAGCACCGAAGCTAGTCCCTTTTTCCAGCACCGCATGTAACGCCGCAATCACTTCAGGATTGGCATGTCCACAGATCGCTGGTCCCCAACTGCCGACATAATCAATATACTGATTGCCGTCTACGTCCCAGATATAGGCATCCTTGACTCGATCGAATACAATCGGTTGACCACCAACGGATTTAAACGCCCGAACTGGCGAGTTTACGCCACCTGGCATCAACTTCTGAGCAGCCGCAAAAATTTCTTCTGACTTTGTAGTTTTCAAATTAGATGTAGAAACCAATTTTTTCTCCCAACTGTTAAAGCTAAAATTTTAAGTAGTGTCGGACTTACAGGCGATCGAGACTATCTAGTAATTTTAGTAGAATTGACCCAATTACCCAATAGCTACTTTACAATCGGGGTCGAATTGGGAAGTAGAAGCGGAGATCTACCCACCCCACCCTAATTCCTTCGGAAAGGCTACGCCAACGGGCACCCCTGTCTTGTCGGTTTTTTATTCTGGGGGAACCCCAGAATAAAACCGCCGCTCCCAAGAGGGGATTTTGCACTCCAGTTCGTCTAGAGCGGCAAATCAACTGTGAATCGTAACTAAGTCTGTGTCGATGTCAGTCGAACCCATTCCGTTTGATAGGCTTTGCTGACGAATTGGGTAGGCTAGATCGAAGATATCTTTTCTAGGCTTCGCGACCTATAAATTGCTACTAAATGAAGACTAAAGTTAAGACTATATCCATCCTACCTGCTTACATCTTACTTAGTTATCTACTTTCTGCATGTAATCCCTTAACGGCAAACCAACTTGGCCAAAATCCTAAATGGGCTGAAAGTCCTCAATCATCTAAAGAATCTCAATTTTTAAATATCAGTGGCAATAAAAAAAGCAATTCAGGAGATTTACAAGGAGCAATATCAGATTTTGACAAAGCGATTGCGCTGACTCCTAATTTCTGGAAACCTTACTATAATCGTGGTCTCGCAAAATACCGAATGAAAAATCATCAAGCGGCAATATCTGATTACAGTCGGGCTATTGCTCTTAAACCAGATTTAACTGATGCTTATTATAATAGAGGTGTTGCTAAGTATGAGATGAGAGATAGATTAGGTGCAATAGCTGACTACGATAAAGTTATTTCTATCGATCCTAAATTTATTGAAGCTTATCAGAATAGAGGATATTCCAAGCAAGAATTAAAAGATTATCAGGGAGCAATAGCTGACTACGATCGAGCTATTTCACTAAATCCCAGATTTGCCTTAGCTTATGATACTCGTGGCTCTAGCAAAGCTGCTTTGAATAAAAATCAAGAGGCGATTCTTGATTATAATCAGGCAATTAACATCCAGCCTGCTTACCATCCATCCTACTATAATCGCGGTCTTTTTAAGAGTAAGTTAAGTGATAGTCGAGGAGCTATTGCTGACTACGATCGAGCTATCTCCTTAAATCCTAATAATTCTCAATATTATGGAAGCCGCTGTTTCACTAAAAATATTTTAGGCGACACAAAGGATTCTATAGTTGATTGCAATCAAGCGATTGCGCTAAATTCAAGGGATCACATAGCTTACCAAGTACGCGGTATCAATAAACAACTTTTAGGAGACTGGTACGGGGCAATGGCTGATTACGATCGAGCCATTGCGATCGATCCCAGTTACGCAGCAGCGTATGGTAATCGAGGCAGCATAAAATTAAAGTTAGGAAATAGACGAGAAGCTGTAGTTGATTTGACTAAAGCTTCGGAACTATTCCGTAAACAGAACTTAATAAAGGATTATCAAAGAATGATTAAACTATTAAGTCAAATCAAAGCATAAACTATTACTTCAATGGTGACATTTGGAAAAGTTTATTTATGGAACCAATGGATAACTGTAGAGACGATCGATAGCACGATCGAACCTGCGATGGTGGGGATGATGCCATTGATGTGAAATCCAGGTACTTGGGAAGCCACAAACCCCAGGCATAGAGCATTGATACCCAGAGATGATAATCCCAACGTCAGCAAGGTGAGAGGGAACGTCAGGAATTTTAAGATCGGGCGGACAGTACTATTAATCAAGCCAAGTAATAATGCGGCGATTAGGGCGGTAGTAATATCTCTGAGCTGAAACTGCCCAGGTAAATAGTGATCGATAATTCGCTGTGTAATCAGGAATGCAATCGCATTTAGAACCCAGTTAATCAGTAATTTGGTCATAGTAACTAGTGATGATTCGCTTCACCATCTTTCAGACGTTTTGCTAGCAAGCAATCCTCAAAGCTTAATGATTCTTTATCTAGAAAGCTGGAAATTGCCATTTCAATCGTAGCTTCGAGGGGGCATTCTAGTTCGGTAGACTTTTCGATTAGGGCGACTTTGATGTAGTCAGGTAAAGAATTGAGGATTCGTTCGCAGAGCGTCTCGAAACGAGAATCGATCGATTCGGGAGAAAGATGTTGAGGTGTTGGCATTGCTCAAAAGCTGTGAAAGCAAGGCTATCCAGTATTTGAAGAGCTTCTTGTTTAACGGAATTGCACATGGAGACAAAACAGCGTAGTTGCTCGATCTTACATCGCTGGCGGTAGTGTGGGGTTTGCACCAGCAATAGCCTCTCCGTGGAGAATCGACCGATCTTAGAGTCAGTTCTGGATCGTCGATCGTGCTTTTGCGATAAACTGGTCATGTTAAGGAATGTAAAAATTCAGACTAAGAATTAACTTGTCTGAGTTCCATCTCCATCACCTTGCGGTCGCAGCACAACTGTTCACTGGAAAATATGCCTACTATTATCGCCTTATTCTTTGCTTCAATCTTAATCTTCTTTCCTGGTCAAGCGATCGCGGCGGGGGGAACGTCTCAGTACAAGCCGATGCTGTCTTATGATAATGCCAATATCAACGGGCAAGACTTTTCCGGCAAGAATCTTCAGACGGCGGTGTTTACGACTGCCAAGATGGATAAGACAAACTTTACAGGTACAGATCTGACTGGGGTGGTAATTAGCTCTTCAACTCTGAACTACACCAATCTCCACGGCGCGAATCTCACTCAAGGTTTGCTGGATCAAGTCCGGTTTGTGAATGCCGATCTCAGTGACGCAATTTTCTTTGAAGCGATGATGCTGCGATCGACATTTACTGATACTAATATTGAAGGCGCAGACTTTACCGATGCCATCCTGGGCAAGCTGCAACAGAAGGAACTTTGCAAGATCGCTAGTGGCGTAAATTCCAAAACTGGTATCTCCACTCGCGATTCCCTCGCCTGTAAGTAAGGATCTGTAGGGGCGGGTTTATGCTACTAATTCAAACGAAGCTAGAAGTCTAGTTCCAACCCGCCCAAACCCACTAGCAAAGAACAGGATTGAGTTAGAGTTAGATTTGAAATGAAACGAATTGGCGTAGTTGGCGGTGGACAATTAGCCTGGATGATGGCTAGTGCTGCTGAAGATTTGGGCATAAAATTAGTCATTCAAACTCCAGAGCCAACAGATGTTGCGGTTAGGTTGGCTGAAGAAGTCGTATTTGCCGCTGTAGATGATGTTGCTGCGACGCAAGTTCTTGCGACTAAATGTGACGTAATTACCTTTGAAAATGAGTTCGTCGATTTAGAGGGGTTAAACAAAATTAACACGGTTTTCTTGCCGCCCCTGGCAGCTTTAGCTCCGCTACTAGATAAATATACCCAACGCTGTTACCTGCGAGATATCGGTTTACCAGTCCCCAAGTTTGCGGCACTAGAACAACCAGAATTGCCCCCAGGATTTGAATTTCCAGTCGTCGTCAAAGCTAGGCGCAATGGTTATGACGGACAGGGGACGTTTATCATCAAAACTAGATTGGCTCTGAGTGACCTCTATCATCGTTATCCTGACACGCCATTTCTGGTTGAAGAATTTGTTGAATTCGATCGAGAGCTAGCCGTCATCGCCGCCAGAGGTGCTAGTGGTGAGGTTGTTATTTACCCCATCCTGGAGACTCAGCAGGAGGAGCAGGTCTGTCGGCGCGTATTTACAATAGATGATTTATCAGATGAGCTGGTTGAGACTTGCCGATCGATCGCGTCTAAGTTACTGATTAGTCTAGACACGATCGGGGTATTCGGAATCGAACTATTTGCAGCTTGCGATGGTCGAATCTTAGTCAATGAGATTGCCCCCCGTACTCACAATTCAGGACATTTGACGATCGAAGCTTGCGCTACATCTCAGTTTAGTCAACTAATCAGGGCTGTGGCTGGATTACCATTGGGCAGCACCAAACTTACCTGCGGCGGTGCGGTGATGGTCAATTTATTAGGCTATGAAGACAGTCAAGACGACTATCTGGCCAAACGTCAGCAGATATCATTAATCCCAAATACTTATGTCCATTGGTATGGCAAACAGTCTAGAATCGGTCGCAAGCTTGGACATGTCACAGCTCTGGTCAAAACAGCTCCTAATCAAACGTCTCCAAGTTACCGACAGCAAGCTGAACCCCTGGCGCGACAAGTAGAAGCGATCTGGGACAATTGATACCCTAGTAAATCATCATCGGTCTAGAAAATTGAGGTTTACGAATCTTGATGCAGCTTCTCAGTTGAGCAAAACTTGCCTATAATGCAGATAACGGTTCTATTAAATGATAACTTTTACAAGGTTTTGATAAATTGTTGATTGCTGACTTGCGCGGGCAATCCGCCTGAGTAAGTAGCGCATCAAAGCTAAACTATCGACTATCAATCTGGAGGATTTACTTAATCAATGAGCATGGAGACAATCGAGTTTATCATCCATCCAGATGGACGAGTCCAGGAAAAAGTCACTGGGGTAGTTGGTCAAGCTTGTACTGTAGTCACAGCCGCGATCGAATCTGAACTAGGTGATGTAGTCAGCCAAACCCAAACTGCCGAATATTTCGCCCAAAACATTGAGCTAGTTGCCACCGCAACCACTAATGCAACCTGGTAATTTTGCATTAAAGCACAACCATCCACTATCCACCATCCACCATCCACCAATTTACATGTCACACTTTAGCAACATCAAAACCAAGATCCGCAACGTCGAGTCCCTCACTGCTGCATTAACCGATTTAGGCATTGACTGGAAAGCTGGCCCTCAATCAGTACGCGGTTATCAAGGTGATACTCGCACAGCAGCAGTCACAATCGAGCAGGCGAATGGCTATGACATCGGCTTTAGTCTCAATGTCAATAATGAATATGAACTAGTCACCGATTTACAATTCTGGGAGCAGAATTGGTCAGTAGACAGGTTTCTGAGCCAAGTTACCCAACGCTACGCTTATCATACCGTTGTCACTGAAGCAACCAAGCAAGGCTTCCAAGTCGCCGAAGAACGTAACCAGCAAGATGGTTCAATCAAGCTTGTAGTCCAACGTTGGAGTGCCTAGACAATGAGTGATTTCACCCCACCGTTGGATGATTCTAACCAATCTGGATTTGAGCCAGAACTAGGCGGCTTCTTGCGTGATGCTGAAGATCGCTCTGGATTTGAGCCAGAGCTGGGTGGGGTATGGCGACAAAAGGGCGTATATGTCGATGAGATGACCTGTATCGGTTGTCGTCATTGCGCCCACACTGCGCGGAATACCTTCTTTATCGAGCCAGAATACGGCAGAGCACGAGTGTCTCGTCAAGATGGCGATCTCGAAGATACAATTCAGGAAGCGATCGAGACTTGTCCCGTGAATTGTATTGTGTGGGTTGACTACACCGAGCTAAAAAAATTAGAAACAGAACGACAATATCAAGAAATTCCAGTAGCGGGCTTTCCAGTCGATGGAGCTACCATCTCGGCAAGGGTAAGGCGGCGGAAGATGAAGATGAAGATGAATCAGGGTAAATAGTATTCGATCGTAGATTTTGCCCTCATCCCCGCCGGAAATATTGCTCCCTCTCCCGTGGGAGAGGATTGGGGTGAGGGCAAAAGGCTAGATTCAGTCTTGAAGTCTAAACCCTCACCCCTAATCCCTGACCCTGATACAATAGGGTAGTTGTATTCAAGTGACGGACTCGTGATCGAACGCTATACTCTGCCTGAAATGGGCGAAATTTGGACGGATGCTTACAAATTTCAGACTTGGCTGCAAGTGGAAATTGCTGTCTGTGAAGCCCAAGCGGAACTGGGACATATTCCCCAAGCAGCCGTCGATGAGATCAAGGCGAAGGCTAAATTTGATGTTGATCGCATTTTGGAGATCGAGGCTGAAGTCCGTCACGATGTGATTGCCTTTCTCACCAATGTCAATGAATATGTGGGTGCAGCGGGACGATATATTCATCTGGGGATGACTAGCTCAGACGTATTGGACACCGCGCTGGCTCTGCAAATGGTGGCGAGTGTCGATGTGCTGCTGACTCGTCTGGAAGAAACAATTCAAGCAATTCGCTATCAGGCGCAGAAGCACCGCAATACGGTGATGATTGGGCGTTCCCACGGGATTCACGCCGAGCCGATTACATTTGGGTTTAAACTCGCTGGGTGGCTGGCTGAAATGCTCCGCAATCGCGATCGATTGGTGCGAGTCCGTCAGACAATTGCAGTGGGCAAGATATCTGGTGCTGTCGGTACCTACGCCAATATCGAACCACGGGCAGAGGCGATCGCCTGTCAGAAGCTAGGATTGACTCCAGACACCGCTTCGACTCAAGTTATCTCCCGCGACATTCACGCCGAGTTTGCCCAAGTCCTCGCCCTAATCGGTGCCAGTATGGAGCGATTTGCCGTCGAGATCCGCAACCTCCAAAAAACTGATGTCCTAGAAGTAGAAGAATTCTTCTCCAAGGGGCAAAAAGGATCCTCCGCCATGCCCCACAAGCGCAATCCAATTCGCTCCGAACGCTTGACAGGTATGGCGCGGATCTTGCGCGGTAACGCCATTGCTGCCCTGGAAAACGTCGCCCTCTGGCACGAACGGGATATCTCCCATAGTTCCGTCGAGCGAGTGTGTATGCCAGATTCCTGCATCATCACCCACTTCATGCTGGTCGAAACCACCAATCTGATTAAAAATCTGCTAATCTATCCCGAAAACATGGCGCGGAACCTCAACTGCTATGGTGGTGTGGTCTTCAGCCAGGGCGTATTACTAGCACTGGTGGGCAAAGGACTCGATCGAGAAACAGCATACTCGATCGTCCAATCCAATGCGATGGCAGTCTGGAATGTCCCAGGTGGTGACTTCCACAAACTAACAGCCAGTGACCCCCGCGTGACTGAGCAGCTCACTCCAGCCGAGATCGAGCACTGTTTTGACCCCACCCAACATCTCAAGCACCTCGACGAGATTTATCAGCGGTTAAGTATCTAGCTGATGGGGCTTAATTCCCCATTTGTTCGAGCACTACAGAAATTTGAGATCTCGATCATTACTGCAAGACCCCCGATTTCTCCAAGAAGTCGGGGGTCTGTCATAACAAGCTTCCTTTGAACACTACAGCTTCACAGGCGCAGCCGCAATTACAATCTCAGCGCAAGCACGGGCATCAGATAGGGCTTGATGATGATCTAGCTCGATATTGAGATGGCGACAAACATCAGGTAGCTTGGTGGGATAGAGATTCCAGCGTTGGCGGGCGAGGGCAACGGTGCAGATAAACTTCTGTTTGGGCTGGGGAATATGGTAAAAGTCACAGCAGGCATGGAGGACACGCTTGTCAAAACTAGCATTGTGAGCAACTAGGGCATCGGCACGCTCGATTCTGGTGGAAATTTGGGGCCAGATTTGCTTGAAGGTTGGGGCTTGGGCGACATCCGACCACATGATGCCGTGAATGTTGGTAAATTCAAAGCGGTAGGATGGGGGGCGAATTAGGAAGATTTCTTCGTGGATAATGGTTTGATCTTCGATCTGCACGATGCCTAGAGCGCAAGCACTGTTGGGATCTCGGTTGGCTGTCTCAAAATCGATCGCAACTAATCTCATATATTTAGGTAAAGATTTCGGCGATGGTAGTTTGGATGGCTGCGGCTGCTTGATATGGATCGGCGGCGAGTTTAATTGGTCTGCCGACGACGATGTAGTCAGCCCCATTGGTGAAAGCGGTTTGGACATCGACGATCCGCTTTTGGTCGCCGCGCTCTGCTTCGGTATTATCTACGGGTCTGATTCCTGGTGTCACCACCAGGAAATTGGCACCTAGATCGGCTCTCAACGCTTTGGCTTCTAGTCCAGATGAAATCACCCCATCACAACCGATCGCTAGTGCTCGCTTGGCTCTGGATAGCACCAGAGCTTCAGGATCGCACTGGAACCCCAAGTCGTTGAGGTCACTGCGATCGAGACTGGTCAAGACGGTGACAGCCAGAATCTTGAGTTCCTTCTTTTCCTGCACAGCGGCGGTGAGGATAGCATCATTACCATGAACTGTCGCAAAACTTACGCCGCGATTAGTTAGTTGGCGGACGGCGGATCCGACGGTTTGGGGGACATCAAAGAATTTCAGATCGACGAAAACTTTTTTATCGCGGGCAAGCAACCAATCGATCGTTTCATAGTAGTTCCCACCCATGAACATTTCTAGTCCTAGCTTATAAAATGTCACCGTATCGTCAAGCTGTTCGACTAGTTGCTGTGCTTGCTCGCTGCTCTCGACATCAAGGGCGAAAATCAATCTGTCCTTGGGGTCGATATTTTTTTGAGAAAGATTGGCTCGATCGTCTGGCATGAGGATTGGTGGCAAGATAGCAACAAAGATTCTTTTTCTAGTTTAGCGGCAAAGGTACCTTAAGCAGTTGATAGGGAAGACGATCGAATTCTGTCAGGCATCTAAAATTGCCCATGCTAGAATTGGAAAAACACAAATATTCATTTACGCTGCTGATGTTAGCGATCGTCGATCGAGCCTAAATAACTAAATCCTCCATGAAGACAACTCTCGTTTTGGCGATGACAGCAGATGGCAAGATTTCGGATGTGAAGAAATCACCGCCTACATTTGGATCCAAGCGGGATTATGCTCATTTAGAACAGCAGATTATGTCTTCTGACGTAGTTTTAGTCGGCAGTGGTACGCTCAAAGATGGGGGTAGTGCCGTGGAGACAAATCCAGCATTGATTCAGGCTCGGTTGGCGCAGGGTAAATCTGCTCAACCACCCCAGATCATTTGTTCGCGCAGTGGTGATATTGACCCCACGTTGCCATTTTTTAGCCAATCGATCGAGCGATGGTTATTGACGACTAATAGTGGTGCGGTAGATTGGTTAGAGCGGGATAGTTTCGATCGGGTTTTAGTCTGCGAGACTGCCGATGGTAAAGATCTTGACTGGCAAGCGGTGAAGGTGAAGCTGGCTGAATTAGCGGTCGAAAATATCTGCTTTCTTGGCGGTGCGGAATTAGCGGCGAGTTTATTTGCGGCTAACTTTATCGATGAATTGTGGTTGACGATTTGTCCGTTTATCTACGGGGGTATTGCTGCGCCTAGTCCAGTTGCTGGAGCTGGGTTTACGCCGGAACTAGCTCCTCGCCTGACATTGCTCAGTGTCGATCGAGTCGATCAGGAGTTATTTCTACATTATCAAGTCCAATAGATAGATATATTTCTTTTAATGTTTAAACTGTGGCGGTCTGAATCGAACGACAGCTACAATAGAAGAATCGCTTGGAACACAGGCACGGCAAGAATCTTTAAACTATCGATGTTTGCCAAACATCCATCGCTTTTGCTACGCAACGCTAGCGCGTTGGCGGAACCTGCACATTGTGCTTTCAACTTTTTAACCATTCTCCATTCATTTTATCGATGATAGACAAACCGATCGAATTGCCAGTAGATATTGGGATGTCTACACCAGTGCTCCTCTTAGTTCTCGTCGCTCTAGAAGCAGTCCTATCCGCCGACAATGCGATCGCCCTCGCATCCATTTCCCAAGGCTTAGTTGATGAAACTCTCCGCCCCAAAGCTTTAAATCTGGGGTTACTATTTGCTTATATTCTGCGGATGACGCTGATTGTTGCCGCTACTTGGGTCGTCCGCTACTGGCAATTTCAGGTCTTGGGGGCTGCTTATTTACTCTGGCTAGTGTTTCAGTATTTTACGGCGCAGAAGGGCGAAGATGGCGAAAAACAACGCCCTCAGTATACTTCTCTGTGGCAAGTAATTCCGATTATCGCGATTACTGATTTGGCATTCTCCCTCGATAGTGTCGCGACGGCGATTGCTGTATCAACGGATACTTGGCTGGTGATTAGTGGTGCCACGATCGGGATTATCTTACTCCGGTTTATGGCTGATTTGTTCATTCGCTGGTTGGATGAATACACTCACCTTGAAGATGCTGGCTATGTAGCGGTGGGTTTAGTTGGTGTGAAGCTACTTGTTCGTGCTCTGTATCCCAGTTTAGAGGTGCCTGAGCAATTGACGATCGGGCTAGTGGCGATTATCTTTACTTGGGGCTTCTCTCAACGCAAGGAGTCAATTCAAGATTGACATCCTCCCCGACCTGAAGGTACGGGGATTCCTAAACATCGCTATTTAGGTTTCTGCTTCAAAGCACCCGCCTTTCGAGATTTACTCTCTTCGGGTCTTACAGTTGCTCCACAGACTGAAACGGCAAGCCCTGCC
>JANNDL010000140.1:0-17469 GCA_031387665.1 Chamaesiphon sp. OTE_75_metabat_95 | reverse complement strand
GAGGTGTCCGAGTGGTTGTTGGTGGCTGACTCGAAATCAGTTTTAGAGTTACATCTAACGGAGGTTCGAATCCTCTCCTCTCCGTAATTTACTAGTGTCGTTACTATATACCCAGTCTCCAATTTGTCGGAGGTGGGTATTTTGATTCGATGGCGGAGCCTAGCCGCTGGCTAATCGAAGTCTCAACCGCTCATGTTCGCACGATCACTCAGTATTAGCCAAATGACTGAAATAGCCGAAAGTAACCGCTAATTCATGTTGTAGAGCTAGCGGAAGGTACGCTCAACCTCCTACAGTGGTGCTAGCAATCAGGATTCTCTTCCCACTAGCACATGATTATTACCATTACTGCACTCAAGGGTGGTGTCGGCAAAACCACCACATCGATTCATCTTGCTGCTTACCTGCACGAAAACGCCCCCACATTGCTGATTGATGCCGATCGAAATCGCTCGGCGTTAGTCTGGTCACGAGAAGACAAGTTACCGTTTACAGTGGCTTCCCAGGCTGGTGCGACGGCAATTATCAGCAAGTATACTCACATTATCACCGATACTCAAGCTCGTCCCGAACAAGAGGAGCTACAAGATTTAGTTGCTAGTAGCGATCTCCTAATTATTCCCACCACTGCCAATCACCTCGATCTCGACACCACGATTAAAACCACTGAGTTATTAGAAAAATGGGGCGCGAAATATAAAGTCCTGTTGACACAAGTAGATTCTCGGACCAGAACTGGACGTGCGGCTAGAGGCATTCTAGAAGAGGCTAAACTACCGTTATTTGAGGCGGATATTCCCCTCCTCGTGGCTTTTGAACGAGCGTCGAGCAAAGGGGTGATTATTAAAGATTGTATCGATCCTCGATCGCATTTTGGTTGGTCTAAATATCAAGCTGTCGGGAAAGAAGTATTAGGTAAATAGGCTTTAGGCTCTAGACTTTAGGCTTTAGGCTTTAGGCTTTAGGGAAGAATAGATGCCGGAGAGCGTTGTGGTAGAGGAAACCGTACAGTAGATTGAAGCAGCGGTCAAGATAAAATACAGTGGTAAATGTAGATCGATCGCTACTTTGTCTGTACCCCTTAATTGCCCATCCCCATCTGGTAATATGACATCCGAACTGATTCGTCAACGCTCCGATCTCATCGATACTCAAGTTATCGCCAAAGACACTGGTAAAAGACTAGGAATCGTCAAAGAGCTACTTGTAGATATCGATAGTCGGGAAGTGGCTGCACTAGGTTTGCGCGATGGCTGGCTGGCGGCTCCAGGTGGACTGGTAAAATATATGCTGTTGGAATCGATCGAAAAGATGGGCGATGTTATCCTCGTACCAAATGACGATGCGATCGAAGATCTCGACCCTGAAGCTTACACTAATTTAATCAACTGCGAAGTAATTACCGAAACTGGCGATATGCTGGGCAAGGTGCGCGGCTTCAAATTTAACTGTGACGACGGTAGATTAACTTCGATTATTATCGCCGCGATCGGATTGCCATTGATACCAGATAATGTGATTAGCACCTATGAATTCTCGATCGATGAAGTAGTCAGTAGTGGGCCAAATCGCCTCATCGTATTTGAAGGATCCGAAGAACGCCTCGAACAACTCTCCGTCGGATTCCTCGAACGGATCGGACTCGGCAAAGCCCCCTGGGAAGACGAATACAGCTATCGCCCAGCGGTAATCCGTCCTGAAAATCAACTGGCGGCTGGCACCCCAATTGCTCCCCCCCCACCAATTGTCCGCGCCGCACCCCCAGTTCGCCAAACTGTCTGGGAAGACGACAACTGGGAGGAAGTTCAAGCAGTCGCCGCACCCCTACCTCAACGCCTCAAAGCCGAGCCGCTTTATTACGATGACGAGGATGAGGGCGAAAACTGGAACGATAGCAGTAGCGAACCGCCGCGTGCGAATAAAGTTTATCAAGATGTCGCTTTCACCCCAATATCTCCACCCATTGCAAAACCAGTGGAGCAAGTGGATGAAGATGTATTGGCTCTAGATGATGACATGTGGGGCGAAGATACCAAATCGCCCGACTATCAACCCCAAAAACTCAATATTCCCGACGCTCCGAAGAAAGTAGATATTCCGCAGAAAGTAACGCAAGTTCAAGTTGAGTATCAGGAAGAGGTGGTTGAATAGTGGTTTAGTGGTTTAGTGAATAGTGGTTTAGCAAATTCGGAGGGTGGGCACTGCCCACCAGCTAGTTTCTACGATCTCTCCAAGTAATCGCGAAAAAGATATAACAACCCTCCTTTTCCCAATTTAAAGCTCCTGTGACACCTAACGACATCAAATCATTTCTCACCAACCGCTTTGGCATAGCTTTAAAAATGCCTGAAGTAGACTCCTACCAGGTAGACACACCAGATTATCGGCTGCTGATGATTTTATCAGCACAACAGTCTTGGATTCGGATGTTGGTACCAATTGCCCCCGCAGCCGAAGCAATGACATTTGTGGAAGAATTCCTCTCCGCGAACTTTGATGCCACCTTAGAGACTCGTTACGCCATCCACCAGGGAGTTTTGTGGGGCGTATGGCAGCATAGCGTCGCTGGACTAACTATTGAAGATTTTAATACAGCGATCGACAGATCGATCGATCTAAAACGAGTCGGAATCGATCGAGCCTTCCAAGATTTTGCCACCAAACAAGTCAGAGCGATCGTCAGTATCGCCAAACAGCGTGGAGATACCCTCGCCCAAACCATGCAAACACTCGACAGATTCTACGCCGAAGGCATCCTCGGCGATCTCGGCGCGACTGAAGACATCCGCAAAGAAATGATGTCAGCTTGGCAATCTCAGTTGGAAAGGTTGTGGAGTGAGGATTAGATGTAGGCTGTGTTACTGCGTCTGTCTTGTCGTTTTTTATTCGGCGGCGTTTTTATTCGGGGGTTTCCCCCGAATAAAAAAACGCCAAGACGGGGGAACCCCCGTTGGCGAAAGCCCGCTCCCTTAGGAGATATAAAAACGCCGCAGCATAACGCACCAACTCTTAAATCAAAGGTAAAACCAACTTCACAAAATAATAAACTAGCGGAGCAGTAAAGATATAGCTATCAGTTCGATCGAGAATTCCACCATGCCCAGGAATCGTATCGCCCGAATCCTTGACCCCAGCATCTCGCTTCATCACCGATTCTGTCAAGTCACCCAAGAGACTAGTCATCCCAATCAAGCTCCCCAAGGCAATCCCTCCGATGAGCCAATGGTGCCAGTGCAACCCCCATGCCCCGATGGTGGCAATCGAAACACTCCCCATCGTGCCACAGATTGCCCCTTCCACCGTCTTGTTCGGACTAATTGGTGACAAGCGGGTGCGTCCCAGCCATTTGCCAAATAAATACGCGCTAATATCTGCCGCCGCAATACAGACGAAGGAGAGTGCTGTAATCGTAAAGGCACGCGGCAGCGTACTTAGATCGAAATTTACCAGGAATTTTGACCAATCAGTCTGAAACGGAAATGAATGTGCCGTCAGCGGATCCAATCCCACTCGCAACCGAATCCAGTAACTCGGTAAATACCCACTATAAAACAGCCCGAATAACGAAGTAGAAATATCCGCAATCGAGGCTATTTTGGGCAGGAACAGCAGATAAAAGCAAATTAGAGTACCTGCAATCGGAAACAGCGAATCGTCGATATTAGAGCCAGTTGCCCCCACTAGCAGCAACACTTGACTGGCAATTAGGGTGATTTTACTCGCTGGCTCAATTCCTTTTGCCCGTACCAGCTTAAAATATTCAATCTGACCCAGATAAACAATAATACACATCCCGATCGTAAAGTACCAGCTACCTAGCACTAACATACATATGGCTACAGCACCTACGATGAGGCTACTAATGACGCGGGATGATGACATTTAGGATCGGAGTTGGGAGCGTGGGGGTGTGGGAGTGTGGGAGTGTGGGAGTGTGGGGGTGTGGGGGTGTGGGAGTGTGGGGGAGTGGGAGTGTGGGAGCGTGGGGGTGTGGGAGCGTGGGGGTGTGGGAGCGTGGGAGCGTGGGAGCGTGGACAAAATTTAGAACGTTTCTTTCTCCCCGTCTCCCCATCTCCCTATCTCCCTATCTCCCTATCTCCCAACTCACACCTTTACTCTAATTTTTCCGCGCTTAAAATAAACAGCGGATCGACGGCAGCTAGGCGGCGGCTGTTGCCTCTGGTTTCGAGGCGATTGACAGCGGCTTGGACTACTTCGATGTTTCGAGCTTGGAGCTGGTTGAAGCTTTCGGATATCTCATAGAGAGCTTCGAGACTAGCCGCTGTCACGACAATTCTGCCTGTGATTGGTAAATATTCCCACACTTGTTGCAAAATCGATTTGATCGCTTTGCCACCTTCAATACAGACTCGATGTGGTAGGGCGGTGATTTGCTTGAGACACTGAGGGGCACTACCCGTAATGATTTGAACATTTTTGACTTCAAATCGATCGCAATTGAGTTGAATCAGATTGGCTACGTCCTCATCCCGCTCGATCGCAATAATTTGACCATGAGGGCATAGTAACCCAATTTCTACCGGAATTGTCCCCGTACCTGCACCAATATCCCACACCACTGAATTTGCTTCCAATCTCAACGCCGAAATCAACAGCAGTCTAATCTCCCGCTGACTCATCGGAATCCCTGGCAATCTGGCAAATAATTCATCGGGGATGCCTGGGGACACATATTTCCACAGTTCGGACATAATTTTGGGGTGTTTGTGGGCGATTGATACCTGGAGATATCTAGGAGTAGATTCTGTTTACTCACATCTTACCATCAGTCCCCGATCGACTAACCTCCAACCAGTATCTGGAGATGTCATATTATTTATCTACAAATCTTAATCTAGATCTAGACCTCGATCGGGGCATCGGGTTTGGGGTGTTCGTCTCGATCCTTATCTCAGCTCAAGTTACCCAAATTTGATAAGTTCTCCCAGCAGATTCGGCAGAAGTTCTTCAGGAGGTAAATCAGCGGGCAATCGATCGGCAAGCAGAGTATATTTGAAGGTAGCCCTCTAGCTCCGATCCTATGTTAGATACTCAACGGCTAGACATTGCCTTAAATAGCGATCGATAATACTTACCCCCTGGCAGTGAGTTACTAGAATCTGATGACAAGCAAGCGATTTATGCCAAGCTCGGCGTACTCTATTACGTCATCTACAATCCAGAATTTTGGTGACGGGATGGTCATCAGCCATTTGAAGTCTATAAATTGATCAATGGTGCTGATCAACTCCAAATTGGCGAACCATTTGGGATGCCAGAAATCGGGCTGGGAATTGGTCGTTGTCCAGAGATTTTCTCAGGTTCGCAAGAGGAAGTATTATCTTGGTTTGACGATCGAGGCGATCGATATCTCCGTGCTGAGGAAAAAGAAATTCAAGCTAGGGAGGAAGCCGATCTAGCCAAGCAAAAAGTCGAAAAATTACTGGCTAAGTTGCAGGAAATGGGTGTTGATGCGGATAGTTTGGAGTAGCTGGGCTATCTTACAGGTAGATAAATTTAACTGAATTTTTACCGACTTTACTGGATATGAGCGGTGAAAATTTAAAGATTTCGGCGTAACAGGCTACACGATCGAGCTAAACCTTGTCCGAGCAATATTTCTAGAAACTCATCAACAGATTTAGGTGGATTTCGTAATCGTTGCCGACAACATTCAACAGCATCAGCTACTGCTTGAAAATCAAGTAAAATTAGTTCTGCAATAAACTCATCTGGATGGACTGCTTCAACCCCATACTGCTTTAATTTACTGATTGGAAAATCTTTTAAATTGAATGTCACAATTACATCAGCTTTAGCGATGATCGCGGCTGCTAGTACATGTCGATCATCTGGATCTGGCAGCTCTAAAACTGGGATTAAATCTTCATAGCCATCAACGAGAGCTTCTTCAACATGGCTATTCATCAAGTCTCTCACCCGAATCAGTTTTTCCCATGTTATGTCAGTACGATTTGCTTGGACATTTCGCATCCATTCATCATGAATTTTAGCTGTCCATCTAGCCTGAAATAATTCAGCCAGAGCTAGCTGCATTAGTAGATCTCTCAGTGGTGCTGGATAGAGTACACAAGCATCATAGATGACAGTCAAACAATTAGTCGAATCCATTAGTAGCCCATGTTCAGTTCTTGTGATATTGATGCTAGTTCATCCAATGCAGCAGAGCGTTGTTGGTATTTTTGCTGTTTGTAAGCAACTAAATCGGCAAATAATATCCGCCGATGTTTACCTACTTTTCGGCAAATTAGATCGCCTCGATCGATGACTTTGATCAAATGAGGGCGAGAAATATTGAGTAAGTTAGCTGCTTCTTGAGTTGTTAATTCTGCTTGAATCGGCACGAGATTAATGTTGTTACCTTGAGCTATTTGGGTCAAGATCTCAACAAGTAAGTTAACGGCTAAAATAGGGATCTCGACATCTTGCTCGCTCCCATCTGGGGCAACAATTTTGATGTAGTGGCTAGATCCTGGGGTTTGGAGTGATTGAGTCAAGATCTGACTACTGAGGGCGGATAAGTGAGTATCTGCTGCTGTGGGTGGCGCGGAAGATTGATCGGGGGTTGTTAGCACCATAGCTGTTTTTGAGGATAGGTATTTTGGCTACTATTCTCAATTTACAGTCCAAACGAAATAAACGCAAGTATTTTGATCGCTGGTCAAAATCGTGCGGTATGTCGATCGAATCTCATATCCAACCATCCCAACACTGATCGAATCGAACTTCATTTTCTATTATCATCTCTCGCACCCAAGGCAATCAGCGAATCAGTTTGAGCATCGCTTAAGCCTTTGACATTGGTAATATTTGCACCTGCACAGAGACGGGTATCGATCGTGCGTGGAAGCTCACTACTTGTGATATCCCACTCTTTTATACTTCCATCATCACTACTAGAGTAGAAAAATTTATCGTCGGTACTTAGTAAGATCCTATTTACTAAGCCTTGATGACCCTCAAAAGTATGATGATGACTGCCATCTTTTAGGTTCCACTGTTTGATAGTAGCATTGCTACCACCAGAATAGAGAAACTGCCCATCACCACTCAGGGCGATTGCTCTCACCCAACCTTGATCACATTCAAATGTACGTTGATGACTGCCATCATCTAGTTTCCATTCTCTAATTGTGCCATCGTCACTACCAGAGTAAAGGAATTTTCCATCAGAACTTAGGGCAATTGCACTCACTAAACCTTGATGATCTCTAAATGTACGTTGATGACTGCCATCATCTAATTTCCATTCCCTGATTGTGCAATCGTCACTACCAGAGTAAAGAAATTGTTCATCAGCACTCAGGATAATCACTCTTACCGGACTTTGATGAGCCTTAATTGTTTGAGGATCTTTAGTTGTTTTATGGTAATCACTCGTTACTGTATCCCAGATCTTAATCGTGTGATCTTCACTACCAGAATAGAGGACTTGTCCATTAGAACTCAAGGCAATTGTTGTTACCAAACTGTCATGACCCTCAAAAGTATGCTTACAAACATCCGTTGATATCTCCCATTTCTTCACTATTCCATCAGCACTGCCAGAATAAAGAAATTGTTTATCAGGACTTAGACAGATTGTCCTCACCCAACTGTCATGACCCTTAAAACTACGCTGATAACTGCCATCATCTAAGTTCCATTTCTTAATTGTGCTATCCCCACTGCCAGAATAAAGGAACCTATCTCCAAGGGCAATCGCTCTAAGAACGCCTTCATAGCCATCAAAAGTACGCGGACAACTCCCATCATCTAAGCTCCATTCCTTAATTTTTCGATCTCCACCGCAAGAGTAGATTTGATATCCATCAATACTCAGAGCGATCGACCTCACCCAACTTTGATGACCCTCAAAAGTACGTGAACAACTCCCATCTTTTAGTTTCCATTCTTTAATCAGACAATCTTTACCCGCAGAATAAAGAAATTTCCCATTTTCACTCAAAACTATAGCTCTTACTAAACCTTCATGACTCCCCACATTGCTCGGAAGACTGACATCATCTAGTTTCCATTCTCTAATCGTGCCATCATAACTGCCAGAGTAGAGAAATTTTCCGTCCCCATTCAAAACTATCGCTCTTACTCTCTCATCATCACCAAAAGTACGTTGACAGATGCCATCATCTAGCTTCCATTCCTTAATACCACCATCACCACCAGAATAGAGGAATCGTCCATCTTTACTCAAAGCGATTGCTATTACCCAACCTTCATGACTCCCCACATTGCGCGGACGACTGACATCATCTAGTTTCCATTCTTTAATCGTGCCATCATAACTACCAGAGTAGATAAATTGCCCATCCCCACTCAAAACTATCGCTCTCACTGAACGGTTATGACCCTTAAAAGTACGCTGACAAATTCCATCATCTAGTTTCCATTCTTTAATCGTAAGATCGTCACTGCCAGAATACAGTAACCGTCCATCTCCACTCAAAGTGAGGCAATTAATATTTCCTTTATGCCCACGCAGTTTCTGTAGCTCTTCTCCACTCACTCGATCCCAAATTCTGATTATATTGTCATCATGAGAAGTAATAAATTGTTGATTATCCTTCGTCATGATAATCACATTAGGTAAGCCAAAAACTCTTGTTGTGAGGCAATTTTCTAAATTCGCCCCACTTAAATTAGTTTCTTTCAATCCTGCATTTACCAAATTAGCATAAGCTAGATTAGTCCCACTCAAATTGTGATATTCCAGCGCATTAGATTCTAGACCTACTAAGATTGTGGCTGCATTTCCACCTGAATATTCAATCTCATTAGCCTGGGTAGTTTGAATCAGATCTATTAACGAATTTGGTTCTCGGTACTTTACCTTTAGATTTAGAGCTGGTAAGAGTAGATCGAGAATTGCTTTAGTCAACGGACTTTTACCAAAAGTCTCCTTCAACCTTTCCTGCGACTCCGGCTTAAATCCAGCCAGAGACGCAATTAATTTTCGCACACACTGATTATCATCCCGATGCTCCACCTCCCGTTGCCAATAATCTGACCACTTATACAATTTTGGCGATAAACTCTCATCAATCCCCGACTGATCCTGCGCCACCGCCAGAAAATCATCCGCTCGTAAACCCAACTCCGCCGCAAACTTATAAGCAACAAAAAACTCCAACAAAGATCGATGAGCCGGACTATAATCCCCCTCATCATTCCGAATCAACATCGTCTGCCCCATCATGTCATTTTTCCAATGATCAGTTTGTTTTCTACCTACTACTTCTTGACCAAACAACGATTCCAACTTATCAGGAAAATCTCTATAATTCAGCGTCATTTTATTGCTCAACATTTCCCACGCCAACTCACACAAGAAATAGAGCTTATCCGCCAACGACGTAAACGTCCGTCCAGTGAGAATATCCTGATTCATCTTACGGCGCACGGCATAGAGATACACCCGCGACATATCGATGTCTAGATCCTGATTCTTTTCAATGTCCGGTAAAGCCTCAAGTACATATTCAGCCATGACTGGCCGCCGCAATAGATCTAGCAATTGAGAATTTGCCATCAACAAATCCACCGTCGTCACCAAATTCGTCCGCCGCGATAACACCTCTCGAATCTGCCCATCATCAAACTTAATCAATTCCAACGTCTCAAACTTCGGCGGTACTGTCGCCCGATTGCCAGTAGTCGCTATTTTTTCTTGATTCAAATTATCGATCGCATCTTGAGCACTATTAAAGTGCTCCGTTCGACAAGTCAAAATTACTTTGGAACTGGGTGTCAACACTTTCACCAATTCATGGAAATTTTCAACCATTTTTTGATGATCGACTTTATTGGTCATTTCATCAAAGCCATCAAAAATTAGGAGCAGTTTTCCCATCTGATTCAATCGATCGAACACTGCGTGATTCAACTTGATATTATGCTGGCTAAAGAAAAATCCAGCCATCAAATTACTCACGTCTAATGATTTAGAATAGTTTCGCAAGCGAATCACCAAAGGCAACCTGGGGCGCGGCAGACCTTTTTCTTTTGCAATTTGATAATCTTGCAAACGTTTCCAAGCATAGTGCAAAGTAAACCAAGTCTTTCCTGTTCCAAATTCACCCAGAATCGAAACATGCTCCGTTACCGGATGGGCTAACCATTGATCGATGTATCGATCAACATCTTCAGCCACCGAATCATCAATACTGAGCTTTTGCACAGTGCGAGTAATCGGATCAAATTCTCCTTTTTTGCAGTTTAGCGGAACATAAAATTTCTCAATTTTTTTAATCTCTTTCTCTAACCACACAAAATATGGAGAAAAATCAGCACTTCGATCAATTAACTGATCGAATGTCAGACAATTTAAATGTTTCTCATCATCCGATCTTTTTAGTTTTTGGGAAACAGCCAGACTAACCCGCCAGCTTGTAATCAACAAGCCTTGATCGGCTTTGTACTGTGCTACAGCTCTTTGCAAACTATCCAGATCGCCTAAGCTCGTCTCATGAATAATGGCATGGACTAATACGCGATCACGTCCAGCCCATGGCAAGGGCAGATGAATAATCCATTCCACATAGTTACCCTCCCGTCGAGGTAAACCTTCAAAAGTAAAACCCACCGCCCCAAACCAATCAAATATTTCCTGAGCAAAATCTTCTGGTTCTAGAATGTTAGACTGTTGAACTCGTGAAAAATTGGAGCCGCGCTTGATGTTTGCTGGCTCGATCGCTGGTAAATCAATAACCTGCTCCCAATCGACACCCACCGCCGTACAAATAGCCTTGAAATTCTGTCGTTTAATCGGCTTCTGCATCCAAAATCTATCTAAAGTAGACTTAGACACTTCTGCCCCAACATGCCAAGCCGCCTGAGCTTTAGTCCAATCCTTTTTTTGCCGCGCTCGATCGACAATTTCTAATCCTGTTGCTGACGCGCTGAGTGTACTTGCCATATCTTGACATCTTTCCTAACTCTACTTCAATTTTACATCAGTTTCACTTCAACTGAAGTTGCCGATAACAATGATTATGGCGAAGATGTTAGTATGACTGCGCCAGCATTACTCTCCTCAGTCTTAGGCCAGTGTTTTATCGGAGTGATATGCCAGCTAACAAGTCTACTCATCCCATTGTAACCAGAGCTTTTGGGGACACCAATTCAACTTTGCCAACTTCTCTGTCCGAGACAGAAAAAGAGCGACAGAGTCTTGATGCTGAGTACAAATTAGTTCATGCCAAAGTAATGGCGGAAATGCAGATCGACCATTTAGGATCGCTAACGACAGAAGAAGAGATCATGGCAGTGGCAGTCAGCATTACCAAACGCAAGTAAAATGCTGAGGCTGTGCCTAGATCTAAATATTTGGGCTGGTGATCTTTTGGCAGATCGCCAAGGTCACAGCAATACAGCAACACAGTTGCTAGTTGAAATAGTTAGATCTGGTCGATCGTCTGTCGGGGAAGTTAGTCTTGTTATCTCGTTGGGGATGCTAGACAAGCTTAGATCTGTTGTGGTACGCAAGCCTTTTAAATTGAGTACCACAACTGCGAGTGAATACGTGTCTCTAGTAGAAAGATATGCTGCAATCGGAGCGCAACTAACTTTAGGTGGTACCGGAATAGTTGGGTTAAAAGATCTTGAAGATGCCCACGTTCTAGAAACAGCTATTGCTGGGAGAGCGGATTTCTTGGTCACGATGAACTTTAAAGATTTTATAGTCGATCGAGATACTAAAGTTATAATTCCAGATTGTCATGTAATTCATTACAATCCTGCTCACACAGTGCAAATTGTTAGCCCTAAGCAAATAGCAAATTGGTTTAGGACAGGTTTTCCTCCCGACTTACCATCTGAGTATCCTTTTTAGATTTTAATTTCAGCATTACTTCAGATTTACGGCAGTCGCTCGCTTCACCAGAATCCAGCGAAAGAAGAAGCAAAAATAAATTTAAAGTGAGTCTAGATAAATCATTCAGGGTATTAGAGTAGTTGTGTAAGGCGTTATTTATTCTCCGCCCAACTAAATCAAATGAACGGAAAATATATCGAACTCATCCTAAAATGCTTGGAAGTAATCAAGGAGATTGCTACAATTCTTGAAACGTTAAGCTTACTCGTCAAACTTTTTCACCGTTGAAATAATCTCCCTCGCCAAGACAATTAGCAAAGTTAGATTATTGCCGCTAAAAACCCGACTTGTCCAAAAGTTGGGTTTTTGTCCAACCACAGGATGCTACGAACTGGTAGATCTAGCCAGATCGTAGCAAAAAATACCGATCGAACCGAGCCGAATGTCCCCAAGTTATCAGATGATAGAGGTTGTCTAGATCGATGTTGCTACGGTAATGGTGCAGATACCATCTAAACCCCCAGCAGCTCGATTACCTACGGCAGGCTACGCCAACGATCCGTGCAGGATCGCTATTATAAGAGGTTATTGTGAAAAAAGTTTTATCGATTATTCTCGGTGGTGGTGCAGGTACCAGGTTGTATCCACTGACTAAATTACGGGCAAAACCCGCTGTTCCCCTCGCTGGTAAGTATCGGCTGATTGATATCCCCGTCAGCAACTGTATCAACTCAGAGATTTACAAGATCTATGTTCTGACTCAGTTCAACTCGGCTTCGCTCAATCGCCACCTGTCCCGCGCTTACAATTTTTCGGGATTTAGCGATGGATTTGTCGAGGTGCTAGCAGCGCAACAAACCAAAGATAGTCCTGATTGGTTCCAGGGTACTGCTGATGCTGTGCGGCAATACCTCTCGATCATTGAGGATTGGGATGTAGATGAGGTAGTGATCCTCTCTGGCGATCATCTCTATCGAATGGATTATCGGTTATTTGTCGAACGCCACCGCGAAACTAATGCTGATATCACCCTCTCAGTAGTACCAATTAGCGAGAAAAACGCTTCCGAGTTTGGACTGATGAAAATTGATCCATCTGGACGGGTGGTGGAATTTAGTGAAAAGCCTAAAGGTGCCGAGTTGCAAAGTATGCGCGTAGACACCACTAAATTGGGGCTGAACGCCGAGCAAGCTGCTGAAAAGCCCTACATTGCCTCAATGGGTATCTATGTCTTCAAGAAGCAAGTATTGGTAGACTTGCTCAAGAAATCCCTGGAGCAGACTGATTTCGGCAAGGAAATTATTCCAGGTGCTTCGGCGACTCACAATATTCAAGCATACCTGTTTGATGGCTACTGGGAAGACATTGGAACGATCGAATCTTTCTATGATGCTAACCTCGCCCTGACGCAACAACCAACGCCACCATTTAGTTTCTACGACGAAAACGCCCCGATTTATACTCGCTCTCGTCATCTCCCACCGACCAAATTATTGGATGCTCAAGTTACTGAGTCAATGATCGGCGAAGGTTGTATCATCAAGAAGTGTCGAATTCATCACTCAGTACTGGGTGTTCGATCGAGAATTATGGAAGGCTGCACGATCGAAGATTCCCTAATTATGGGTTCTGACTTCTATGAACCCGCACCAGAGCGCAAAACTCAATCCGAAACTGGTGGGATCCCCATGGGTATCGGTTCAAACTGCACAATTCGCCGTGCAATTATTGATAAAAACGCCCGCATCGGTTCGGATGTGATGATTATCAATAAGGAAAACGTCCAAGAAGCTCAACAAGAGGATCTCGGCTACTATATCCGCAGTGGAATTGTTGTTGTGCTCAAGAACGCGACTATTCCAAACGGAACGGTAATTTAAGGTAGGGTGTGTTACTGCGGAGCATAACGTACCATTATATCGATGTTGGTGCGTTATGCTCCGCAGTAACGCACCCTACGGTTGGGGAGATTGGTTTGCGATATCTCCCCAAGCTAAAAATATAAGATCATAATAGTATTATTCACGCTTTCAAATTGGGCGGAATGTTCGATCGAAGAGGTACTAACATGACCACAACACAAGCTCTTCCAGTTCCAGTTGCTGAAGATACAATCTTAGCTGCCAATTTCAAGTACTGGACAGTCCAAGAGTATCATCACCTGAGTGAGCTGGGTATCCTCGGTGCTAACGAACGGACTGAATTAATTGCCGGAAAAATTGTGCTCATGACTGCAAAAGGAACTCCCCATGTACTCACTCTTCGTTTATTAGCCAGTTCCCTAGAAAAGTCGCTAGATGGATCTGTTCTAGTCAGCACCCAAGAACCAATTCAATTAGATGATTTTTCTGAGCCAGAGCCAGATTTGGCAATTGTCAAAGGTACAATGTTTGACTACGCGGATCATCATCCTCGTGCTGAAGATGTTTATTTAGTAGTGGAAATTGCAGATTCTACGCTCAAGAAAGATTGTGAAGTGAAAGATAAACTGTATGCTCGATCGAACATCGCCGATTATTGGGTAATCGATGTCAAAAATCGTCAAGTTCATATCTTTCGTACTCCCACACCGACAGGTTATGCTAGTCATCTGATTCTCTCAGACTCTCAAACAATCTCACCCTTGGCATTTCCATCGATCACTATGCCAATATCATTTGTACTCACGCCAATAGGCTAAAATCCCCTCCTCTCCTGAAGGAGACGCTTCGCGAACGGAGGGGTGTGCGTAGGACGGGGTGGGTAGATCCCCGCAACCCAACACTAACTCAACAACTTCACCAACGGCTGCGTCAACCAATTCAACCCAACCTTCAACTGATGATCGAGCGTAGGTAATCGATACAAATATACTAGCCGACGAGCGACATAAGCAAGGGGACCATCAAATTGAATCCCCATCCCCGATAGCACCGCATTGTCATTACCCAAAGTCATCATCTCGCCGAGATTAGTATAGCTGAATGCGAGGAGTGGTCGATCGGTCAGTGATGACCAGATATTCCAAGCGACGAAATCAGACTGCTGGAGTGCTGATTGAGCAGTTGTGGGAGTAGATTTGGCTTCAACAGCTAAGATCGCGGCGGCATCGCCCAGGGCATAAATTTCAGGATTGTCAGTGACTTGCAGCGTTTCTGCTGTGGTGATTTTTCCCTGCTCATTCAGAGGTAGTCCAAAGTGATTGATGGCGGGGCTGACTTGATTTCCTACCGTCCACATCACGATTTCGACGGGGATAACATCCGTTTGCTCCTTGTAAATTAGCCCGATGGAGTCGGCAGTAATCTCGGAAACGGTAGTTTCTAAGTCTACCCAGATTCCCCGCTGTTCTAGAGCCTTGAGCGCGGCATCGCGGTTGAATTTTGGAGCGTTGGGAAGGATGGTATCTCGTGACTGGATCAACCGAATCCGTCCCCGTGATTTGAGTCTGTCGGCAAGTTTGCAAGCGAGTTCTACACCACTATATCCGGCACCGACGATCGCAATCCGAATTTTTTCGGTTGTTGATGCTTCGAGCACTCGCAGCTTCTCGTCTAGCTTGTAGGCATCTTGAAGGCTGCGAAACGGAATTGCGTGATCTTTGACTCCAGAGACGCTTTCTGAGGGAGTCTCACAGCCGAGGGCTAGTACTAGTCGATCGTACTCCAACTCAGTACCATCTTCTAATGTGACAGATTTTTGCGTCTTATCAACATAATCAACAGATCCCTGAATGAACCGAATATCTGTCCCCTTCAGCAGTTCAGCAAAGGGTGGCGCGATTTCCCAGCTCTGCATTTCGCCAGTAATTAGCTCGTATAGCAGCGGTGTAAAGACAAAATTGGTTTGACGATCGATCAGGGTGATTTCTGGCTTTTGGTCATTTGCCCAAACGAGTTGATTTAGTCTCAGGGCGGTATACAAGCCACCAAATCCTCCACCGAGGATGCAGATGCGCGGTGCTGAAGTCATAATTCAAGGGTGTTTAGCGATCGACTCTTTACTAACTGTAACAATTCTCGACACTGTTTTGGGGAGAGTTGAGAGTTGAGAGTTGGGAGTTGGAAGTTAGGAGACTAGAAAGCGATCGAAACGGCTTTGTATGGAGATCTGGCAATATACTTGAAGAGTGTTACGAGGATTTCGTCATGAGCAATCTAGGGTCGAGTGAAGATTTGGTACAGAAGTTCGCCGCAGGGAAATTGTTTAGGCTGGTTTCAATTTTCCAGGGGGTTGTTCATCTCTGCGTCTATCTCGCCTCGTTTGTGAAGTTAATCTCGATCGAAGCTGGTGGCTATTACAATCGGGAGATTTTACTTTTTATTGGCATCACGGTTGTCTCGATGCCGCTGTTTTTTATCACTAAACTATTGATTGAAAACAGCTTGAAAGTATCTAAGCAAAAGCGGCTAATTGGCTATTGCTTTTCTGGTTTGGTTGTGATTTGGAGTGTAGTTATTATTAAACTAAGTTATTTTAGTTAGTTGTCTCCAAGCTGGCTTGATAAGCTCGATGCACTTCTTTAACACTGTATTGATTGAGAAAAATGCGGGCAAACTGTTCGGCTAGTTGGGGATTACCTCGATCGATCGACCATTGCATCAATGGCTTGAGCGTATGTTCATTTAGCAAACCACCTAGAGACAGAATGTTCCACAAGATTCGGTGAAACACAGTCATCTGCACCATCATTTTCACATCCAGAGTTGGGTGCTTTTGATAAAAAACCACGCCCATTTTGCCGCGTTCGATTTCTTGCTCGATCATGCGGGGAATTCGATCGAGTGAGAAAGCTGGATGCCAATGATAGCCAGCAGCAGCCGGACATTTAATCATTTTAATCCCCAGATTTTTCAGCCGCACGCCAAGTTCTAGATCTTCCCAGCCATAGAGACTAAATCCCAGGTCGAACAGCCCAGCTTCAAGTAACCAATGTTTGGCAATTGCCACATTTCCAGTTGCAAAGTAGGCGTTGGAAAAATCTGTGACTTTGTAAGGTTCAGATGTTGGATTTTCAAAGTTAGCAGTATTAATTACGGCACCATAAGTAAATAGCTTGTCATTACCAAGTGTTGTTTGTCCTGCTGATAATGCTTCGGCATGAGATTGGAGAAAGGTGGAAGTGACAACCAAATCACTATCGATGAAAATAATCGTATCGCCGATCGCTCTTTCTACGCCAAGATTTCTGGCAGCAGATGCACCTTGATGAGCTTGCTCGTAGACTTTGACGTGAGCTAATTCAATCGCGTTATTATTGAGCCATTCGATCGTGCCATCCGTAGATCCATCATCGACAACCACTATTTCATAGTCAGTTACGAGCTGCGAATCGAATGTTTGCAGTTCTAACGCGCTCACACATTTCTCAAGAATCGGCAGCCGATTGTAAGTAGGAATGACAATACTAAAAAACACTAAATCTTGTCCTCAACGATCGAGACTGCTAGAAAATGACTATAAAGATGCTCACAAACACCTTATCCTAGTCTAAGACACGATCGGCTGATTCTCCAAGGGAGCAACTAAACCGACGAAAACGTCGTCTAATCGATGAAAGAAACTCTGTTTGGGTACGCTAGATTTCATTCTTCAACCCAATTTACAGATCCTTGCTTCGAGCCAGTTTCAGCTAAGTTCCTTAGAAGAGGCTTCTG
>JANNDL010000102.1:0-13566 GCA_031387665.1 Chamaesiphon sp. OTE_75_metabat_95 | reverse complement strand
TGTCTCGTTTACTCACTGTTGTATCTTCACTTAATCTGCAAGAGCGTAATATTCTTGACTTTCTCGTTGAATCTGTCTCGGCTGCTCGTTCTGGTGAAATTCCACCTTCTCTTCTGCCTTAGCCCCGTGAACTTCTACGATAGATAATTGCTGCTAAAATTGTGAGTGCCGATGATTAGTTCGATCGAAACACTGATGCTAGAACTAATCATAGCTAGTTAGACGCAGTTAGTGACAAAAAGTGTCAGAGTAGAAATCTGGCTTGATGACTAGGTTAGCCAATCTTGATCCAGAAAAAATTAAAACTGAAAATTCGCCTGTCTTTACTTTACTGAAAAGATATTAAATCACCAATATTTAAAGATTTATCAGCCTCACCATCAGGGATGCGCGTATTTACAGCTAGGCGATAAAAATGATTGAATCGGGACAGATTAGTCCCTGCTAAAATTGTCTGTTGGCGACGTTGACTGAACATCTGCTGAAACTTTGCCGTGACATTTCCAGTTAGTGAATTACGAGTAGGCACAACACAGCGTTGACAGGGATTAATTCCCTGAAATTTAACATTTCCCAACTGAAAATTAACAACTGCTCCTCGTGCGCTAAATAATCGATCCTCCCAAAAAGCGGGAACATCACTTAATTCTAAATTAGTCCGAAATCTGCGCCGCGCTTCTGCTAAATCGAGGTCGGGAAACCACTCACAAATCGCTAGCAAGGTAGCTGTACTGATGATTGTTGGCCCATACGCCTCTAAGTCATCTGGAAACCCCACAATCTCATTTTCGATTAAGCTCACTGGAAATCCAAAAAACTCACTCAACCAATTAGCTAATTTGTCTAATTCATTAGTCAGACAAAATACTTGAACATTAGAATCGTCCGTAGTTGAAATATTAACTACTAATCTATTTTCTGACTCAACAAAATCAAACCGACTGCGGATTTGCTGGATTTTAGCCGTGCGTTTACCATTTACAACCTTACCATTGGCATCAACTATCGCCCATCTGCGATCGAATTTTAGCGCACCACCTGGCGAGATTCGAGCTGTATCGACTACTTTGCCATCCAATGATTTAATCGGATAAATTACAATCTGGGTTAATCTCGGTGCTACTTCTGACATGATGTTCAGTGTCATGGAAATTCAAGTTTAATTTATTCAGCCAAACTAGCCATAATCGCCCCCAGATCTTGATAGTGTGGAAAAACATGTTTCGCACCA
Source organism: Chamaesiphon sp. OTE_75_metabat_95 (assembly GCA_031387665.1). Lineage (GTDB taxonomy): Bacteria > Cyanobacteriota > Cyanobacteriia > Cyanobacteriales > Chamaesiphonaceae > Chamaesiphon. Next base: position 12,335 of record JANNDL010000102.1, on the reverse strand, counting down.
TGAGATCGTAAATCATCAGCTCGATCGCCACTACCGATCCCAATAAACTGATAAGCTAATTGCTGCGATGCCACACAATCCCAAATACCATCACCGATGTATGTGACTGACTCAAATTCAGACTGCTGATATAGATCGATCGATATTTGATAGGCACATTCCATGATTTCGACACGGGCATGGGCATCATCAGAACAAGCCATTGGTAATAATACTCGATCGAGTCCAGCTTGCTGAAGTTTAAATTCTGCTGTTGTTTGCCATCCTCCAGTTGCTAGGGAAATTGCATAATTTGGGGCTAGATCTAGAATATCTAATAGCTGTTTGGCTCCTCTAATTTCTTGGAGTGGTTGGGAGATAACTGCTGTATTTAGTAATTCTAGAAATCGCTGTTGATAACAGCTTACTTCAGCAGCAGTCGGATTTCGACCCAATTTTATCTGACACAAGGTTTGTAAAATACCTGAGTCAGTTACATGTGGATAAGTCCCCCAATCTCGATCAATTCGATCTCGATCGAAGCCAAATACATCCTCTAAAGCTTGCAAATAGCAGTCAGAATCGACATTATTACTATCGACTAGAGTGCCATCCAAGTCAAACATAATCAGGTGCATTTGGATTAATTAATAATCAATAGTTAACAATTAATAATTGGGGATTTAGATTCCTTATTTATGTTAGTACTACTCGAAAATAAAGTACCAATCGTAGGGTGTGTTACTGCGGCAGCATAACGCACCAACATCACTTTATTTAATGACAGTTATCTTAGTACTGCTCGATCGAACTAAACTTATGACCAGATTTCGCAGACTCACCACAGGTGCGGGGTGTTGGAATAATTTTACCTGGATTAGCCAATTCTTTGGGATTAAATACTTGCCGTACCCACTGCATAGTTTCCAGATCTGTCTCTGTAAACATCTCCGACATATAGCAGCGTTTATCTGCGCCAATGCCATGTTCGCCAGAAATACTGCCGCCGACTTTAACACAGAGCTTGAGAATTTCCCCACCCAAAGCTTCCACCTTTTCTAAAGCACCTGGCTTCGAGTTATCGTACAGAATTAATGGATGTAAATTGCCATCCCCAGCATGAAAAACATTGGCAACAAAATGACCATATTTCTCCCCTAGTTTCTCAATTTCTTGGAGCACGTAGGATAGCTGAGTGCGGGGAATTACGCCATCCTGAACATAATAATCAGGACTGATTTTGCCCATTGCGGCAAAAGCAGCTTTGCGCCCCTTCCACAGTCGCAATCTTTGTTCTGGCTCAGTGGCAATGGTAATATCTCGCGCCCCATTCTGCCGACAAATCTCGGCTACCTTCGCTTGATTCGTCTCAACTTCTAATCCAGAGCCATCGATTTCTACCAGCAGAATTGCAGCGGCATCGCGGGGATAGCAATTGGTTTTGACAACATCTTCCACCGCATTGATACTAAACTTGTCCATCATCTCAATTCCAGCGGGGATAATTCCTGCGCTGATAATCCCTGAGACGGCACTACCTGCCGCTTCAACGCTATCAAAATCAGCCAACAGCACACAAATTGATTCCGGCGTTTTGAGGATCTTGAGGGTGATTTCCGTCGCCATGCCCAGAGTGCCCTCAGAACCGACGAATAAGCCCGTTAGGTCATATCCTGGCATTTCAGCAATTTCGCCACCGACATCGATGATTTCACCACTGGGAACGACTAATTTTAAACCCAGGACATGGTTTGTCGTCACCCCGTACTTGAGACAGTGAACACCGCCGGAGTTTTCGGCAATATTACCACCGATCGAACAAATAATCTGACTGCTTGGATCTGGAGCGTAATAAAAGCCACCGCCACTCACCGCCTGAGTCACCCAGTTATTAACTACTCCAGGCTGCACAACAACAGTTTGATTTTCCAGATCTACTTTGAGAATCTGATTCATCAGCGAGGTGACAATCAGCACGCAATTTTCCACAGGTAACGCGCCACCCGATAAACCCGTACCCGCACCCCGCGCAATCCAAGCCACATTATTTTCGTCGCAAATCCTGACTGCTGCGGCTACCTGCTCAGTCGTTTTGGGCAAGATCACTAAATCAGGACGTTCCCGATAACTAGTTAAACCATCGCACTCATAGGTGATTAATTCTTCCCGTCGCTGAATGATCCCCCTATTCCCAACCACGGTTGTCAATTTTGCGATGATTGGCTTCCAGTCGCGGGCTGTCAATTTTTCTAGCAGTAGCATATCGATCGAGGGTAATAGAGTTTAACAAACTAGCTACTTCTACTATCCACTAATCCCTGGCACTTTGGGATCTTAATCAGAGTTTGTTAGACTAGCCTCATCTAATCTTGACAGACTTTCGATCGCAATCATGGCAAAGCGTTACCTTCCAGAAACAACGGCACATGTCCGCGTTACCCAGCATTCTTGGCAATTTGGCAGAGTCATCGGCGAAGTCACCGCTGGCGAGTTTTGCTGGGAATTTCAGTGGCGTTGCTGGGAAGGACATTTTGAACTAACTGTCGAACCATCTCTGGGGCGTGCCCTGATTCAGGATGCGTTGGGTAGATTCCTAAAACAGTGGGATTATCAGCTCGAAGCTGGAGGTGATTATGAGTTTACGGTACGCGCAAAGTTTTAATTAGATTTTTAACTGGCGAACATTTCGATCGATAGTGCAGTCATCAGATAAAATGTAACAATCAGATCGACTAAAGATCTTTGTCACTTTTTTCACTCAAAGTTTTGTATTCTATTTCTATGAAAAAATTCACCCTAACAGCTCTAACTACCGCTCTTTGCTCCCTATCTATCGCTGTTTCCCTCGTCGCGCCCAGTGTTGCACAACAGCCAACTACCCCACCTGCGGCAACTCCTGCGCCGACTCCTGCGGCAGAAACTAATCCTCAAGCACAATTAATTCAGCAGCTAAAAATCACCAAAGAACAACAAGAGAAATTAGCAAAATTGGAAATAAGCGTTCTCCAAAAAAATATTGCAGTTCTCACCCCCAGTCAAAAAGAACAACTGATTGCTGCGAAAAAAGAGGGCAAGCGTCCAAGTTTCACCTTCACCGACGATCAACAAAAAAAGTTTAAAGCAATTTATATTTCCGCACTGGCTCAACAGGAAACGATCTTTACCCCCGAACAAAAACAGAAGCTCAAAGACTTCAACCGACAATACGCACCTAAAGCTAAATAATCTTCATGGGGTAGTGGAATAAAGTTTTGTCAAAGCATCAAGTCTTCATCCTCTACCCCTTAATTCTGACTGGGCAGTCATCACCATTGTAAAGAACCTGCGGCTGCTCCTTCGGATCTTTTGACTTGAGCATCTCGCTCAAACCACTGTGTAATCTGCTTCGGTGTCAGATCTTCGACTTTCACCTGTTCTTCCTGAGCGATTTGCTGCAACAATCTCAATGAAGAAATCGTAATCCGCGCGAGAAACTTCTCATGGGTGGATAGCAAAGCTGTCTCTACATCGAGAGCTTCGGCTTGAGTTAAATATTTTTCGTTAGTCACTGCTGTTAATCTCTAATTATTTAGTCATCGAAATCAGATAACCGCACTGATGTTCACCACCGACAATCCAGTGCGTGCGTTCTACCTGACAATCTGCCAACGCCGCTGCAAACATTTCTAGTTCATGCCCGCAGACAGCCGGAAAGGATGCGGCAACCTGGGAAATAGCGCAGTTGTGTTCAGTAAGGATAAATTGATCGCTTTGCCCATCCACAGCATGATAATCAGCCATATAACCCTCTTGACGACGCAGTTCAACCAGCCGTGCCACCCTGTCTAGTAATAATCCTTTACCCAGCTTCTGCTGATAGTCAACACTCTTTTTTTGCCAGTGCTGCTGAAGCATCTTCCCTGCTTGCTCGTAGCCAAGGTTTTCTACTAATGTATCAAGAAAAGAAATCGCAAACCTGTCGTACTGATTTGGGAACCTGTCCCGCCCTTTCGGACTAAGATGATAAATATGCTGAGGTCTGCCGTTGCCCGAAGCAACTGACTGATAGATGATTAATCCCTCCGCCTGTAAATCTTTGAGATGGCGACGAATTGCTTGGGGACTAATTTCTAGAGTAGTAGCCAAATCCTGTGCCGTAGCTTGTCCTTGTTTGAGCAGATATTCGAGGATATCTTGCTTGGTAGAAGTATGTTGCTCTGCGATCATATGGGGTGAAAAGTCCCCTCCCTGGAGGGGTGCCCGTAGGGTGGGGTGGGTAGATCTCCGCAACTCAACTAGACTTAATGTCGGTATGCACCATAGCCTCAGAGCGGAATGTTGATAGACAATAAAACTTTTAATTAATTTGATGACTTTAACAACCAAGTTGTTGTCAAAGTACTCTAGAATATAGTTAAACAATTAACCAGTTGTTTTAAGTATATGATATTTTGTCTGCACTAGTGGACTTCATGCCTAGCTTTTATACTTGCTGCGGAGATCTGACCCACCCCGCCTGTGGCACCCCTCCGAGGAGGGGATTTTGAACCTTACTGCTCGGTTGGGAGTATACAGTCTACGTAGCGACACCAAATTAATATAATCCAATCCTTATCCTAGAGAGAACACAGACGATCGATGAGTACTATAGTCCAAAACTTAGTTAATCAACCCTACAAGTACGGTTTCGTTACAGATATCGAGTCAGATCAGATTCCCCGTGGTTTGAATGAGGATATCGTGCGGTTGATTTCATCCAAGAAAGATGAGCCAGAATTTTTGCTCAACTTCCGGCTTAGAGCATATCGTCAGTGGCTCAAGATGACGGAACCTACTTGGCCCCATGTGGACTATCCCGCGATCGATTATAACGATATCATCTACTACTCTGCGCCCAAACAAGCCGCCAAAAAATTGGATAGTTTGGATGAAGTCGATCCTGTGTTGCTCGAAACCTTTGAGAAATTGGGGATATCCCTTAACGAGCAAAAACGGTTGTCGAACGTCGCTGTCGATGCGGTATTTGATAGCGTCTCGATCGGCACCACCTTTAAGGCACAATTAGCCAAAGAAGGTGTGGTGTTCTGCTCGATCTCCGAAGCAGTCAAAGAATATCCCGAACTAATTGAAAAATACTTGGGTAGTGTCATCCCGATCGCCGATAATTTCTTTGCAGCCTTAAACTCCGCCGTATTTAGTGACGGTTCCTTTGTCTACATCCCTAAAGGTACCAAATGTCCGATGGATTTATCCACCTATTTCCGGATCAATACTGGCGATAGCGGCCAATTTGAGCGGACATTAATCATCGCCGATGAAGGTGCATCAGTTACCTACCTCGAAGGCTGTACCGCCCCTGCATTCGACACCAATCAACTCCACGCCGCCGTCGTCGAATTGGTGGTCTTAGATAACGCTGAAATCAAATATTCCACCGTCCAAAATTGGTATGCAGGCGATGAAACTGGTAAAGGTGGCATCTACAACTTCGTCACCAAACGCGGCTTGTGTAAAGGTGTCAATTCCAAAATTTCTTGGACACAAGTAGAAACAGGTTCGGCAATTACTTGGAAATATCCCAGTTGCGTCCTAGTCGGCGACAATTCCGTCGGTGAATTCTATTCCGTTGCTCTAACTAATAATCTTCAACAAGCCGACACAGGCACCAAAATGATCCACGTTGGTAAAAATACCAAGAGTACGATTATTTCCAAAGGGATTTCCGCCGGAAAATCGAAGAATAGCTATCGCGGTTTAGTCAAAATGAATCCGACAGCTAAAGGCGCGAGAAATTATTCCCAATGTGACTCGATGCTGATTGGCGACAGAGCGCAGGCGAATACTTTCCCCTATATCCAAGTTCAAAATCAAACCGCCAAAGTCGAGCACGAAGCGTCTACTTCTAAGATTGGTGAGGATCAGTTATTCTTCTTTGCTCAACGGGGGATTTCCCAAGAGGATGCGATTTCAATGATGATCAGTGGTTTCTGTAAGGATGTCTTTAATCAACTGCCGATGGAATTTGCCGTTGAAGCGGACAGGTTGTTGAGCCTGAAATTGGAAGGTACTGTGGGTTAGTTTAGATAGGGACAGATATAATCTGTCCCTTTGATTGTAACTAATCAAGATATTTGTCAGGTGGTTATCGATCATCAATCAATAATATTGGCAGATAATTGAATTTGATCGAAGCTAGACTTTACAGAAAAGGAGAATGTCATGCTCGGTGCAATAGCTGGTGATGTAATTGGATCTGTATTCGAGTGGAACAACGTCAAGACTAAGAACTTCCCGCTGTTCTCCACGGATACTTGCTTCACGGATGACACAGTACTCACAGTCGCTCTGGCAGAGGCCATTCTTGAGGGAACAGACTACGATCTAGTTATGAGGGCGTACTACTACAGGTATCCAGAAGCAGGCTATGGCGGTAGCTTTCACGGCTGGGCATTATCTGACGCTCCAGCACCGTACTCAAGCTGGGGTAATGGTGCGGCGATGAGGATTAGTCCAGCCGCTTACGCTTACGACACTCTAGATGAAGTGCTGCGCTGGTCTGAACATTTTACGGCATTGACGCACAACCACCCTGAAGGGATTAAAGGAGGTCAAGCTACTGCCGCAGCGATCTTCATCGCCCGTAAGGGAGGCTCCAAGGCTGACATCCGCCACTTCATTGAAAATCGCTTTGGCTATGACCTCTCGCGAACGGTCAATCTGATTCGATCGACATATCATTTCGACGAGTCTTGTCAAGGAACCGTACCGGAAGCTTTGACTTGTCTTCTAGAAGCATCAGACTTTGAGGACGCTATCCGCAACGCCATCTCCATCGGCGGGGATTCCGACACGCTTGCCTGCATCACGGGTTCCGTGGCAGAGCCGCTCTTCGGCGGAGTACCGGAACCGATCTCAACGGTTGTGTTGGGAAAGCTAGACCCTCATCTTCAAGGCGTGACGACAGACTTCATAGCCAAGTACATTCAGTAGGGTGGGCACTGCCAGTAGTTGAAAATTCGTAGGTTGGGTAGAGCGATAGTGAGTTGAAAACCCGTAGGTTGGGTAGAGCGATAGCGAAACCCAACAAACATACCAACACCCTAGAAATGTTGGGTTTCGAGGCTCAACCCAACCTACGATAAAAAATTTATTCGTCAATCAGGATAATAACTAAAACTATATAAATATCATGCCCTATAGTAGCTTCACAATTGAGGAGGTAGAATCCAAGTTTAATCTAAACTTACAGACAGGTCATTTCTTGCCAAACATCGATCCGATTTCTCCTAGCTTAATGTTAGAACAATTTCTAAATATCACCTTACCATTGGCTCGTGAAACTGGCTCAGAAAAAGCTAGATCAGAACTGCTTGTTTCGCCAATTTTGGTAGAAGTCCGCTCCTTAATGAACAACTCAATTAGTTTATTCTCAGGCGAAGACTTTACAGTCGATCGAGAGCTAGGGTTAAATGGTATTTGTGACTTTTTAATTAGTCGATCGCCGATTCAGTTTAAAATTAATGCTCCAGTAATAGCATTAGTCGAAGCTAAAAAAGGCGTACTCAAAGATGGCTGGGGTCAATGTATTGCCGAAATGGTCGCAGCACAGAGATTCAATCAAATTCGCAAACACTCGATCGAATTTATCTATGGCGTTGTTACCAGCGGTACTAGTTGGCAATTTATTGAAATGAGAGGAAGTAATGTTACGATCGATCCAGAAGAGTATTCCTTCCCGCCGATTGAGCCACTGCTGGGTATTTTAAAATGGATGGCATCAAGAGAAGCGAAATTAGTAAACGATAATTGAATTCGATCAAAAGCTAAACATGAGTTTACACTATAAAATAATTTATCTACATTATGGTTGCTCTAAAAGATAATACTCCAAGATTTACACCCGAAGAATATTTTACTTGGGAGGAACAACAGTTAGAACGTCATGAATTAATTGACGGTGAAGTCTATGCTATGAGTGGCGGGACTAAAAATCACAGTCGCATAGCTCTAAAATTTGGTGCTTTATTAGATAATCATGTTAGTGGAAGTCGCTGTGAGGCAGCTAATTCCGATCTTAGAGTTAACATTGTTAATTCGACTAATTATACTTATCCTGATGTAAGTGTTACTTGTGACGATCGAGATAAGATCACCACTAAATACATCACCTATCCCTGCTTGATTATCGAGGTACTATCTTTTAGCACGGAGGCTTACGATCGAGGTGGTAAATTCAGAATGTATCGCCAAAATCCAATCTTGCAAGATTATGTATTAGTTAGTTCTGAAAAAATCGAGATCGATTTGTATCACAAAACTGAAACTGGCAGTTGGGAGATTATTAACTATCAAGCAGGGGATACGATCGAACTTAAAAGCGTTAATCTAACTTTCCCGATCGAGCGAATTTATGAAGGAATCTCACTTGCCCCAGAAGCAGAGGTGATAAAATAAAGGAATATTCTACTTCAACTAAAATAATACTAAAACTAAATTAAAAATATAGATATGATTAACCCTAACAGCCCAGTAATATTATCAGTTAAAAATCTCACCGCCGAAGTAGATGGTACGCCCATCCTTAAAGGCTTGAATATCGAAATTAAAGCTGGAGAAATCCACGCCATCATGGGGCCAAATGGCTCTGGTAAAAGTACATTATCGAAGGTATTAGCTGGACATCCCGCATATACAGTCACAGGTGGAGAAGTCACTTATAAAGGTGAAAACCTATTCGACTTAGAACCTCAAGATCGGGCGCGTTCTGGTGTATTTCTGGCATTCCAATATCCACTCGAAATTCCTGGAGTGAGTAACCTTGACTTTCTCCGCGTTGCTTATAATTCTCGCCAGAAACATCTGGGATTGGAAGAGTTGGATGTGTTTGATTTTGATGAATTGATTCAAGCGAAACTAGATATCGTCAAGATGAATCCCGCTTTCCTCAGCCGGAGCGTGAATGAAGGTTTTTCTGGTGGTGAGAAGAAGCGGAATGAAATCTTACAGATGGCAATTCTGCAACCTAGTTTGGCGATTCTTGATGAGACTGATTCGGGTTTGGATATCGACGCGCTAAAAATTGTGGCGAATGGGGTGAATCAGTTGTCGAACAAGGACAATTCAATGTTGGTGATTACTCATTATCAGCGGTTGTTGGACTATATTATTCCTGATTTTGTCCATGTGATGGCGAATGGGCAGATTTTGACTAGTGGCGGGAAGGAACTCGCGCTGGAATTGGAGGCGAAGGGATATGACTGGGTGACGGAGCCACAAACAGCGAACGTGTAAAAGATCTGTAGGGGCAGGTTTATGCTAATTTACTCGATTCACGCTGGTAACGATCGTGCGAACCTGCCCAACCTCACCAGCAATCTAAATATTTTGGTATGAACCAAATGAGAAGTCCGATCTGAAAATTGATAGTGGGGAGGGCGGGTTTGGACGATAGTTGTCGTTGCATTCGTAATTATTAGCATAAACCCGCCCCTACAGATTTAAGACGAAATCAGTCGAAATCAATAGATATCATCAAAAATAAAAATGACAGCAACTCTCACCCAACTCATCCCACTCACGCCGCCAGCCAACCCCCAGCTTCAAGATATCCGCACCCAAGCGGCAGCATATCTTCAGGAAGAGACTATCCCCACCAATCGAGATGAGGAATGGCGATTTACTAATTTAGCCCCACTGCTAGCGCAGACATTCGCGGCACCTAGCACCCAAGTACCGCTAGTCAATATTAATGGCTTAGTCATCGCGGAGGCTCCTGATAGCCGTTTGGTATTTGTAAATGGCATCTATGCGCCTGAATATTCGAGCATCACGAATTTACCTGCGGGGGTATTCATTGGGAATTTAGCCGCTGCTATTGATGCGGGATTAGCGGTGACTAATTATCTGGGTAAACAGCCTGGAGGTGAGGAAGTTTTCACGGCGATTAATACGGCGGGGATTAATGAGGCGGCGGTGGTGTGGGTAGCTAAAGATAGTTCCTATGAGTCGCCGATTCAGCTTTTATTTATTGCGACTGTCGATGATGTAGCGGTGGCGATTCAGCCGCGCACGTTGATGGTGATGGAAGCGGGAAGTAGTGCGACGGTGGTTCAGGAATATCTACATACGTCGATTCCCAACCATCCCTATTTTAATAATGCCGTTACAGAAATCTGGCTCGGTGACACAGCCAAACTCAATCATACGCGGATTCAGGATGAGGATATCACCGCAATTCATATTGGCAAGACGGCGGTTTCTCAATCTCAGCATAGTTCCTATACGGGCAACTCGATCGATCTTGGCTCCAAGCTCTCTCGCCACAATTGGGAAATCTTCCAAATTGGCGCGGCGACAGAAACCAATCTCAATGGTTTGGCGATGGTAAATGGAGAACAAGAATCGGATACCCACAGTACGATCGCACTAACCAAGCCTCATGGTACCACCAATCAATTACACAAATGTATCGTGGACGATCGCGCTCATGCAATTTTCAATGGCAAGGTATTTGTACCCCAAGCCGCGCAGCAAACTAATGCTGGGCAACTGAATCGAAATCTGCTGCTGTCGTCTAAGGCACGGATTGATACGAAGCCTCAGCTCGAAATTACCGCTGATAATGTTAAGTGCTCCCACGGCGCAACTGTCAGTCAGTTAGAAGACGACGAGATCTTTTATCTCCAAAGTCGAGGATTGGATGTGGAAACCGCTAAAATATTATTAATTAACGCTTTTGCTGTAGAGATTATCGATCGAATTCCCGTCGCTTCAGTACGCGAAAAACTGGCAATAGCAGTAAAAGCCTTCAAAGCTAGCTAAATATTGGCAAGAAATGAATAAAGGAAGCAAAATCCAACGACTGATCCAAAATCTTACAGGTACAGCGGAGAATATGACATTCATTCAAACCAAAATTTCTGGAATTCACAAGCCTCAATCGCTTGCCGATACTGTGCGATCAGATTTCCCCATTCTCCATCGGGAAGTACATGGTAAGCAGCTAGTCTATCTAGACAATGCGGCGACTTCTCAGAAGCCTCATGCGGTGATTCACGCCTTGGAGCATTACTATAGTCACTACAATTCCAATGTTCATCGCGGCGTACATACTCTCAGTGGTGAAGCGACGGATGCTTATGAGGGTGCCAGAGAAAAGATTGCCAAGTTTGTCAATGCGGCTTCCTCTCAGGAAATTATCTATACTCGCAATGCGACGGAAGCAATCAACCTAGTTGCGTACAGTTGGGGCTTGAGCAATCTCCAACGGGGTGATGAAGTGATTCTCTCGGTGATGGAGCATCACAGTAACTTAATTCCGTGGCAATTAGTCGCACAAAAAACAGGTGCTCGGCTGAAATTCGTGCAGCTTACACCAGAAGAAGACTTTGATTTTGGCCACTATCAATCACTAGTAAATGATAAAACGAAGCTGGTTTCGATCGTGCATGTTTCTAATACATTGGGCTGTATTAACCCAGTTAAAGAAATTGCAGCTTTGGCACATCAATATGGTGCCAAAGTCTTGATTGATGCCTGTCAAAGTGTGCCACATATGCCGATCGATGTCCAGGATATCGATTGCGACTGGATGGCGGTATCAGGGCACAAGATGTGTGGTCCGACTGGGATTGGCTTCTTGTATGGTAAGTTAAATCTGATGCGATCGATGACACCATTCTTAGGTGGTGGTGAAATGATCGCTGATGTATTTCTCGAAAATGCTACCTATGCAGATTTACCACACAAGTTTGAAGCAGGTACGCCAGCCATTGCTGAAGCGATTGGATTAGGTGCGGCGGTAGATTATTTAACTGATATTGGGATGGATAAAATTCATGCTTATGAAACAGAATTAACCACTTACATGATGGAAAAGTTGGTTCAACTTCCTCAAGTCAGAATTTATGGACCAAAACAACCAAAAGAACGCGCTGCACTAGCTGCATTTACCTGTGGCGATGTCCATCCTCACGATCTTTCGACGATGCTAGATCAATCAGGGGTTGCAATTCGGGCTGGACACCATTGTACTCAGCCATTACACCGATTTATCAAGGCGCAATCTACTGCACGGGCAAGTTTGCATTTCTACAATACCAAAGCGGAAATCGATACCTTTATTGGATCCCTGCAAGAATCGATCGAATTCTTTGATAGTATTTTTAGCTAATATTACTGCCATAACATCTGGGTACCCCTACAAATTATCTGTAGGGGTGCCCTTAATGGCATAGGTGTCAACTTAAGGACATCGTAGGGACTGAAAGTCTCATTCTCTCGTCCCAATCACAATTTTAGCGGGGGCTAGAACGTACTAGGCTCGTTGCTAAAATCCTTAAGTTGACACGTATGCCTTAATGGGTACCCGAAGATTT
>JANNDL010000088.1:0-55049 GCA_031387665.1 Chamaesiphon sp. OTE_75_metabat_95 | reverse complement strand
TGTCGATGTCACCGTTCGATCTTAAACAAAACCTACCCAACCCCACCAGAAATGATTTTCGTTCCGTTCGCGTAGCGTTTGCCTTAGCAAAAAGGCTTCGCCAACGATCATTGGTGAAGAATCGGTAAAGTATTTTGAATTGCTGGTTAACGGCTTATTGCAGAATCGTTTTGGATACCATTCTGGTTTGCTTTTGATCGGCTGCTGAGAGATCTTCGCCGCCTTGGAGGATAGTGGCGTTGGACTGGAGTACGGTAGCGGCGTTGGTATCGCCCATTTGGAGGGCTGTTTTCGCTGCTGTTTGGAGTAGGGTGGCCGCGCCTGCGCGATCTCCTTGCTGGAGTTTCTGTTCGGCGAGTTGAGTTTGGCGATATTTGGCGAGGGCGAGGGTATGTTGTTGAACGTTACTATCTACTTGTGGTTGATGATTGGTGATGATATTAACGTTGATATTAACAGGTAAAGTCAGCAGATTAGTTAAGCCTTTGGCAGGATCATCGTAGCGAATTTGCAGCGTCGCAATTTGTTGTTCGCCTTGGGCAAGTTGTCCGATATAGGTATTTACCAAAATTACCCGCGAGAGATCTTTCATTAAGTCGCCGAGGCGGACTGTGTGCAGATTACCATCATTTTCAACGGCTAATTCGATTGTATCAGGTGCAACTTGAGCAACTGGTTTGAGTTCCGCAAGACGGACTTTGGGCTTGAGTTCTAGCTGAAGGTAAGCATTGGTTAAACCAACTGACTGCATCCGATTGAAGAGTCGCCCAAATTCACTGACTGCTTGAGCAGCTTCGGCGATATATGCCAAAGTACCTGCGGCGGTATCAGCAATTTTTTCGAGAATATTTTGATTCCAATGTTCGCCAAATCCGAGTGTATTGAGGGTGATATTGCTCTCAGTAGCAAATCCCGCTAGTTTCAAACACCGCTGATTATCACCATGTTCATTTTCACCATCGGTGAGAATAAAAGCGTGAGAAACTCGATCCTGTTTACCTTCAATTAGTTGAGTAATCCCTAGTTTAATTCCGGCATCAATTGCCGTTCCACCCGCTGCTTGCAATTTGTCAATCTGGGCAAAAATAGCTGTAGAATCGGTAACTTGTTGACAGGAAATGATTACTTTCGCCTCATGATCGAAAGCCACAATCGATAACCTGTCTTCAGGTTTCAAACCTTTAATTAATTCCTTAGCTGCTTGCTTGACAGTATTTAGAGCTGTCCCTTTCATTGAGCCACTATGATCGATAATCAAACACAAATTCAACGGTAATTTCCGATCTTCAGGTTCAGCTACTGCCGAGATCTCGATCGAGATCTGCCGTTGACTGCTACCCTGACTAATATCTACCTGTGAATCGCTGATGACGGTTTCGATCGCAACTTGCATTGGAATCTCCCAATTAGTGAATAGTGGATAGTGGATAGTGGATAGTGGACTGGATAGAAACTTTCTGAGATCTAGGTGATGAGAACTTCTCACCCTACTCTGAAGCTTTAAAACTATCAACTATCAACTATCAATTCTCAACTAATTAAAGTCCTTCCAACGGTACTCCCAAAAACTGTGCCAAATTTGCACCTTGGGTTTCTAGTTCAGTCAAAGAAATTGGTTCACCTACGCGAGTAAGAGGGATTTCCCGTCGCCCTTTGATGCGAACGTAGAGAGTCCGGCGCGGGCTGAGTCCATCTTTAATATCAACTCGTACTGCTTGAGCGTCTGCAATCTTGCTGACTAGCTCAATCCGGCGATTTTTACCTGGGAAGCCATTCCGAAAGATCGTGATGTCTCCAGCCTCTCGATCGAACTTATTATAACCGCCACCGATATCTAGGGCGATCGCTGTCCAGAGATATGTCGCTAGCAACGTACCAGCCACACCATAGAAGCTCAAGGCAATACCCTGGGGAATAAATGCCAGTTCGAGCGGATTGCTCACGGGGAGTAAGTTTACCTTGAGATAGCTGGAGAGTCCCGCCAAGAGAAAACCAATCCCCCCAATCGAGACGATAATCGCCCAAAAGAAGTTGCTAAAGCGGCGCGAACCCAACACGGGTTGGGACAAAACTGTTTGGGTTACGGTAACTGTAGACATTTTAAATAGCTAGTTTTGATATATTTTAGGATCGTCGGTCAGTATCTCTACCTACTATTACCGATTTACTCAAGACTCGATCGAATCTAGCCGCAATTTTTACGCTTCTTCACCTTGGGTTGCCAATCCCGCCACTAGAGCCTCACCACCTGGGAACTTGCAAACCCCCGCCCGTCCCCCGACTCCGAAGCGGTTATAATATAAGAAATAAACCCAGATTGCCCCCTGAGAATCAATTGACCTCATTCCAACTGTGGCTCTACTTAACTCCCCCGCTGGCTGGTGCTGTCGTCGGCTACTTCACCAATGATGTCGCCATCAAGATGTTGTTTCGTCCCTATACGGCGAAATATATCGGCAAATATCAACTTCCGTTTACGCCAGGATTGATTCCGAGCAATCAGGAAAGGTTAGCGACGCGGATTTCGGATACGATTATGGGTTCATTACTGACTCCGGTAGAGCTGCAAAAGATTGCCAAGCGGTTGCTGCAAGTGGAACGAGTCCAGGCGGCGATTACCTGGCTGCTGCAATTGGCTCTCGATCGAATTCAAGCGGACAAGGAACAGAAAACTGTTAAGGTATTATCAAATATTCTCAAGGATCTGCTCGGTGAATCTTTTCCGCGCTGGTTGCGGGTATTGGCGCGGAAGCCGGACTTTTTGGAAGCCCAGCTCAATCAGATCTTCGATCGATTAATTCTCGAATTTCAATTAACTGATGGTCAAGCTACTCAATTATCGGACTGGTTAATTAGCACAATTCTACCGCCAGAAACGCTCCGATTGGGGTTGATTGATTTTCTTACCGATCGAAATATTCAAGTGATCGATGAAGGTTTACGTGAGCAAAGTAGCGGCACATATTGGGTAGTTGCTAATTTATTCGGTGTCAAAAATGCTTTGAATCGGTTTCGGACTTTCTGTTTAGACGATCGAGACAAAGCAAATAGAATCATCGCTGAACTAGTTGTCGCGTTAAATATTCGCAATCGGGTTCAGGAATTGCTGCGCGATCTGACTCTCCAAAATTTACCTGTTTCTACTGTCAAACAACTCAAAAAAACTCTCAGCGATAGCGTCCGCAGCTATATGCAAACCAAAGGGATTGAATTTATTCAGGGTTTAGCAGATTCGATCGATTGGGATGGCATCGCCAATGTGGTGATCGGGAGGCTGCGAAATTCAACGGTGCTGACATCATCTTTGGATGTGGTTAGTGAGGAATTAGCGATTATTATCGATCGCTATCTCGAACGGGATCTCGAACAAATTGTGACTCAGGTAATTCCGATTTTGAGTATCGATCAAGTAATTATCGATCGAGTTAGAGCCACATCTCCTGCCGATCTCGAAGCGGGAATTCAAGGTATTGTCAAAAGTGAACTTCAAGGTATTGTCAATCTAGGCGGCGTGCTGGGATTCATCGTGGGGTTGATGCAGACAGGCTTTCTGTGGTTTCAAAATTAAATTGCATAATTTACGCAACTCGCCCCAATAGCAATTTAAGGATAAATTAAGTTTTCTAGCTCAGAAAGACTGCTATGTTCTAAAGACTGGCGAACTTTACTGTACCTATTTACGTCTGGATATTTAGCACCAGAATTGACCCCCTCTGGAACATTGCCAAAATCTGCGTATCTATCATCGATCTACCAGCACAAGTAAGCTGGGGAAGTTTCTGACAGTCACTTGTAAGAGGAGTTAAATCGAACTCATGCCTAGTGTTAAAAATCAAGCAATCGCTCAACCTAAATCTAACACAGATACGGTACGCAGCTATCTCCATGAAATTGGGCGCGTCCCACTTCTCACCCACGAGCAAGAGATTTGCTATGGGAAGCAAGTACAGCAAATGATGTTGCTGCAAGGGGTGAAACAGAGCCTAGAACAGACCTTAAATCGCCCGCCGACGACAACAGAGTGGGCAAGTGAATCGGCACTCTCAGCGGCTGAACTCGATCGAGTTTTGCAGTTGGGACATCATGCCAAGCAGAAGATGATCGAGGCTAATCTCCGGTTAGTCGTCGCCATTGCCAAAAAATATCAAAAGCGGAACCTAGACTTTCTGGACTTGATTCAAGAAGGCTCCTTGGGATTGGAACGGGGAGTCGAAAAATTTGACCCCACTAGAGGCTATAAATTCTCTACCTATGCCTATTGGTGGATCCGCCAAGCCATCACTCGCGCCATCGCCCAACAGGGTCGATCGATCCGTCTACCCATCCATATTACCGAAAAACTCAACAAAATCAAAAAAACCCAGCGGGAACTCTCCCAACAACTCGGACGCAGTGCCACATCCGCCGAAATTGCTACTGCTCTAGAAATCGAACCCGCTCAGATTCGGGACTATCTAACTATTTCCCGTCAACCAATTTCCCTGGATGCCAGAGTCGGAGATCGGCAGGAAACCGAACTCTCCGAACTGCTCGAAGATGGCGGCATTTCCCCTGAAAAATACACCGTCCAAGAATCCCTTCGCCAGGAACTTCAATCCACCCTAGACGAACTCACCCATCAGCAGCAGGCGGTGATTAGATTACGGTTTGGGCTGGAAGGTGGCACTGAGCTATCCCTAGCCAAAGTCGGCGAAATTCTCAATCTCAGTCGCGAACGAGTCCGGCAGCTAGAGCATCAAGCTTTAGCCCACTTCCGTCGGCACAGCAGCTTCCGTGATTATGTTGCCAGCTAGTTGGGAATTGAGAATTAGGTTTCTAGGATGGGGATTTAAACCTTTAGTTTCGATCGAGGAGCGTTTTGGGTGAGTATTGTCGATCAAATTAAAGTACTATATTGCACGGTGATAATTTGAGCTATTGTAGGGTGTGTTACCCTGCTATCGCAGACGCTACGCGAATGCGTAGCGTAACGCACCAACATACGTTTTGCATACTCACAAATTGTTTGTGGCAAAAACGCAAGCTTTGCCAGCGTAAAGTATATCTAGTATTAGCTTTATCTATAATGCTGCTATCACGATTAGATCGCCAATAGACTCATACCCCGCTTTTCCTCGAATATTAGTTTAGCTAAAATCTAGAATGGGTAACTTATCCAAACGCCAATGGTCAGTCCAATTCGGTGTAATTTTGAATGAAAAGGCCTGAGTAACTGAGCAGATATTACTCAAAACCAGGAATCTAAATCCCCAATTAATTATTGATTTGACCACTTTTCCCTCGCCACTCAAATTCAATCCGTTCCTCCGCCTGCACAAATTTAACATCAAATAAATCAAACACAACCTCTCGTCCTAATAGCAATGGGGCATTAGTAATTTCCGTTAATAGCCAAGCAACTGGAGCTTTAAAAGTACGATTATCAATGGTTAAGTCGATGATTCTTTTCACAGACTGGACTTCACCACCAACGCCTTCTCCAGTAGTAATTGGCTCCCCCTTAGATATCTCAAACCCCAATGAATCACCAACTTCTCGACTGATCAGACTCAATTGAGCACCAGAATCTACTAACATCAAAATCTCTTCGCTGTTAGATTCGCAGGTAAGAGTAACTGGATACAGCGGTTCCCAAGCATCTCCAGTTAGCCCATAAAACTTCACCCAATAAAACTGAACATCTGCTGTTAAAGCAGGCATCCAATCAATTAAAAATGGTTCGCCTGCTTTTTGAGCATCTGCTTTGACTTGGTGATAATCCGTTCCTGCTGCTAAAAATTGTGTTGCACTGTAAGCAACAAACTGACGGCGATAATTTTCTCTCAACATCCGTCGATGTTGATTCCCCCAGCGAATAATTTCTCTAGCTTGTTCTGAAGTAACTGTCATAATTTAATCCAAAAATGATGACTAGCAATTGATACTGATGATGTAGATAACTTGTGATGCTGTTGAGAGCTGCTGTTTGTGAATTACCATCATTTGCTATTTTAAGTCGATCGAGCGGCTAGGTTCAGGGCTGTAATAATTCTTGTAGAGCGAGATACAGCCGCTGTTGCGGAGAATCGTCAAAACGCTAAAATTAAGTTTTGACCTCAATGAGTTTACTCTTCTCTACACTGGGCATCATCGTCGCATTACTGATCGTCGGTATTGCTGTTTATTTGCTCACAGCTCGCCCCTACCAAACATCCGACTCTGTAGCCACATCCTATGATGAATGGACAGAGGACGGCATCTTGGAGTACTACTGGGGCGAACATATTCATCTCGGACACTATGGTTCGCCACCACAACAGAAGGATTTTCTGGCGGCTAAGGCTGATTTTGTTCATGAGATGATACGCTGGGGCGGCTTAGACAAGTTATCACCAAATACTACCGTTTTAGATGTCGGTTGTGGGATTGGTGGCAGTAGTCGGATTCTGGCAAAAGAGTACGGATTTGCTGTCACTGGGATTACAATTAGCCCTGGACAAGTCAAGCGCGCTCAGGCACTCACGCCTGAAGATGTGAGTGCCGAGTTCAAAGTCGATGATGCGATGGCTCTGTCTTTCCCTGATGCCAGTTTTGATGTAGTGTGGTCGATCGAGGCTGGCCCCCATATGCCCGTTAAAGCCGTCTTCGCTAGAGAGCTAATGCGGGTACTCAAGCCAGGTGGTGTACTGGTTGTAGCCGATTGGAACCAACGTGACGATCGCCAAGTTCCGCTCAATTTTTGGGAAAAGCCCGTGATGCAGCAGCTCCTCGATCAATGGTCACACCCAGCGTTTTCGAGCATTGAGGGTTTTTCAGAGCTGTTAGCAGAAACAGGGCTAGTAGAGGGCAGTGTTACTACCGCAGATTGGACAGTTCAGACCCTACCCTCTTGGATTGATTCGGTATGGCAAGGCATCGCCCGCCCAGTCGGATTAATCAGCTTTGGATTCTCTGGGTTTATCAAATCACTGCGGGAAGTCCCCACAATTCTACTGATGCGCCTAGCCTTCGGTGCGGGTTTATGCCGATTTGGAATGTTTCGAGCATTGCGTTCTAATTGATAATTATCTTAAATAAAGCAGATGTTGGTGCGTTATGCTGCGGCGTTTTTATGCGGGGGTTCCCCCCGCATAAGAAAACGACAAGACAGGCGCAGTAACACACCCTACGTGTGATCCCAATCTGGTTTAATTGATTTGCGACTATTGAGAAAACGATCGATCGACATCGCCGCAATACAGCCATCTCCAGCCGCTACCACCGCTTGTTTAAATGGTGTATTGCGAATGTCGCCAATTGCCCAAACTCCCTCTACATTCGTCGCCATCAGCTCGTTTACCTTAATCCCACCATCGGCATTTACCTCCACCTGACCCCCGACAAAATCGGTAATCGGTTTGGAACCACTTTGATAGATGAACGCTCCTTCTACAGGCAGTAATTGGCTCTCTGCTTGTCCCTTGGGTTTGACTTGCACCCCAGTTACGCCACCATCATTACCTTCGATCTGCATCAGGCGGGTTTTGCTCCAATGCTTGATGTTTGACATGCTCAATAATTCTTGAGCGACGGCATCATCCGCCAGCGGATCTTTGACAGTTACCCAATGTACCGTCGAGGCAAACTTCGTCAATACCTGAGCTTCTTCGATCGCTTCGTGATTATTACCGACTACTACCACTTCTCGCTGGCGGTAGAATGCCCCATCGCAGGTAGCACAATAACTCACCCCACGCCCCAAAAATTCTGCTTCACCTGGAAACGAAGCTACTCGCCCCATCGCGCCTGTAGCCAGTACCAGCGTCTTGCCGACAAAAGTACCTTCAGGGGTATAAACCTTTTTTAATGGCCCTTCAACGTCAATCCCGAACACCTGGGCACGTTGATATGTTGTCCCAAAGGCGATCGCTTGTTCCCGCATCACATCCAGCAATTCTTCGCCACTTACGTCCCCAGCAACACCTGGATAGTTCGCAATCTTGTGGGTAATCGCTAAAGCACCTACCGCCGGATTTTTGTCTAGAATAACGGTTTTCAAATCGGCACGGGATGTGTATAGCGCACAGGTACAACCCGCTGGGCCACCCCCAATAATGACGACATCAAACTCGTATGTTTCCAAAATGCCAAACCTCAAACTGCTTTGAATAGCATTATACGCTTATTCTAAACCAGGCAGATCGATCAGCTCAATCAAATGATAATTAATCGCAAAAAATGTCCACTATTTTGCAGCATAATATAAAAAGATGCCCTTACCCCATCTCAATTTTGCAAAAATGAACATGAAACGACGCACATTCTTGGCTTCTGGTGTCGCTCTGACAACAGTAGCGATTCATCAAGCTTTGAATCCCAACGACAGCTTTGCTCAAGCTGGCAAAGTGCTCAACCTCTACTCAGCTCGGCATTATGATGCCGATAATCAAGTCTATGAAGGCTTCTTCAAAAAAACTGGCATCAAGGTTAATCTAGTTGAAGCACCCGCTGATAAATTGATCGAACGAGTCAAGAGTGAGGGTGCCAATAGTCCAGCAGACGTGCTCATTACCGTAGATGCGGGTAACTTATGGCGGATAGAACAAGCCGAGCTGTTCCAAAAAGTCCCCACGAGTAGCCTGCTGTATTCTAAGATTAGTGCTGGCTTGCGGGATCCCGATGGTCATTGGTTTGGCTTTGCCAAGCGTGCCCGTGTGATCATGTACAACAAAGCCAGAATCAAGCCGAGCGATCTTGCCCGTTATGAAGATCTGGCAAATCCGAAATGGAAAGGTAAGCTGGTAATGCGATCGTCAGGCAATATCTACAATCAATCCCTAGTTGCCGCGATGGTAGCAGCAATCGGCGAAGCAAAAACAGAAAGCTGGATCAAGGCACTGGTAGCAAATCTAGTTCAGAAACCCAGCGGCAATGATGTTTCGTCAATCAAGGCAGTTGCGTCAGGTGAAGCCGATTTGACTATTTCCAATACTTACTATCTGGCGAGACTGGCAAATTCGAGTAAGCCAGAAGATCGCGCAATTGCTGAGAAAGTTGGGATTATTTTCCCCAACCAGGCAGATCGCGGCACCCATGTCAATATTAGCGGCGGTGGAATTGCCAAGTTTGCACCCAACAAAGAGGCGGCACTCAAATATCTGGAGTATCTAGCGAGTCCAGAAGCGCAACGGATCTTTGCTGGCAGTAATTTTGAGTATCCGGCGGTGAGCGGCGTTCCAATGAATGCAGCGTTGACTGGATATGGCAAGTTCAAAGCCGAGTCCATGAATCCCAAAATATTTGGGCAAAAGAACGCAGCAGCGTTGCGCGTTATGGATCGATCTGGTTGGACTTAAATTATTCGCTTCTATCTAGAGATGTGGATAGAACCCATTTGAGATCTTTTTAGCGATCTAGAAACCCTGTTAGAGAGGGCGGGTTTTGTTCGATCTCGAACGTTACAATCGATATTTGCTTGCATAAACCCGCCCCTACAGACCCATACAGGCAGATGAATACATGCGTATTTCAAAGACTCAAATGGGTTCTGTACACGGGAGGTTATTAGGGTGGGGGATTTAAACCCCTGCTCTTCGTTACGATCGATCTCGATTCTCTTTTGGAGCTGGCTCTCCGCCAACGACTCTAACCATCTGCCAACTAAGTAACAGCACAGGCAATAGCCCCACCAGCACGATCGCTAGTGCTGGCGCAGCAGCTTCTGCCAACCGCTCATCCGAAGCTAAATTATAAACTCGAATTGCGAGGGTATCAAAATTAAATGGTCGAATAATTAGGGTGGCGGGTAGCTCCTTCATCACGTCTACAAATACTAAAATCAAACCTGTGACTAGTCCACTTCGCATCATAGGTAGATGAACTTGTTGCAACGTGGCAATTGTCCCACAACCGAGGCTCCGCGAAGCATCATCTAGACTGGGCTTGATCCGCTCCAAACTTGACTCTACCGCGCCAAAGCCGACGGCGAGAAAGCGAACGAGATAGGCAAACACCAGTGCGAAAATCGTGCCACTCAGCAACAGCCCCGTTGAAACACCCAAATTCGATCGACTCCAAGCATCAACGGTATTATCAAACTGTCCCAATGGCACCAGCACGCCGACGGCAATTACGGCTCCAGGGATAGCATAGCCCAATGTTGCCATCTGAGTTGCCCAGCGATTGGCGGGGCGGAGGCGTTGGCTGTAAGCTAAGAAGATCGAAACCAGGATTGCGATCGCCGCAGTCAGCAGTGCCAATGTGAGGCTATGATTGGCAAATCCCCAAAACCTGTCGGGCATATTAGTTGCAATCACCGCACTCGATTCCCGATCTCCAGGGAAATCACTATCATCCCGCGTCGTTCCAGCAGCCGCGCTATTAACCCGAATTAATTGCAGCAACAGCCCGACTGGTACCAAAAATCCTAAAAGCACAGGCAGACTACAACTAACGATCGCCAGTCCACTCCGCCACCCAGACAGCAGATAGGGAGACATCGCCCGCCCCTGTCCAGCATTCTGATAATAGCGTTGCTGCTGGCGGGAAATCCGCTCTAGTATAATCAATCCAAAAATGAACAGCAGCAGTAATATCGCCAGTTGCGATGCCGCCAAGCGTTCGCCCATGCCAAACCAAGTCCGATAGATACCCGTAGTAAACGTTGGTACTGCGAAAAATTCCACCGTGCCAAAATCATTGAGCGTCTCCATCAACGCCAGCGATACCCCTGCAACGATCGCTGGACGCGCCAACGGCACAGCGATTTGCCAGAAACTCTGCCACGGACTACAGCCAAGATTGCGACTGGCTTCGAGCAACCGACTGGATTGGGTCAAAAATGCCGATCGAGCCAACAGATACACATATGGGTACAGTACCAACGTCAGCATCACGATCGCCCCACCGATCGATCTCACACTCGGAAACCAGTAGTCCTGGGCACTCTCCCAGCCAAACCAAGACCGCAACTGGCTCTGAATCGGCCCCGAATACTCCAATAAATCCGTGTAGGTGTACGCCAGAATATACGCAGGCGCAGCTAATGGCAACAGTAGCAACGGCTCAAATAATCGCCGTCCTGGAAACTCACACAGCGTCACTAGCCACGCCGTACTCACCCCGATTGCTACAGTACCAATTCCCACCCCGATCGCTAAAATCAGCGAGTTGCTGATATACGTGCCCAGAACAGTACTCGCCAGATGTTGCCAAACCGATCGAGCATCCACAAAACCGCTGCTCAATACGACCCAAATTGGCAGTGAGAGTAAAATTGAGAGCAAGACGGTAATTACAGTCCAGCCATCCACACGGAGCAGTTGAAAGCGGTTGGAGCCAGAAAGCGATCGCATACCAAAAATGACTCGGACGAATAAAATATCTAAGCTCACTTTACTATAAGAAAGAATAGTATTGAGATAAAGTTCTAATAAGACTCGGTACTTTTGTTCATGCCTCTTTTTCTCTCAGATCCAGCAGCTACCACAAGTGGTTATCGAGTCAACTTAGACGATCCTCATCAGCACAGTCGCGGCTACCGACAATCGATCGATCTACCCTGTGGCATTAACTTATTAATCGATCGATACGATCTAGCCACAGACTTATTTGTCGAATCGGCGAGTGGTTCCGAACAGGCTGGATTGGAATTGAGCTTTATGGTAAGTGGCGATAATTATTCAGAGCAAGTATTAGCAGGAAAGAGCTTTGTCGCTAGCTATTTTGATGAACCTATTCCCGATAATACCTTTTACTGGCAAGCCGGACAGCGGATTTTGAAGGTGGATATTGAAATCTCGCCGCAATTCTATCGATCGCAGCCAGAGAGTTTGCGCGAATTGCTGCCATTATCTTTCGATCAATACCTAGAAACTGATGATATCGGTTTGCTCAAATACTTTCAGATGGAGCAAACTACACCAGCGATGCAGATGGTACTCGATCGCATTGTCGATTGTCCGTTTGCCGATCTCACCCGTCAGGTGTATTTGGAAACCCAATGTCTGGATCTCATCGCATTGCGACTAGCTGCTACAGATCTAGGCGATCGAAATTCCCTATCCTCTCGTCCGCTGACAGCAGCCGATCGAGATTGTATTTATCATGCTCGCAGTATTTTACTAGATTGTTACGATCGCCCGCCCTCTCTACTCGCCCTCGCTCAACAAGTCAACCTCAATGATTACAAGCTCAAAGCCGGATTTCGCCAAATTTTTGGGACTACGGTGTTTGGCTATCTGTGGGCATATCGAATGGAGCGGGCTAGAGACTTGCTGTATGCCAGTAACATGACGGTGCAAGAGGTGGCATTTGGGGTGGGCTATAGTTGTCATGGTCGGTTTAGTGCGGCGTTTAAGCGACGATTTAACATGACTCCTACTGCCTATCGCACTTGGCGCAATGGTTTGTAATCGGGATCGATCGCTTATTTTAATGAAAAAGTTGCACTAAGTCAACTCCAACTAAAAAGTTGTGTTATTATTGAAAGAATTACAGCTTTATTGTCACGTTCGATCGAGAACTAATTGAATGCCCCCATTTACAGAAAATGGCTATCTACCGCCTGGAATTTGGGTAATGAGTTGGGCGGATTTTTGGGAGCGATATGGGTATAACTCTCGACGTGCTAACCTATTGTCTGGCTTGATGTTTGCACTCAAACTACTAGTTCGATCTGGTTGTCAGACTATTTACATCGGTGGTAGTTTTATCACTAGTAAGGAACGACCAAATGACATTGATGGTTGTTTTGACGGGATGGGTATCGATAGCAGTGCGCTAGATCCGATTTTTCAAGATATCGACGAACAACACGCCCGTTTTGGCTGTGAGCTGCGGATGGATTTCATGTCGGCATTTCAGGGATTTTTGCAAAAAAACCGCGATGGTGAACCAATCGGAATCGTAGAAGTCGATCTTAGCAGTTTTGATATAACGAGGTAATTAGTCGTGATCCAGAACGAACACCAATATAAAGTCACTAAAGGTGAGATCGATAAGCTGAAACAGGTTATTGACAAGTTACTAGCACAACCAAACATTCCATCCAGTCAACTAGCAGGAATGCAGAATAGCTTTCAGACGCAGATTGATCGAATGCAGATGGAAATCCAAGCATACAACGATCTCAAAGCGGGGAAGGTCGAAATTACAATGGGTGCGATCGAGGATCTACCTAAAGTATTAATTCAAAAACGGATTAGCTTGGGGATGACTCAAAAGGAACTAGCCGCCAAACTCGGTATCAAGGAACAAATGGTGCAAAGATACGAGGCTAGTGGCTATGAATCGATTGGATTTGGACGATTAGCGGAGGTTTGGAATGCTTTGTCCGCATCGATTCCGGTGATGACAGTTAGCTGAACTCTAAGAGATCGAGGTTTAAGCTCTTTACAACTTGGCAAAAGATCCGGCTCGGCATAGGGACGATCGATCCAATCTAGATACACTATTGCTAGTAATTCTTAATTAATTAAAACTAACAAGTTTCCTAGCAAGATGAGTAAGCGGTTGTGTCTGTGGGCGATTGGGGTGGCGGCGGTATTGATAGCGCAGGGTGCTAGGGCAAATGAGCGCGTAGTAACAGCGACTCAACCAGTGGGCATCGATACACCTGCGGCAACAGTCAAAGATTGGCTCTCGCAAACGCCGCTGCTGACTCAAATTACGGGAGTAAAAGTCAATCCTACTGCCACGAGCGTTGAAGTGGTTTTAGAGACAACTGCTGGAAACATTGCTGCTCCTGCGTCTACAACTCAGGGCAGAATTTTGTACTTTGATATTCCTAATGCCGCTCTGTCATTAGGTAAAGATCGGGAATTTCGGGTAGAAAACCCTGTAACCGGAATTGCGAATATTCTGGTGACACAGGCATCGCCTACTTATGTGCGGGTACAAATTACTGGTACCGAGGGGGTGCCTACGGCTGTGGTAGTGGCGAATGAGCGTAGTTTAGTAATTACGCCTGTGTCTGCTGCTGCGCCTGTCGCCGAAACGCCAGCAGCGACAGATGATATTGAAATAACGGTGACTGGTAGACGGAAACAACCTGGTTATCAGGTGCCCAATGCGACTACTGCCACCAAAACTGATACTCCCCTGCGCGATGTCCCTGGCTCAATTCAGGTAATCCCAAAACAGGTGATAACAGATCGGGGGGTGACGCGAATTTCTGAGGCCCTACAGACTGTCTCTGGAGTAGTAGCCCAACGGGACTTTGGCGACGATACAGATACACGGTTTAATATCCGAGGATTTGGTACCGAGTCGGCTTCCCTCAGAAATGGTTTCAGAGTAGGAGCATCTGAAATTGCACCCAATAACATCGAACGCATTGAAGTGCTCAAGGGTCCCGCTTCAGTGCTTCATGGTCAATTTGAACCAGGTGGTGTGGTTAATTTTGTCACGAAGCAGCCCCTAGACAAACCATCTTACTCCGCAACATTGACCGCCGGACAGTTTAGTTTTTATGAACCATCCGTTGATATCTCTGGCCCGCTTACAGCAGATAAAAAGCTCCTGTATCGACTCACAGGCTCGTACCAAAACTCTGGCAGCTTTAGGGATTTTGTCAAGAGAGAACAGTTTTCCATTGCGCCTACTCTCAGCTATCAGTTTAGCGAAGCCACAAAGTTGATTGTTGGATATGAGTTTTTGTCATCTGGGCAAACCTTTGATGATGGATTACCCATCGATCCCGTAATTTTTCGTCTCCCCATTAGTCGTTTTTTGGGAGAACCTAATGATTCTTTTCGCAGTACAACCAATAATCTAAATGCCACACTAGAGCATAAATTCAGCGAAAATATTAGCCTGCGGACTGCGGTTGGAGCTTCCTTTAGACGATCTCAGGGTAAGACATTTCGACTCTTAGATTTCGATCCGATCTCGAATCAGTTTTCTCGCTTCTATTCATTGGATAATTCCCCCTCAATTCAGGACAGCTTATCCTGGCAAACGGATTTGACTGCTAAGTTTGATACAGGCTCTGTCAATCATCAGCTTTTAGTTGGAGTGGAACTAGCTCGTAGTCAAGCTAAGTTTGATTTTTCTGATGCATTTTCAGGACTTGGCATTGATGTTAATAACCCAACCTATGGAACGCCGATCCCAACATTCACCAATATTGCTGATTCAAATTCTATTACTAATACAGTAGGAGTATCTGTCCAAGACCAGATAACTTTATTGCCCAATCTAAAATTTCTCATCGGCGGTCGCTACGATTTTTCTAATACTGAAAATAACCTTAGTGAAGGATCTCCATCAGATGTACCCACTGTTAGTGGGGGGAAATTCAATAATCAGGCATTTTCACCTCGTGTTGGCTTAGTGTATCAACCCATTGAGCCTGTTTCTCTTTATACTAGCTTTAGCAGTTCTTTTGTCCCAAATAATGCTACAACTTCTGCCGGAGCATCGATCGATCCAACGCGAGGGACACAATTTGAAGCAGGGGTAAAAGCTGATTTAGGCAACAAATTTACGGCAACATTAGCTGCCTATCAGATTAATAAGACCAATATCCTGACTACCGATCTTGAAAATCCAAATTTTTCGATTCCGGTGGGAGAAGCCCAAAGCCGTGGTTTAGAGCTAGATATTGGTGGAGAAATTAGACCAGGTTGGAATATCATTGCCTCTGCATTTCTCAACAATACAGTTATCACAAAAGATAATAATTTACCTGTGGGAAACACACTGATTAATGCACCTAAGAATGGAGCGAGTCTTTGGACAAGCTATGAAATTCAGGAAGGGGATCTCAAGGGAGTAGGGTTTGGTACAGGTTTATTTTACATCGGCGATCGCGAAGCTGAACTACCCAATGATTTTGTGCTGCCTTCTTATTTGAGAGCTGATGCTTCGATCTTCTACAAGCGCGATAAATGGCGAATCGGACTCAATTTTAAAAATCTGTTTGGCACGCGATATTTTGAATCATCTCAAAATAGTGCCCTGATCTATCCTGGTAATCCATTTACCGTGCAGGGAACAGTGTCTGTGGAGTTTTGATGTGGAATGAGAGAACTTTTAGATGAAAAAAGTTAGCAATATCCGTAAACTAATTTTTAAATGGCATCGACTACTGGGACTAGTGTTGGGAATTCTAATCGCGATCGCCGGATTAACTGGCAGTACTCTGATTGTTTTGATGGACACCAACGAATACTTTACCGAACAAGGAATTGAATCGATCGATCCGCAAGGTGAAAGATTATCATTAGCAGTACTCATCAACAATGCCAAAACTGCCCCAATTAGTCGCGGCTATCCTGTTGTTAAGACGATCTCACCTTACACTTTTCCCAACCATCCCCAAGATTCTCCAGCAACGATCTATTTAGAGCGACTAGATAACGCTGAAAAATCGATTGAGGTACTCGTCAATCCCCACACGGGCAAAGTACTCGGCACCGCCCCATCGCACGCTCTCCAGGATACAATCTTGAGCCTCCACCACACATTACTCAGCGGTGAAATTGGCACGGTAATTATGGGCATTACCGGATTGCTCGGATTTGTGCTGATGGTGACGGGCATCGCCTTATGGTCGGGATGGCGGAAACTCTCCACCGGATTTAAAATCAAATGGGATGGGCACATCAAACGGCGTAATTTTGACATCCATCAAGTAAATGGCATCGTTAGCGGTACTTTTCTCTCTTTGGCATTAATTACAGGTTTTGCTTATAACTTCCCAAAAATCGCCTATCCACTCATCTATCACCTGACATTTTCGCCCGTACCAGTCGAGGAATTTGTTTCAACGCCTATTCCTGGTAAGCCGCCCATCGATCTCGCTCAAGCTCTGC
This sequence comes from Chamaesiphon sp. OTE_75_metabat_95, assembly GCA_031387665.1. Lineage (GTDB taxonomy): Bacteria > Cyanobacteriota > Cyanobacteriia > Cyanobacteriales > Chamaesiphonaceae > Chamaesiphon. The sequence continues at coordinate 38,274 of JANNDL010000088.1, read as the reverse complement.
AAGCGATCGATCGAGCCATGCCCCAAGGGATCGCCACCCAAATCGATCTTCCCCAACAACCAACAGAGGTGTATAAAGTCCGTAAAAAAGTGCCTGGAGATTGGTATGGAAATCCTACTTGGGGACGGAGTTTTGTAAATGTCGATCGATATAGTGGCAAAGTGCTAAGTGCGATCGATGTCACCAAGGCATCATTAGGCGAAAAGATTACCCAAGGCATGGATATTTTCACTTTGGGCTATTCGGCGGCATTGTCGGGCGGATTTTGTACTTCTGGGTGGGCTTGATTCCGACTGTCCTCATCTCGACAGGCTTCGTGATGTGGCGGCATCGGCATAAACTGAAAATCGACTCAGTCGATCGATGAAGCTAGTATTCAGATGTTACCCCAGCAGACTTACTTCAAAGCGATCGCATACCAATAATGAATCAGACGAATAAAATATCTAAGCTTACCTTACTATAAGAAAGAATACTATTGACGGTTATTCTCAAGTAAATGTCTGACTCCGCCATCCTGCGGATCGATCGTGTTTCTGGCAGTGCTGCACGGCTTTAGAGATTTTAAACCTCTTTGTGCTAGGATATTCGTATCCGACCAATTAGTAAGATTATAATATGAGTGCAAAAGTTAGCATCACACTAGACGAAGAAGTATTAAAGTTCGTCGATCGATCGAGTCAAAATCGCAGCCAGTTTATTAACGAAATATTATCTAAAGCAAAAAAGAGCCAATTGTTGAAAGAGTTGGAAGAGGCTTATATAGAACTGGCAAATGATCCTGAATATCAAGCTGAGACTAAGTTGTGGGAGATAGCTATTGGGGATGGACTCGATGCCCAAGGGTGATTTACAGTATAAAAGGGGCGAGATTTGGTGGGTAAACTTAGACCCGACAGTAGGCAATGAAACAGCTAAAAAACGACCTTGTGTAATTCTACAGAACGATGTCGGTAACGCTCAATCGAATACAACAATGGTTGCCCCTTTGCTGAAAGGCTCGAAAGCTTATCCGTTTGTAGTCAATGTTGAGATGACTGTGGAAAATGGATTAGATGGAAATAGAGGAATTCACCTCGAACAAATGAGAGTTGTGGATTGTCAGCGAATCGCTAACAAGCTAGGAACTCTAGAGGACAGTTATTGGAGCGAAATAGAGCAAGCTGTGTGCCTTGTACTAGGGTTTAATTCAATTTTTTAGTTGACAGTTGCTAGAATACAATTTTTATAGTGTTATCGATCTCGATCGTAACTCAGATCAACAAAGTACCTGAGCTTACCTTACTATGGGAAAGAATACTATTGACGGTTATTTTCAAGTAAATGTCTGACCCTGCCATCCTGCGGATCGATCGTGTTTCTCAACAATTTGCTAGAGCTGCTGCGCCTGCTGTCAATGCGGTTTCGTTCACGCTCCAGCAAGGAGATTTACTAGGATTACTAGGAGCTTCAGGCTGTGGCAAAACTACCCTACTGCGAATGGTTGCGGGGTTCGATCGACCCCAATCTGGCACGATCGAATTAGCTGGGCAAATTGTCGCTAGTGACGGTGAATGGCTACCCCCTGAACGTCGGGATGTGGGGATGGTTTTTCAGGATTATGCCCTATTTCCCCATTTAACAGTGGCGAAAAATATCGGATTTGGACTACAGCAATCCCGCCGCCAAAAATTTTCAGCGAAACAAATTCAGGATCTAACGGCAGAATCGATCGATCTAGTTGGGCTAAAGGGGCTAGAACTGCGCTATCCTCATGAGCTATCAGGGGGGCAGCAGCAGCGGGTAGCCTTGGCGCGGGCATTGGCTCCACAGCCTGCGATCGTGTTGCTGGATGAGCCGCTAAGTAATTTGGATGTCCAGGTACGATTGCGCCTGCGTCAAGAGATTCGCGACATTTTGAAGACTACTCGCACCACGGCAATTCTCGTCACCCACGACCAAGAGGAGGCACTGTCAATGTGCGATCTAGTCGCGGTGATGAATGGAGGTAATCTAGAGCAAATCGGCAAGCCTGAAGCCCTTTATCAAGCACCACAGTCTAGATTTGTAGCAGAGTTTGTCACTCAGGCTAATTTTCTCCCCGCTCGGTGGGAACAAGACGGTTGGCAAACTGAGCTTGGCTGGTTTAAAGGCAATTCCACCAGTGGAGATCGGGCGGAGGTGATGATCTGCCAGGAAGCAATCCAATTAATCCCTGATGAAACCAGTCAGATTAAAGTTCGCGATCGACAATTCCTCGGACGCGAGTATCGATATTGGCTAGTCACACCCAGCGGTGAGGCGATTTACGCCCGCACCTCGATCGATCTAGACTTAGCAACTGGAACGGCTGTGCGGTTGGTGTTTGATAGTACTGCAATTAGGGTATTCTCGATGGTTGAGTTTCCGATCTCTGTCCAGCAAAACCGTATGGCGATGAGACAAATATCGATCGAGCTATAGAACCTATTTGAGATCTCTTAAGGGTGCTGGTGGAGAAGGGTGGGTTTTGTTTAAAATCGAACGGTGATATCGACATTAGATTACATGAAGCGGCGTTTTTATTCTCCTGCCTTGTCTCGCTTCCATCGCCCTAGAAACCCGACAGGAGATATAAAAAAACGACAAGACACCCACCCCTACAAATTCATGGAAGAATAGATGATGCACTTTGCCAGTATGTCGTAGGGGCAGGTTCATGCTAACAATTGTCGCCTAACACTATCGTCTTCGGACAAAACCTGCCCTCCCCACTAGCGGCGGTTTTATTCTGGGGTTCCCCCAGAATAAAAAACCGACAAGACAGGAGATCTCAAATGGGTTCTATAGATACTCCCTTCCCAGTGAAAAATTAGACATCTAGTGTCGATAGTGGATAGTGGATAGCCCCTCCTCCCACACTCCCCCACTCCCAACTCCCAAAAAGTGATACCACTCTGACACCAGAGTGGCACAATGTGTCGAAACAATAAGATGTAACGATTCTTAGCATTCAGGGTAACACCTATATATGAAGATTAGTATAGGTAAGATTATAAAAACTGATAGAACGACTAGATAGCTAATTTAGGTTACTGATGTGCCTGCTAGAGCTTGGAGTCTCTCATAATTGATCGCTGGAATGGTTATTACTTGTAAAGGTAGTGCCAAACTTGCTTAAAATTTTGAGACAATTGTTCTCAGATTTATTATTGTTCGTGATAAGGAGACTTAGTAAATGTATTTTGGACCAGCATCACAGCTAGGTGTTAGCCTGTTTGACGAAACCCCGCCAGTAGAGTGGGTGCCTGGACGTTCCGTTGAGGAAGCCGAGGTGATTATTAACGCCGTTTACCGTCAAGTACTGGGCAATGCCTATGTGATGGAAAGTGAGCGGGCAGTAGTTGCCGAGTCTCAGTTTAAGAGTGGATACTACAGCGTGCGGGAATTTGTCCGCGCGATCGCCAAATCCGATGCGTACATGTCTCGCTTTAGCGATTGTCCCCGCTATCGCTTTGTCGAGCTGAACTTCCGTCATCTATTGGGTCGTGCGCCTAATAGCTATGATGAAATGAAAGCCCACAGCGCGATCTTGGATGCTGGTGATTTCGACGCTGAAATCGATTCATATATCGACAGCGATGAATATCAAAACGTATTTGGGGACAACTTCGTTCCTTACATCCGTGGCTACAAGACTGAAGCAATCACGCACATGGTTGGATTCACTCACACGTTCCAATTGGTACGTGGCGCGTCTACTAGCTCCCTCAAAGCCGACTTGTCCGGCAAAACACCAAAACTTAACGCTTTGGTGATTAATGCCACGGCTACAGCCGTTACCGCCCCTGGTAACACCTTCCGCAATCCGCCAATCAATCCTCGCTCACGCCACGGTGCTGGTGCTGGTGAAAATGGCAAGGTTTACCGGATCGAAGTTACTGGTTATCGCGCCAAAACTCTCAACAATATTTCCAAGTTCCGTCGCAGCAACCAAGTCTACATGGTGCCCTACGACCAGCTTTCGGAAACCTACCAACGGATTCACAAGCAAGGTGGTTCGATCGTCAGTATGACTGCGGTTTAAATTAGGAGTTAGGCTTGATAGCTTTAGGCTTTAGGGGTTAGGTGATTGCCAGCAATAAACATACCCATGTTTGTGGTTATGCCTACGGCAGGCTAACGCCAACGACTTCGCTCAACCACCGAGGGTTGAGCGAAGTCGTTGGCGAAGCCTCTCTGCAAAGAGAAAACCCGTTTGATTGGTATATTATTTATCGGGAATCACCTTAGAACAGTTGTTAAGTAGAGATCTAAATATCTTTATTTGATGATTGTTCGCTCATAAATAAAGGGCATCACACTCCAAACTGAAAGTTAAACGCTATTCTTAGCAAAATCGTCGCGGTGAAAGCCGCTGATTTTCACGTAGGTGTCTACAAAAAACAATAATTTAGAATCAAAATACTATGGCAACAATGACAAAAATGGAATTGTGGTCTAACCGCTCTGCCGAAGACGTGCAAGCAGTTATTCGCGCAGTTTACAAACAGGTACTGGGCAATCCCCATGTAATGGAAAGCGAACGCTTGACCTCTGCTGAGTCCCAACTATGCGACGGTAGCATCTCTGTCAGGGAATTTGTACGTGCTGTTGCTAAATCTGAATTTTACTCCACTCGCTACTTCCAGAAATGTGCGCCTTATCGGTTCGTTGAACTGAACTTCATGCACATTTTGGGTCGTCCACCCGAATCCAAAGCTGAAGTTTCCGCGCACATCGTCCGATGTGTAGCTGAAGGTTATGATGCTGAGATCGATTCCTACCTGGATAGTGACGAGTATCAGTCGGTATTTGGCGAGAACATCGTTCCTTACAATCGCACCATTTCCGAAGCTGGTAAGAGCCAAGTAACTTATAACCGGATGTTTGCGATCGATCGCGGTCCAGCACAGGTTAGCAGTTCTGTCAAATCCTCCCAACTAGTCTACTCAGTTGCCACCAACAGCACCAGCAAAGTTGCCGCATCTCGCGTCAGCCTGGGTGGTTCCGGCGAAGCTAGCAAGAAGATGTTCCGCATTGTCGTTACGGGTTCCAAGTTTACTGGTCCACGTCGCGTCAGTACTACTGAATATATCGTACCTGGCGATCGGATGACTCCTCAGATTCAACGCATCAACCGCACCAGCGGCAAGATCGTTAGTATTACTGAGATCGTTTAGATGTTGGTGGGTGGTGGGGATCTACCCACCCCGCCTACGGCACCCCTCCGAGGAGGGGATTTATGCCCTAGATTTCATCAAGGGTGACGAATGCAATCCCCTAAAGGGGATTGCATGGAAAATCCCCTCCTCGGAGGGGTGGCGCGGAGCGACGGGGTGGGTAAATCTCCGCATCACCCCAATATCCCCAATTTAGTTACTCCTCACAACTTTTAATCTCATTTTATAAAACAAAACTCATTTTTTAGGACTGAATATCATGGCACTTTGGTTAACCGATGCAGATCCAGTCGAACTACGTCCTCAAGCAAGTGAAGACGACTTGCAGACAGTAATTCGGGCAGTTTACAAGCAAGTATTGGGGAACTCCCACATCATGGAGAGCGAACGCCTCACCAGTGCAGAGTCAATGCTCCGCAACGGCGATATCACCGTCAAAGAATTTGTGCGTGCAGTCGCTCAGTCTGACTTGTATCGCGCTTTATTCTTTGCTACTTCCTCTGCTTACCGATTGGTTGAATTAAACTTCAAACATTTACTTGGTCGCGCACCAAATGACCAAGCTGAAATCGCCGAACATGTACTGATTTATAATCAATCTGGTTTAGAAGCTGAGATTGATTCCTACATTAGTAGCGATGAATATAGCATGAGCTTCGGAGAGAATGTTGTTCCTTGTACTCGTGGCAACAAGAGTCAATTGGGCAGCAAAAACGTTACTTTCAACCGTGCATTTGCACTGATGCGGGGTGATGCATCCAGTAGCGACAGCACCAAAAAAGCTAAATTGATTAGTGATATCGGTGGTAATCGGAATACAGCAATCAAGCCGCCTGCTCGTGGTGGTTCTGGTGCTTATGCCAATACTGGAAAGCGTTTCCGCATCGCAATTACCAACGCTAATTTTGGGGCGCGGGTGACTCAGAGTGCTGTGACATTTGAAGTCAACTACAGTCAGTTATCTCGGAAGATTCAAAACATCCAGAAAACTGGTGGCAAGATTCTTAGTATCAGTGAAGTCGGCTAAGTAATTAGTTGATAGTTGATATAGCAATTCTATTTGAGTTCCTCATAGTAAAGTCCACTTGTAGGGGCGGTGCTGTCTTGTCGTTTTTTTATATCTCCTGACGGAGAGGCTATGCCAACGGGGGGAACCCCCGTTGGCGGAAGCCCGCTCCCCCAGGAGAATAAAAACGCCGCTCGTGCCCGCCCTCTAGGGACTAAGCTTCTCATTTAGGATCTCTATAGCTGAAATAAATAGATAATTTGTTAGTTTGATCACTTTATTTGAGATTAAAATTTATGAATACTGTGTTTAATTTGAGTGGTGATGCTGGTCGTAAATGTGCGATCGATATTGCTGGAAGTCCTAATCAAGCAATGATGCGAACTAGTGCCTATACAGTAAAAGTTCCCTATTCTTCTTTAGCACATACGATCCACTCGATCGGTAAACGTGGTGGCAAAGTGATGAATGTGCGGATGTTATCTGCTCCTATGCCCGGAGTTGAGGATATTCCGGTTGCTTCAGGATTTTTGATTCCCTTGGATCAAATGAATGTAGCTCCATCACCTCAACCACCGACGAAAACTGTCGCGCCACCCCAACCAGAATCCCGTCGTCAGCAGCAGAAATCAAAAAAGCGTTAATTTAGGTACGAATGGACATTACTCAATTTGTAGCAGGTTCGATCGGGCAATGGAAGTCCCAGCGTAGTGCTCATCATATGATCTTTGGTCACTTTGAGGCAGTGCGATCGGAAATCGATATCGTTGCCCTCACTCCCGACAATCCGGCGGTAGTTGAACTTTGTCAGGCTTATGAAATCGATGCCAGTCAAGCAGTGTCTCCATTTCAGATGAGCTGGGAAGGAGAGTCAGATTGGGATGAAAAAGAAGTGCTCAAAGGAAGTACTGTCCTAGTACCTATTCCCGATCCAAATTTACCGAATCGGGGACTATTATTACGCGATCGAGGTTATGCTGAAACAATGGCAGCAGCCGCGAAATATCACATCACTGAAGATGGCGTTTTTGTCCTGATCACTGAGTACGACAGAGCCGCCGCCGAAGAGCGGATCTGGTTCGTCAATCCCAATCTCCGGTTCAGAGTATCCACAATCAAAACCAGCGATGGTAAAGGGGTTGTCACCGCCTCCTTCTCCTCAGAATTACGAGAGATGCAAACAACCTAATTTTCACCATCCACTCCTGATAAATCAGTGCTGTCTTCACCATCCACCATCCACCATCCACCATCCACCAATTCATGAGTGACTCGATCCTACTAGCTCAGTGGATGGCAGGTGATTTTAGTAATCACAAACAAGCAGCCGCAGAGCCACAACATTACGCCCATATTCGGATCTTCTTTCGCCCATTGCCGTTTGAATTTTTCAATGCGATCGGGTTTTATTCCGAGCAGGTATATGATTACGATCTGTGGAGTCCCTATCGTCAAGGGGTCCACAAGCTGGTAGATCGCGGCGCGGATACTTACATTGAAAACTATAGTCTCAAAGACGCGATCCTCTACGCTGGAGCGGCAAGAGAACCAGATATTCTCAAAACGATTACCCATGATTGTCTCGAACGTCGGTGTAATTGTTCGATGATATTTCGACGTGAAGGTGAATTATTTCGGGGACAAGTAGAGCCAGGAAATCAATGTTTCGTCGAACGGAATGGTGCTCAGACTTATCTAATCAGTGATGTCGAGATCGGTGAAAATACTTGGGTAAGTCTTGATAAGGGCATGGATGTTAACACCCACGAAAAACTCTGGGGTTCAGCCTTTGGGATGCTCAGGTTTGAAAAAGTAACCAACTTTGCAGACGAAATTGATATTCGATCGATATAATCTCCAGTGAGAGAACACTAGAATGGTAGCTACGTTAATTAATAATTATCAATTATCAATGATCGATTAATTCAGTGATGCTGCCCCCAGAAGCCGAAAAAAAAATGCAATGCTGGATTCGGAGTAGACACTTGATTTCGTCTGGTAATTTATTTATCTTTGAAACAGTTGACTATAGTACAATCGAGCGGTTTACTGAGAGTATTGAAGCTCTGGGTGGGACTTTGATTTCGGTTGATTCGATCGGCAAAATTTGGATTGGCGATCGTCGTCAAGTAGTATTGTATCAAGCTACAGCGAGTCTACATACTCCTCATCATCAAGTCAAGCAATACTGGATCAAGTATGGCAGTTTTAGAACTAGATTTGACGAACGGGTGTAGCATGTTACGATAAATTAATAACTCCCGTAATTTATTTCTTGAATAATTTCTGCCGAATCTGCCGAGAGAATTTATCAAATTCGGGCAACTTGAGCTGAGAAACGATCGAGACGAACACTCCAAACCCAATTCCCCCAGCGAGGGCTAATTGGACGATCAGAGCGATCTTATTACTGTCAGGGATAAATTGCTGCCAACCGTAGCTTACACCCCAGGCAGCCACGCCAGAGACGGCACTAGCGAGCAAAATCCATACCAATGGTAATAGTCCTCGCCACGGTAAACCATTCAACCTGCGATCGAGCAAGAATAGCATTGTGGAGAAAGAAATCAAATTGATGCAGACTGTCGAGAGGGTAATCCCTGCCGCACCAAATGGTTTCCAGAACAGGTAATCAAATAACAGGTTGAAAAAGATATTCACCATGCTGATCTTGAATGGCGTAGCACCATCACCCAGGGCGTAGAATACCCGCACCAGGACATCTCGCGCTAAAAAGATAAACATCCCTAAACTGGAGGCAATTAAAATCGAGCCGACGAGGAGAGAGTCTTGGGTTTTGAATGCTCCATTCTGATAGACTACTTGGACGATCGGGAAGGATAGAGCCATCATGATCGCACTCAGGGGCATCATCGCAATTCCGGTGATCACTAGTCCCTGGCGAATCCGATCTTTGAGTTGATCCCAATTATTTGGATCGGTGAGCCGTGAAAATTCCGGCAGCAGGGAGCCTAAAATCACATTGGAAATGATGCCCAGGGGGGCGAGAACCAACATTCCTGAATACTGCATCGCTGAAGCTGCACCTGCAATTCCTGAGGCGAATGCATTGTCGATAAACAAGTTGATCTGTAGTGTACTGGATGAAAAGGTTGCAGGACCGAGGATTTTTAGGACATCTTGCACGCCCTGTCGCCGCCACTCGAAGCGGGGTTTGATTGTGCCTAGTCCAGCTTTCCACTGAGTGACTACCTGCATCAACCATTGCAAAGTCGCCCCCACTAATACTGTTCCGGCGAGGACTTTTCCGCCCAACAGGGCATATTCAGGTAGTCCAATTTTTCCACCCAGATAAATTGCGAGGATCCCCACTCCAATAATCGTCGTGGAGCTAGATAGGAGGGGGCTGATCGACGGCAACCAGTAAAAATCAGCCGAACTGAGGGTACCGAAACCAATGCCGATAAATCCTGCGAGAACAGCCATTGCGGACATGATTTGCAACTGCTCGATCGCACTTTGACGCACTAATGCACCACGCACGGCATCACCGCTATTGAGTAAATTTGGCGCACTTAGATCGATCGCATTACTGGCAAAGCAGAAAATCAGGATGCTTACACCGAGTAAGATAATACCGACGATCGTGGTGACGGTTTCCACAATTGGAACGGTTTCCGATTTATCTTTTTGCTTGGCAAGGACACTGACAATTGCGCTGTGAAATGGCCCGTTCATGCCGCCGAGCAGGATCAGTAAGAAGCCTGGAATGGCATAGGCGTAAGTAAATGCTTCTACGACAACTCCATTACCAAAGGCATAGGCGAGGGCGACTTGGCGGACTAGCCCAAAGACTTTACTAATTAGTGTAGCCGCAGCGACGATGCCAGCAATACTCGCGATCGATTTGGGCGTTTTTTTCGATTCAGTCACAAATGTAGGGGTTGGGGGTTAAGCTTTCAGAATGAGGTCTATCAACACTACTTAATATAAAGCCATCGGTGTTAACTGGTTCAACTATCGTTACAAGATCTGAGTATTTAGCTGTCGATCGTGGCTTAAACTGATAATTAAATCATCCCTGATCGATCGATACCCAATGCGCCGTTTCCCAACGAACATCCAAAACTTGCTGCTGATCGGGTTCGGATTCCCAGTCATTGGCCTCAATCTATGGGTATTATCTCAGTTTTTCCGATATTTTGAGCATCTAATCACGATTCTAACGATCGCCGCACTGATCGGATTTTTGCTCAACTATCCAGTCAAAATCCTGGAGCGAGTCCACTTTCGCCGCATTCCAGCAATTATCGGTGTGCTCTTGATTACTGTAACGCTGCTGACGATTTTAGGCGTAACTGTGGTGCCGAGTGCGATCGATCAAACTACTCAATTAGTTAAGCAGGTACCAGAATGGATTCAGTCGAGCAATGACAATATCAATGCTTGGGAAGAATGGGGTAAAACCAAAGGTTTAATGCTGGACTTTAATGTCCTCCGAAATCAGATTAATGCCAAGATTGATGCTCAGTTGCAGATTATTGGTTCTCAAGTGGTGGGGATTGCTGTAGGTACTCTATCTGGAGCGATCGACACACTCTCAGTGTTAGTGCTATCTGTCTATATGTTGCTATATGGTGACAGGCTCTGGTCAGGGATTGTCAATATTTTACCCGATCGATTTGCGATTCCGTTAAGTGAATCATTACGATTAAATTTTCAGAATTTTTTCATCAGTCAATTGCTGTTGGGGACATTTATGATTTGTGCCCTAATCCCCGTGTTCTTTTTCTTAGATGTGCCGTTTGGATTGTCGTTTGCGATTTTTATTGGCGCGGCTGAATTGATTCCGTTCATTGGAGCTAGCCTGGGGATTGGGCTAGTTACAATCTTGATTATGCTCAAGAATTTCGCGCTGGGTTTCTCTGTCTTCATTGCGGCAGTTATCATTCAGCAAATCAAAGACAATTTATTAGCTCCCAAATTGATGGGTGAGTTTAGCGGCTTAAATCCGATCGCTATTTTAATTTGTCTGCTCACAGGTGGTCAGATTGCTGGCTTATTGGGGGTAATTGTTTCGGTACCGATCGCAGGTACGATTAAAGGTACATTTGATGCTGTCTACAAGCAACCCCAACTGGCGACACAACCAGAGTTTGCGGGTGAGTCGGTAGACAGTGAGTAATCGATAAAACTCAACCGCCATGTCCACTACTAAAATATATGGGTTTACCACACTTATCCAATTTGTGGCAATTTGAGATGATAGATGTATCGACAAAAACCACTTCAGGAATCCACCGATGAACTTCAATCTTCAATCCCTGCACAACTGGTATCGCTCTCTTTTACAGAACCCTAAATATCGCTGGTGGGTGGTAGGTGCTTCGCTAGTTTATCTCGTTAGTCCAATTGATTTAGCCCCCGATTTTATCCCTTTTGTCGGCTTAATTGATGACACACTGATTATTTCTTTGTTAGTCTCAGAAGTTGCCTCGATCGCCAAGGCAAAACTTCAATCCCATAACACTAGATCTGCTAAGTCTAATCCCGATGTAACCGAACAGGTTGTTGATGTCCAAGTCATGGCAGCAGATTAAATCTCCGTAGGGTGGGCACTGCCCACCATCTAGGTTCTACGCTAAACAAAAGAGAAGCCCCGATCGCGATCGGGGCTTCTCTTTTATCTACGTTACTGGTGGGGTTGGGCGGGTTTTGTTTGAAATTTTTAGAGCGAATAAGATTGTTAGCATGAAGCGGCTCGCGCTCGTCGGGTTTCCCGACGGTTTAGCGAGACAAGACACCCGCCCCTACGGGTTATTTGTGATTTAATTAACCTGTGAATTTTGCAGTAATTCTTTTCATTGCTTCTTCAACATTTGCCCGACTATTGAATGCTGAGATGCGGAAATAACCTTCACCCGCAGCACCAAAACCAGATCCAGGTGTACCGACAACGTGACAATTTGTCAGCAGTTTATCAAAGAAATCCCAACTAGATAAACCAGCGGGAGTTTTCACCCAAACATATGGTGCATTGATGCCGCCATGTACTTCCAATCCTGCGGCGGTGAGTTCTTGGCGAATGATTTTGGCATTTTCCATGTAGAAAGCAATTAGCTCTTTAACTTGGGTTTTTCCGGCATCTGAATAAACAGCTTCAGCACCACGTTGCACGATGTAGGAAACACCATTGAACTTAGTTGATTGACGACGATTCCACAGCTTCCACAGTTCGACATCGCTACCGTCGGCAGCCTTAGCCGTGAGATTTTTGGGCACCACCGTCAGAGCACAACGGGTACCTGTAAACCCAGCATTTTTGGAGAAAGAGCGAAACTCGATCGCACAGTCTTTAGCACCTTCAATTTCGTAGATCGATCGCGGTAAACTAGGATCGGTGATAAAGGCTTCATAAGCGGCATCAAAGAAAATAATCGAGCCATGCGCCTTGGCATAAGCTACCCAGGCTGTCAGATGTGCTTTGGTTGCGACTGCGCCTGTGGGATTATTTGGGAAGCAAAGATAAATCAGATCGACTTTCTCGGTGGGAATCTGGGCGGTGAAATCATTTGCAGCGGTAATTGGTAGATAAACTAACCCACCATACTCGCCTTTATCATTGGCATCACCCGTATTGCCCGCCATGACATTGGTATCGACGTAAACGGGGTATACGGGGTCAGTAACAGCGATCGTGTTGTCATGTCCAAAAATGTCGAGAATGTTGCCACAGTCGCATTTTGAGCCGTCTGAGATGAAGATTTCCGATGCGTCAATATCACAGCCCCGCGCCTGAAAATCATTGGTAGCGATCGCTTCTCTGAGCCAAGCATAACCCTGTTCGGGACCATAACCCTTAAATTTATCTCGATCGCCCATATCTTCCACCGCCTGAGTCATCGCAGCTCGGCAGGCTACAGGCAACGGTTCCGTAACATCACCAATCCCCAACCGGATAATCGGTGCGTCAGGATTGGCTTGAGCAAAAGCATTGACGCGCCGCGCGATTTCTGGGAACAGGTAGCCAGCTTTGAGTTTTAGGTAGTTATTATTAATAGTTGCCATAATTTCTAATCGCGAATCGTCCTTGAATAGCTTACCAAATTAGTTGATAGTTGATAGCTAGTGGGATAGAGAGATCCTAAATGAGAAGCTTAGTCCCTAGACAGCACCGCCCCTACAAGTTGACTTTACTGCGAGGAACTCAAATAGGATTGCTATAGAGAGGATCGGAGCTACAAGAATTACCAGGATGGAACCAGTTTAATCAACTTTCCTCGGCTGAAATGCACCTGTATGGGTTACTAGTAAAATAAAGCTATCCACTATTCACTATTCACCAATTTGGATATTTATCAACTCGCTGTTCGTCCACTATTATTTTCCGCGCTCAAAGCGGATCCTGAAGCTGTTCATAAGCAGTCCTTGGCTTTGCTGCACTCGATCGATTCCACTCCTCGATCTCCCCTGAGCAAACTCGCTAAAGCTAGCTTCCAGCAGTACTTTTGTCGATCGGATCGCAAGCTAGAACAGTCTGTATTTGGGCTAAATTTCCCTAATCCAGTGGGATTAGCAGCGGGTTTTGATAAGGATGGAATTGCCGCAGGGTTGTGGCAATATTTGGGGTTTGGGTTCGCGGAATTGGGGACGGTTACTTATCATCCACAACCTGGCAATCCTCAGCCACGGTTATTTCGACTGCCTCAAGATCGAGCCGCATTAAATCGGATGGGGTTTAATAATCTCGGTAGTGAGGCGATGGCGGCGGCATTATCGCAACGCGCACAAGATGATTTTACTGTGCCAATCGGGATTAATTTAGGTAAGTCAAAAATTACCGAACTCGATGATGCGGCAGGTGATTATTTAGGCAGTTTTAAACGGTTAAAATATTTTGGTGACTACTTCGTAATTAACGTCAGTTCACCAAATACACCTGGATTGAGAGACTTACAAGCGATCGAACCTTTGCGAGTAATTTTCGATACATTGCAACAGGAAAATCAAGGTGTAAAACCAATTTTAGTCAAGATTGCTCCCGATCTCGCCTGGGAAGATATTTCGGCGGTAGTAAAGCTATCTCAAGCATCAAAACTAGCGGGAATCATTGCTACGAATACGACGATCGATCGATCGAAATTAACCACTAAAATAGTCGCCGCCACAGGTAAAAGTGTCACCGATGAAGCAGGTGGAATTAGTGGCGCACCAGTTCGTCAAAAGTCTACCGAAGTAATCCGATTTATCCATCAGCAAACTGGTGGCAGTTTACCAATTATCGGTGTGGGCGGAATTTTTACTGCCGATGATGCCTGGGAGAAAATCACCGCTGGTGCAAGTTTGATTCAGGTCTATACAGGCTGGACTTACAATGGTCCCTGGATGATCGATCTCATTTTGACTGGCTTACTAGCTAAACTAGAGGCGCGAGGATTGACCTCGATTGCTGAAGCTGTCGGGATTGGAAGTTAAAAACAGTCAGAGAGTTTGTTACACTAAAAATTAGTAAGTTGCTTATTTGGGGCTGTTGTGGCGAAAGATTATTTCCATCCAGTTGTTAAAGCTGCACTTATTCATGAAGGGTGGTTAGTGACTCACGATCCATTGGAAATAAAGGTTGGTGGAGTCGATATGGAGATTGATTTAGGAGCTGAACGGATCATTGGTGCAGAACGTCAGGGTATTAAAATTGCAATTGAAGTCAAAAGTTTTCTGACAGGCTCGTCGGCAATTTCTGAATTTCATCGAGCATTGGGGCAATTTATTAATTATCGGATTGCACTCAGAACTGAAGATGCAGATAGAACTCTTTACTTAGCTGTTCCAACTGTTGCTTTTAATACATTTTTTCAGCTCGATTTCACCAAATCTGTGATTGAAGAAAATCGAGTTAAGTTATTAATTTACGACACCCTTTCTCAGAGTAACTTAATATGGATTCCCGAAATTACCCTCAAATAGTTCGATACCTATTGACCCAACATGCCCAAGGTAAGCCAGCCTATGGAGATATTGAAGTAGAAACAATTTTTGACACCGAGCATGATAGATACCAGATCGTTCACATGGGCTGGCATCATCAACGTCGTGTTCATCAATGTGTCATGCATCTTGATATTCGAGGTGGCAAGGTTTGGATTTTACACAATACAACTGAACATGAACTAGCGATCGAACTAATGGATTTAGGCATACCAAAAACAGATCTTGTGCTAGGCTTCTGTCCACCAGAAATGCGCCAGTTTACAGATTTTGCAATTCAGTAATTAATACCAGAAACCTAACTTCGATCGGCAGTCTGGATGAAATAATTTGTGCTATAATATCAAGCTATATTGTTTATCAATTCAACAAACCAGCAAGTTCACGACTCTATTAAATTCAAATCGTCATTATTTTTTCAGCGATCGTGCGATCGATAAACTCTTGCCAAATTGGATTAGGAGTCCAGATTTTAACTAACTCAATTTGTGCGGCTTCTTCAGAAATATCTTGATAGATCCGGCGGTACAAATACATGAAGCTAGATACACGTAAATTAGCTGCACAATGGATGAATATAGATCGATCTTGGCTCAACTGTATTGTACTACAAAAGAGATCGAAATCTTCAATCGTCGGTCGATCAAACTTTACCGGAATATGAATATATTCTATTCCCAATGACTCGACAATTTCTTGTTCATTGGGCAGTGCATTTTCATGAGTACCTGGAGCAAGATTAATTATCGATCGATATCCCGCCGTTTTAACACTCAATAATTGCGATTCCGTCGGTTGTCCCGCTGTAGCAATTTTTTCAGAAAGTTCGAGAAAATTAAATATATCTCCTAACTTGTTACCCATCAGGTCGAGCGGTGTATATTGGCTAATTGATAGCTTTATAAATCTAAAAATAGTCTGAATTGGATTAGTAAGGTTCATACTTTGAATTTACCATCTTTACAATTAATAGTGATGCCATAAACCCGACTTTTTCCAAAAAGTCGGGTTTCTTTTGCTGCTAGCCGAGTTTCGATCGATAGTCCTCATAAAAGAACTCACGCCAGAGCTTAAAATTACCATCTTTATCAATCCGCCCGATCGAAGGATGAATGACACCATTAAACATCGAAGTTTTGACCATCGTATAGTGCATCATATCTTCAAAGATCAATTGATCGCTGATCGCCAATTTTTCATCGAAAGCATAGTCACCTAAAAAGTCACCAGCCAGACAACTAGATCCACCCATCCGATAGACTGTATCGCCTGCTGCTGGCTCTCGTGCGCCGCGAATTGCTGGTTTATAAGGCATCTCCAAACAGTCGGGCATATGAGCAGTGAATGACACGTCTAGCATCACATTTACCACGTCATCAGTCGGGATTAGATCCAAAACTGTACCCATCAAAAATCCAGTTTCCCAGGCAATAGCTGAACCTGGTTCCATTAATAATTGAATATGGGGATGACGAGTGTGGAAAGCATTTAGTACCGCGATCGCATGATCTACATCATAATCCTTGCGCGTCATCAGATGACCACCGCCCAAATTTAGCCACTTGAGATCGGGCAAGAATCGATCGAACAACAGCTCAATATTTGCCAGGGTTTTTTCCAGCGCAAATGAATCGCTCTCACATAAGTTATGGGATAAAAATCCTTCGATGCCAGCAGGTAACTTAGCCCCCATATTTTTGGCAGAAACACCCAACCTAGTTGAGGGTTGGCAGGGATTGTAGAGCGCGGTTTTGACTGGTGAATACTCAGGATTGATTCGCAAGCCTGGAGACGGTTTGTTGGGGCTAGCAGCTAGTACCTGCGATCGATATTGCTCCCACTGCCCGATCGAATTAAACGTCATGTGTGAGGCAATCGGCAAAATCTCTGGGACATCTTCAACTCGATATGCCGTCGAATAAATATGTACTTCGGTGCCAAATTCTTCAGCCGCCAGCCTTGCTTCCCACAGTGAGCTAGCCGAAGCTCCCTTGAGCGTAGTCCGCACCTGGGGGAAGCTATGAAACAGCGAAAAACCTTTGAGGGCGAGCATCACCCGAATTGGGGCAGATTGTTGGACTCGATCGAAGATCGCCAAATTTCTTGCTAGTAGTTGTTCTTCAAGCACGAAGCAAGGCGATGGAATGTTAGACAAGGTTGGGGTCATGTTCACTCAAGTAAATTTGGTAGATCGGCTGGCAATTCGCCAAATTGCTATTGGTATATAGCTATTTGTGCTCATCAGGAGTACTATATGTACCACTAGAAATCTGTCGATTCTCCAAAAAAGGAGACGCTACGCGAACGATATAATCCTTCACTGCTTCGGGTAAAGCGATCGTAAGATAGGTCATGGGTTCAAAGGTTGAATCAAATTAGTTGAATTATAACTTATGACTTAATTGCTGGGTGAACATTCATCTCCGTCTAGGTTTCAAGGCATTATATTTTGATCGATTAGCGATCGATTTCAATAGCTGAAATCATTGATCCATCAGGATATACTTACTAGGCAATGCCAGCTCTACATTTCTTCGTATTTTATGATCAGGTCGCTCGTTATTGTAATTCTGGTTACGCTCTTGGCATTACCCTTCATTATTTTGTTGCTTCTGATGGCTGTTGTGTTTTTTGCCCCAAACACAAATAAAAAAACAATTGTTACGCTGAGTGCATTAGCTTGCCCAGCGTGTGGGCAGATTTATGGTGTGGAAGCAGCCCAGTTAGCACAGCAAGAGTATATCGATCATTGCCAGGAGACAAGGACAGCAAATCCAGGTGTCCTTGTACATTTCGTGCGGTTTTGGGTGGTGCGGTGCCCGAATTGTCAGACAACGGCACGGTATTATTATCAGACAGAGAGTTTAGAGACGCAGGGTAGCCAAATTAGCGATCGTCAAGCTAAAGTTCCAGATTCTCCTGGGATGAGTGCCAAAAACGAGCAATACCGATCCGTTTTTTATCCTCTTCAACTCGATACACAATGCGGTATGGCCGAAGAATGACTTGTCGAAGATCGGGATTGTTGAATTCTGGCACCTTCTGACCTTTGAATGGAAACTGACTTAATTCCTTGGTCTTATTAAGTAGAGTTTGCCCAATTTTTCTGGCTGCGTCTGGGTTGCTTAGTGCGATATATCGAATGATCGCCTCTAGATCTCCAACTGCCTTTGGAGACAATATTACTATGTAGTCCATGCTGCCATCATTTGCTCAACGGAATTAACAGAGATACCCTGTCCTCGATCGATTTCAGCCAAACCCTCTTTAACCGCTTCAATGAACTCAATCTCCTTTAAAATTTCGCGCAAAGATATGGTGGCAGGTAAACGCTTCACAAGTTCAAGCACTGCTTCTTTATCACTCATTGAAAATCACAACTTGTTTAAGTGAACATATCCATTATACGCCAAGCCTCCCAAGCATTACAGTCGCAGGTCGAGTTGTCTTGAATTTTTGTTAGCCGGATAACGATCGGGCTTAACTGCCGAGTGTAAACTATCGATGGGCAATGACTGAGCAAAAAGCTCAAAGGTTGCTATCGCCGATCAATACTAAGCAATCCCAGCTTTGAGTCTTTCAGGATGGAAGGGCGACATTGGTTAGAATATAGATGATGATGTTCATTCTGTCACTCGCTTATGCAACCGCCCCACGCCTGCCCTAGCTAGCTCACCAGATCGAGATTCACGGAGATACGATCGAAGGGTGACTATTTCTGGCTGCGCGATCACCTTGGGGTATGCTTGCGCGTTCGAGCTAAATCGATCGAGTACTACTGTTAGGCTGATTGACGAACATCAGCAACATTTTTCTGCGCTGCTGCATAGATTCGTAAGGCAGCAGCCATGTGTTGTTCGGCTTCCGATCCTTTCGACTGGAACCACAACAACGTCTCAGGATCGACACGAATAGCAACTGTTGCTAGCGAAGAAGAGGGCATTCGTAATTTTGCGTTGGCGAAAAAATCATCCGTAAGGGGCGGAATATCAGATGTGTCAATCTCATCATCTGACATTGCATCGACTCTAGCCCAATCCGTTCTTGATGTATTGCTCATAATTTTTCCTTTCATCCCACTCAAATTTCATATGTTAAACTCACCACGCCTACCTAATGTAGCAACTTATCAAGTAGTGGTGAATTCACTTCACCGTTAAATCGATCGATAATATAGATCTGATGTTTATCTGCCACTCGCTTATGCAACCACCTCACGCAGCCAAGCTAGCTCACCAGATTGAAATCCACGGGGATACAATTATCGATGATTATTTCTGGCTGCGCGATCGAGATAATCCCCAGGTGATGGAGTATCTTAAAGCAGAGAATGCTTACACAGAGCAAGTATTAGAGCCACACGCCGAACTGAAGGAGAGTTTATTCCAAGAACTAAAAGCGCGAGTCAAGGAAGACGATCTCAGCGTACCCGTCAAAAAAGATGGTTATTACTATTACTCCAGAGTGGCGGCGGGTAAGCAATACGCCATTCATTGCCGTAAACTAGGCGATCTAAATAGTCCTGAAGAAATCATCTTGGATGAAAATCAACTGGCTGAAGGGAAACCTTATTTTCAGCTTGGCACATTTAGCATCAGTCCCAACCATCAACTCTTGGCATATTCTGAAGATATCGATGGCTCGGAGACATATACCCTGCGGATTAAAAATTTGGTAACAGGCGAGTTGTTGCCTGAATCGATTGCCAATACTTATTATTCGCTGGAGTGGGTAAATGATAACCAGACTTTTTATTACACCGTTTTAGATAACAACTTGCGCCCTTATCGGCTCTATCGGCATACAATCGGCGAGTTGATAGATCGAGATAAACTAATCTATGAAGAACAGGATTCACAGTTTTTTGTCGGTTGTGACAAATCCCGCGACGATCGATATATCTTCCTGACGACTAGCGGTAAGATTACCAGCGAGGAATATTTCGTTTCAGCAGACGATCCGCTGGGTACTTTTTCGATCGTCACACCCCGCCAGAAGGGGCATGAATACAGCGTCAGCCATCACGAAGGCTATTTTTACATTCTCACCAATGACAACGCCCAGAACTTCCGCGTCATGCGAACGCTGGTAGCGCAACCACAGCAACAGTACTGGGAAGAATATATTGCCCACGATCCCGATCGATTAATTGAAGGAATCGATGAGTTTAAAGATTACCTGATTATTAGCGAACGCTATCAAGGTTTGGGGCAATTACGGGCGATTGAATTTCAGAGTCAAGCGTCACATTATCTGGAGTTCGACGATCCTACTTATCTGGTATTTGGTGCGGCTAATTGGGAATACGATACGCAGAAATTCCGCTTTGGCTATACCTCTCTAGTCTTCCCGATGACTGTATTTGAGTACGATTTGCAATCGCGAACGAAGACAATTCTCAAGCAAAATGAGATTCCAGGTGGTTACGATCCGAATCAATACCATTCAGAGCGAATTTTTGCGCGTTCTCATGATGGCGTGGAAGTGCCGATCTCGATCGTTTATCGCCAAGACTTTAAGCGCGATGGTACGCAGCCGCTGTATCTCTATGGCTATGGTTCCTATGGTGCCAGCTTAGATCCAGGATTTTCCACCAATCGACTCAGTTTACTCGATCGCGGCTTTGTGTATGCGATCGCCCATATTCGCGGTGGTTCGGAGTTGGGGCGACACTGGTATGAGTCGGGCAAGTTCTTGCAAAAGAAGAACACCTTTCTCGACTTTGTGGCTTGTGCCGAACATCTGATTGCTGAAAACTATACCAGCGCGGGTAATATTGCGATCGCGGGTGGTAGTGCAGGTGGGTTGCTAGTCGGTGCGACGATTAATCTCCAACCCGAACTATTCAAGGCGGCGATCGCGCAAGTACCATTTGTAGATGTGCTGAATACGATGCTGGACGCTGATTTGCCCCTGACGCAGTTGGAGTATGACGAGTGGGGCAATCCCGCCGATGAGGAGTTTTACCGTTATATTCGCTCCTATTCACCTTACGATAATGTTGAAGCGAAAGCTTACCCACATCTATTAATTACAGCGGGATTAAACGATCCGCTTGTGACTTATTGGGAACCTGCCAAGTGGACAGCAAAATTGCGATCGCTCAAAACTGACGATAATTTACTGCTGCTCAAAACCAATCTAGATTCTGGACATGGCGGCGCATCGGGACGTTATGAATATCTCAAAGATATCGCATTGGAATATACTTTTCTGCTGACTGTGTTCGATCGGTAAGTTATCTACTCAAGAATGCTGAACTCGATCGTCGGTTACTACTATAAGCTTGTTGTCTGCCCCTTTACCATTACTTACTTCAACGATCTTACTCGGATCTTCATCGAACAGATATGGGCAAGCTGCTTTTAAATTATCTAAAAACTGTTCTGGAGGAATCGTTTCAAAGTGATTGGCAAATACTTTTTCAAATTCTTTAGGATCTAAGGGCATATCTAAATATCATCCATCGTGAGTATATCTAATTCCAAGCAATCGAGGACTTCCTTCGGAAAGCTAGTACCGATCGAATTCCCTACCTTGTGTAATTTAATTTTCATAAATTTGCGAGGGTTGTCGAAAATTTCGATTGTACGTGTTGCAGAGGGTCATGCTCGATCGATATGCGGGCTACTTACCCTTCATCTACGCAATCTTTTATCCGAGATGAAGTTTGGAGAAAGTTCATTTTAGCTCCGTCGAAGGAAGGGTCTAATTGGATCGCTTTCATAAAGAAAACGAGAGCAAAGCTGAGATCCTGCTGTGATGGATTAGCAGGACTAATTAAGACAAATCCTCGACCGTTCCACGCATCTGCAAAATTATCGTTAATCTTCAGAGCTTCTACAAAACTTTTGTCTGCTGATTCGAGATCGTTGACTTTTAAATAGCTGTTCCCAAGATTTGTCCAGACTTGCTCATCCGCGAGTTCAAATTCAATGACCGAATTTAGAAGAGTAATTGATGCTTCTGCGTCGCCCTGATTCTCGCGCAGGAGTGCAAGATTTACGTAAGCATTCTTGTATTGTGGATTCAGCTCGATTGCTTTTTCATAATTCTGTGCAGCCATTTCTATTTTGCCAACTTTTCCTAGCAGCAATCCATAATTAAAGTATGCCTTAAATAAAGTAGGGTCAAAGTCGATCGCGTGTGTATACCAAGTTTCTGCATCAGAGTAGTTACCATCTTGTTTCAATTTAATAGCATGAAACATGAATCTCTGAGATACTTGTTCTTGCGATTCCTTGCGGCAATTTATCGATCTTTCTACAAGCTCAGACAAGAGCTTTACAGATGCTTCAGTTGGCTCCGTTAGCAGAAGTAATGATGTGAGATCGTCCAGCGCAGAAAAGTTGTCTGAATTCAACTCAAGTGCCTTAATATACTCATGTTTTGCCTGTTCTGTATCACCACTGTCATGATAAGTAATGCCCAGATATTGTCGAGTTGTGGATAGTAAACACAGACCTTCTTGAGAAATAGGATAAGCATCCCGATGATAGTCAAGATATAGTAGCTCTTGCAAAACTGCTCTTGCATCATCATTTTGCCCGTTTTGATAAAGAAGCAGAGCAAACTGATTAAATGCTTTCAAGATGTCTTCGCTATAAAATACTTTGAGCAGACGACTTTGCCATCGCAATGTGAAAGCTAATGTATCCTTATTCAAATGCGGTGTTGGAGTAGTAGGCAATATATCTTCTCCAGCACTTACCATAGTGACACCAGTGATACCAAAAATCAAACCTTGAAGAGCGTCAAAGCGATGTTTATTTGAGAGCCAAGGCGTGTTGGGGCATTGAGTTTGTGATTCATGAAATTGTTTTAGAGATGATAGGTACAAAAATAATTTTTCTCGTTCTTCTAAAACAGCCATGATTTCTTCTTCTAAGGCTATAGTAATCCGTAGCTCAATCATTTCTATTCTACCAATTTGAATTTTAGTCCCAAATGGAGAATAGAGAGCAAATGTTCCAACAACAAAAATTTCCTCGAAGAAGAAGTTGAGTATCTCAGGATCGCAGATCTCAGCACGCATAAAACGACGAACGATTTCAAACGCAGTGATTAAAAAATACGATGAATGTATGTGATTTACATCAAAACCAGGAAATCTACAGTAATCTTCAGATTGAGCTGGCGGATCGTTTTTTAACACCTCAATGTAGTGATTAGACTCAAAAGCGAATGATTCTCCGGCTCTAGCCATTGATACACCCGACATCGATAGTCGGCGAACAGTTGAAACCTGACCTTCGCAGTAATACAGCAGTTTTAATGTCTCTGGCAAGAAATCTGTTAAAACCTGCGATTCATTGTTTGTTCCAGTTTTGAGTTGATAGAGATAGTTTAGAACGGAATGTAAATCCTCTGGAAATGTCAATTTTGCAGCGTCACGAATCTCGCGATACGAGTTTAGGGGATGCGATTTTTTGCTAATTAGTGCAGCATAAGCCGCTCTTAACCCTGCCTTTGCGACGTGATTGCGCCCACTCCTCTGCTCTTTTGGGTCAGTTGATGTCAGTTCAACAATTCCTTCAGCAAAGGTGCGAGTCGCAATCAGAAATAGTTCAATCGCTTCATATGTAGGAATCCCTTTACATTTACCCATTAAAAAAGCTTCATATTCATCAGGATAGATGGTTTTATGCGAAGCTAGCTCATAGCTTTTAAGAGTATCTTTCGCTAGTCCACCCCAAGCATCTAATCGATTGAGTGTATATGGAAGATTACGTTTAACATAAGATATGTCAGGCAGCCCAATTAGATAGTGATCTTCCTTAGTTGCCCAGAGGACAATCGGATGCCGTGGATGCTCGCGATTAATCCGATCTGCGATTTTACTCAGCTTATCTCGAAAGTCTTCGATCCGCTCATTGTAAAAGCGGTCATAATAAATTACCGAAACATCTAAATCGCTTGCCTCAGTTTTCTCATGGGTAATGCTGCCTATGACAATGATGGCAGCAACCGCATCGCCAAATTCTTCAAGAACCAGATGTTTCGCAATTTCAAGCTTATTACTTATTACATCCATGAATCTTAGTATCTGTATAATTTAAGCTGAGTCAGTATTGCCATTACCATGAGGCAACCTAAGCTGCACTACTGCTATTTACCGATCTCTCGACTAGAGTTGTAGGATATTTGTATATAATTATAAAGTCCCACAAGTAAAGAAAGTAATCAGTATAAATACGGGAACAGAAATAATTGCCGCCGCTAACGTATAAACTGCATACCTGAAAATCTCGAATTTTATAAATGCGATTCCAGAATTGATAGTCACTTGAACTGCTAGATCCTTCGCCTCTTTTGAATAAGGCTGAGATACCGGACTATTTGATAAGTAAGTTTGATTCAATCGATCCAGCAATTCTTCTGCTTGGTACTTCTTTAAATGCCCGTAGAAGTATAAATTATCCTCAGGCTTAGGCTGCTCGGACTGGGACGATCTAACCCGTAAGATTTTCTCCAGATCGGTTTTCGGTAGAAAAGAGAGTATGCACAAGAATGCACAAACACAAAGCAATATAGTTGCAGAAATTAAGCCCCATCGTAACGAATTAAACAAATTTTGAGCTGAAACGAGAACTGTCAAAGTTGCTGTCATCCCTGCTCCTGCAAAAGCAAGTAAAACAGCATTCTTTGCTTCGGCAAATTTCAACCAGTCATTTACATTCTGGAAAAGGCTGAATAACTTGACAGATAGACTATCCATATTAGACCAATGAATTGATTGATTACCACTAATTTCGACGAGTGGTTCGCCTGAATTTAATAGGTTTAAGGCTTCTAACAGCTTAGAACTTAAGATTTCTTTTAGGCGATCGTTTGATGTATTTCCACATGTCAACAAAATAATTTTTGGTGGCTGCCCAAACCGATTTACCAGATCGACGAAATCGCTGTCTTTGGTGATGAAAATAATATTTTGTGCCTTTGCTGCCTCAAAAATTTCAGCATCTTCAGCATCTCGCAGCCCTACATCTCGTAGAGCCAGGGCTGGAATCTCAAAAGTAACTGTTATCCAGCTTGAAATAGCAGGTGAGAGGTGTGCATCAATCCAAATCATCAGGCAACTACCAACACTGGGTGGTCTAATTTGCGCGAGGCATAGAATAGAGCTGCCTTTAAGTCATCTGCTTCTAAATCTGGCATTTCTGCCAAGATCTGCTCGGCATCAAGTCCAGCGACAAACAGATCCAAAATATCGGACACTCGAATTCTCATCCCGCGAATACAAGGACGACCACTACATTGCTTGGGGTTAATAGTGATTCTTGCAAGTAAATCTGGCATTCGGCTTACCTGAATGGTGATATTGCTATTTTATCCTACTAGCTGAGTGAGATAAAATAACATCTGGTTGCGATCGATCCAATTTAGCGCGATTAAGATGGAAAATATCTTAAATCGAGCCTCAAAACTTCTCATACCCTGGATTAACCTAATATGTATACTCTCTATATCACTAACAAAAACTACTCCTCTTGGTCATTACGCCCGTGGGTACTAATGCAAGAAAAAGCGATCTCCTTCACTGAACAACTCATCCCCTTCCCCGAAAACTCAAGCTGGGACACCTTTCGCAACTTCGCTCCCAATGGTAAGATGCCCTGTCTCCACCATGATGATTTGATCGTCTGGGATTCTTTTGCCATTGTTGAATATCTCGCCGAACAACATAGCGTAATCTGGCCTGTCGATCGCATCGCCCGTGCTTGGGCTAGATCTGTAACGGCGGAAATGCACTCCGGCTTCAATACCATCCGTCAAGAATGCGGCATGAATTGTGGTCTGCGGATTCAACTTCACCAGACAACCCCAGCATTACAAACAGATCTTGATCGACTCAACGAGATCTGGGCGGAAGGACTGACTGCATTTGGTGGCCCCTTCCTGACTGGCTCTGAATTTACCGCTGTCGATGCCTTCTTTTGTCCGATCGCCTTTCGCGCCCAAACCTACAATCTCCCCTTACACGCCCCTTATATCCAGCAGCTCCTCGCCCTCAAATCAATGCAGGCATGGGAAACCGCCGCGCTCCAAGAAACTTGGCGCGATCCCGAACACGAGCGCGAAAATCTAGCGGCTGGGGTAGTATTGCTCGATCTCAGACGCTCGATTCGCTCCGAAGCATAAGTTCAGATCTTTGGGTTCGATCTGTGACGGCTAATTGTGGTTTGGCTGAAGAATTAGCGACTATATTCTCGTTCTTGGTATTGGTTCCTAAAAAGATAACTTGCTAAATATTGGTCAAACTCCGTAGTGCCCTGGTACAGAGCTTAATCGTCTCTGGCACATTGCTCTCCAATTGCCATCGAGCGCAGACCATTTTGACCCATTCTGGTTGAGACTTCGCCGCATCATTGAGCCAATTACTCGCGGAATCCCGGACATAGCGAGAGACATCGGCACGGACTGGCTCTAGTAAACCTAGTCCTAGCTCAGGCTGCTGCTTCAGCTTGGGAATATGAGCGCACCATACCCCTCGCGGGCGAGTTGCTTCGATCGCAAATCGCCGAATATTTGGAGAATCATCGCCAACCCAGGGTATTAATAGCGGGATTGCCCGATCGATTTGAGCGGCAAGATCGGGACGGATGGCTAGCCATGACCATTCCCTCACCCCAAAGTGATGGTCATCAGCAAACGATCGAATTGAGTCTAATCGTTGCTCCAGGGATCGATCGGGGATCGCCATGAGCGCGTAAGCTACCCAACCACGAACAGTATCGGAGGGATGAGCGGCAAGATCTCGCACACCTGCTGCGCCCAAATGTTCTAACAGCAGTTTTCCAGTAGCCGCCATACGCTTGGTAATTCCATCTGATGGTAAGATTTGATTTTTAGTGACAATGGCCAATTCTGGGACAACTTGTTCCATTAAAATTGTAAAATCGACTGCTAGACATTCAGCCAGGTTGACAGTTTCAATTACACCAGAATTGAGCTGAGTTAAAACGTCAGTTGGTACATCGACTGGTTTGAGCGATCCTGTTCTAGTCACCATAATTTAGTTTGAACTCAAGTAGATAATGCCCTAATTATGACATTCCCGATCATTTGGATCGCGATCGCTTAACCAGCTCACTTCGATATAATACTAACCAGCCTACTTTGATTGAGCCGCCGATCGAAGATGTTATAAGATTTTCACGCCATCCCGATCATGAATGACCAAACACAGATTACAGTAAGCCGGACGACGAGTTACGCAGATCGCCTTCGAGCTTACAAGGTCAAGATTGATGACGTAGTCGTGGATTCAATCCGAGCACGCGAGTCGGTGACTATTCCTGTTGTTCCTGGTAGGCATTCGCTTACGCTTCGGATAGATTGGTGTGGCAGCGAGCAGATTGATTTTGAGGTGTCACCTGGTCAACATCTGTTCTTTGAGTGCGGTAGTAACCTGACAGGTTGGCGCATCTTTTTGGCTCTGTTTTACATCATCTTTTGGACGCGCCAGTATCTTTGGTTGCGCCGAGCCACTTAATACTATGGATAATTCAGGAACTGCGCTGCATTATTTCGCCGATTTCACCAGTTCCTGATATTGTCGTAATCGAGATCGATCGTCTGCCTCAAGCCGATGGCTCGTTTGAAGGTGCTCCTGATTGGGTGGTTGAAATTAGATCTCCCGACCAAAGTATCCTCGATCGAAAATAAAGTACCGACAATGTGTGGAGATCGATTCTCCCCCGTTCAACCTCAGAAGGTTGAGCGGAGGAGAACCGGACTAATTCGATCCGAAGATTTCACTACGTGCCATCATCAAACTCAGATACAACGAAACGCCTACAAACCACAGCAACCACGCCGCAGCAAGTGGCTGTGCGGGAGCTGGTAATCCGTAAATTGACGGCAACCAAGCGATCGCCACAGCATCTAAAAGCGTTGCTGTAAAGTTAAAAATTACAATTGCCATCAAGGTTTGGAGCCGAGAGAGCTTACCAATTAGCGAAACACTATCGATCATCACCCATACGACTGGAACTGTCAGTAGATATAAGCCAACGAGCCATACACTGCCCTCGGCAAAAAATATCGTGCCAGCAAAGCGAATGAAAAGTACCCCAGTCAACCAAAACAATACACCCAAACCGACGAACAACGGGAAGTTTAGCTGAATGCGATCTTTACCCATATTCAATTGAGTTGCAGTTTTCATCAATTCCTCCATCAAAGACGTAGAATATTAGAACGAGAATAAAACCTCGCTTTTCAATATACGAGGAAAACTTCGTCTTTGTCAACCCATCAGCTAAATTATGACAAAAGAGCTGCCAGCAACACTATGGCGCGTACCGCAGCAAGCACGGAGTCGTCAGCGGTTTAATCAGATTCTGGATGCAGCGGCGGAGTTGTTTGTGGAGATTGGTTATGATTCTGTCACAACCGATGAAATTGCGGTGCGGGCAAATACTTCGGTTGGAGGCTTGTATCGTTTCTTCCCAGACAAGCTAACCATTTTTCATGCTTTGCTCGATCGCTATCTCGATCGACTCAAACAGCTATCGGTAGAGCTTCATACGGAGGCGGCAATGCAGCTACCGCTGGACATTTATGTCAGCCAGCTAGTAGATGGGTTCGATCTGTTTGTGAGTGCAAATCCTGCCTTTCGTCAAATGTTTGTGCAATCGCGGTTAATACCGACGACAGTTGCCATGTATGCTGCATTCAATCGCGAGCTTGCTCAAAAAGTAAACCTTTATCTTGCCGTGCGGAATCCAGCGTTGGAGCAAAGTCATAGAGAGCTAATCGCGACAATTAGTGTTGAAGTTGCCTGTGCTCTCGACATCCTGGCATTATCTGGAGATCGCGACTTTCAGCACCGAGTTTTGGCGGAAACAAAGCAATTAACGATCGCTTATTTACAACTCTATTGTCTGGATTGACTCAGCAACGTTATGAGCTTGCTCGGATTATGACCGAACTCGATCGCTTAACCAGCTCACTTCGATATAATGCTAATAACCAGCCACCAGCCGCGCCCTCATGGATACTAAAGCCTTTAAACGATCGCTCAATCACTCCGAAAACTATCACCGTAAGGGCTTCGGGCATCAGGATGAAGTTGCTGTGGTGTTGGAATCAGAGTATCAAAGCAATCTGATCCAAGAAATCCGCGATCGCAACTACACTTTGACTCGTGGTGATGTCACAATTCGATTGGCTCAGTCTTTTGGATTTTGTTGGGGGG
This sequence comes from Chamaesiphon sp. OTE_75_metabat_95, assembly GCA_031387665.1. Lineage (GTDB taxonomy): Bacteria > Cyanobacteriota > Cyanobacteriia > Cyanobacteriales > Chamaesiphonaceae > Chamaesiphon. Next base: position 8,939 of record JANNDL010000088.1, on the reverse strand, counting down.
TAGAGCGAGCGGTAGCGATTGCCTACGAAACGCGCCAACACTTCCCCACCCAGCAGATTTGGATCACCAACGAGATCATTCACAATCCTTCTGTCAATCAACGGTTGCGGGAGATGAAAGTGAACTTTATCGAGGTCGAAAATGGAACTAAGAACTTCGATATTATCGATCGTGGAGATGTAGTGATCCTGCCTGCGTTTGGTGCCAGCGTTCAAGAAATGCAGCTATTGAATGATAAGGGCTGTACGATCGTCGATACCACTTGTCCCTGGGTTTCCAAGGTCTGGAATACGATCGAGAAGCACAAGAAAAAAGACTATACATCAATTATTCACGGTCAGTACAAGCATGAAGAAACGGTTGCTACGAGTTCTTTTGCTGATAAATATTTAGTTGTGCTCAATCTGACAGAAGCAACCTACGTTGCTGACTATATCTTAAATGATGGTGGTACCCCAGCAGAGAAGTTAGCCCGTAGAAATAAATTTCTGACCAAATTTAGCAAAGCTTATTCTGCTGGATTCGATCCAGATCTCGATCTCGAAAAAGTTGGGATTGCTAATCAGACTACCATGCTCAAAACCGAAACCGAAGCGATCGGTAAACTGTTCGAGCGGACGATGATGAAAAAATACAGCACTGCTGAACTAAACGAGCATTTTCAAAGTTTTAATACGATCTGCGATGCGACCCAAGAGCGTCAAGATGCAATGTTCGAGCTAGTTGAAGAACCACTTGACTTAATGGTTGTAATTGGCGGCTACAATTCGTCAAATACTACTCATCTGCAAGAGATCTCGATCGAGCATAAAATTCCTTCGTATCATATTGATAGTGATGTCCGTATTTTGGCTGACAATCAAATCGAGCACAAACCGCTCTCGCAAGAACTAGAAATTACCAAAAATTGGCTGCCAGCAGGCAAGATCGTCGTTGGCGTTACATCTGGAGCATCGACACCAGACAAAATTGTTGAAGCCGCGATCGAACGAATATTTGCGACAAAAAGCGGAACTTTCAACGACATGAAAAGTTCCTAATTATACACTCGCACAAATAAGCTGACTACAGCTCTTTTGGTTGTGATAAAATTTTAGTAAAAGTATTGTTTGCGATTCAAATTAGCAGGTTATCATGTTAACTATCACTTGAGGTGCAATGAGTGCTCAATACCCTAATAGTTATCATTGTCGTTAGTATCGTAATCCTGCTGATTTGCTCTCGGTTGAGTTATTATCAGCGTTTTCGGGTGCGAAGTCAGCGACAAGTAGCAACTGAAGTTAATTTCGATCGCAGGTTTTACAAGCGCATCACTAAGGATCCTGAGGAACAATATGTGGAAGGGATCGGCATTGTCATCGGCGATCTCAGTTGTACCTACAATGCTCGCTCTCCCTATATTCGTTGCGCGGTAAATCCAGATGGATTGTGTCAGGATTGCCGTCACTATGAGAAGGTGGAGGGATGATGGGGAGCGTGGGAGCGTGGGAGATCTAATTTTTCATGGGTAGGTTGATCGCCCTCATCCAAGAGAGAATAAAATGCCGCTCTCTCAGGGAGAATTAGAGTGGTTTCAATACGGTTCGGTTAGTGATTTGAGCGGCGGTTGTTCGCGGAGTGTTTTCGGAGAGTAACCGCTGCTCATGATGCAAATTCCGCCTACGCGGACTAATGTATTTGCTAAACCGAACCGTATACTGTTGAAGACCATTTTTGCTGATCTGCCGTTTCAAACCGCTTCTCGAGCCTCAAAACTTTCTATCCTCACATCTTGCACCAATACATACAGACTATTACTAAGCGTAGATCTCAGGGTACCCATGAAGGCATACGTGTCAACTTAAGGATTCTGTAGAGGCTGAAAGTCTCATTCTCTCGTCCTAACACGATTTTTGTAGTGGCTATAACGGCGTAAGCTCGTTATCACTTTCGTTAAGTTGACACGTATGCCCTTGTGGGTACCCTGGATCTACGGCTAGCACTAGTATTTTCAAACTGGTGCAAGATGTGAGTATCCCCTAATTCAGCACTGCCAAAACTTCTTTCACCTTGGCGTACTGTCCAGTTGGGTTGTATCCAGGTACCAAATCGTGGAGCACTGCGACACATTCACTGACTTCACATTCAGCGGCTGCCTCCAGCAGTCTGGTGAGTTGCGGTGCGAGATCCTTCCAGGCGATCTTCTCTTCACGCGCACAAAAAATCTTGGGATGTCCAGTTTCGATCGCGGCATCACAGTCGATCAATAGCTCCTCGCGGATTTTCTCACCAGGACGTAATCCAGTTATTTCTATTTTGACATCCTTGTGCGGTTCCATCCCATGCAGTCGAATCATTTGAGCAGCAAGGTCATAGATCCTCACAGGCGCGCCCATTTCAAGCAGGAATACTTCACCGCCGTTTGCCATTGCACCAGCTTGAATCACGAGGGTAGCCGCTTCAGGAATGGTCATGAAGTAGCGGGTAATGTCTGAGTGGGTGAGGGTGATTGATTTACCAGAAGTAATTTGCTCGCGGAAGCGGGGGACAACCGAGCCACTGCTACCGAGGACGTTGCCAAACCGCACCATCGTAAAGCAGGTCTTGTGAGTCGGCAAATCGGCTAGTCCCTGGAGGACTAGTTCCGCAACGCGCTTGGTTGCACCCATAATGTTGGTCGGACGAACGGCTTTGTCTGTAGAGATTAAGACGAATTTATCTACGCCACAAGCGATCGCACATTGAGCCGCAGTCAGCGTTCCACCGATGTTATTATTCATCCCAGAGATCGGATTGGCTTCGACGATCGGTACATGCTTGTAAGCAGCAGCATGATAAATGGTATCTACACCGTACTTTTTGAGTACTCTGGTGAAGGCGGGAGCATCAGTTATCGACCCCAAGCAAGCAATTTTGTTCAGTCTGGGATATTGTTCGCTCAATTCCATGTCCATTTGGTACAGCGCGAACTCATGCAATTCGTAGATAATTAATCGCTGTGGCTGCAACTTAGCAATTTGGCGACAGAGTTCAGATCCGATCGAACCGCCGCCACCTGTAACTAAAACCACTCGATTGGTAATATCATGTTCGAGCAGTTCGGGATGAGCCGCGATCGCTTTTCGACCCAATAAGTCCTCGATATCCAGTTCCCGCACCTTATTGACCGAGACATGACCGCTCAAGATCTCATTGATACTCGGTACAGTTTTGACGGGGACACCGAGCACTTGCAGTTGCTGCAAGATCTCGCGTTTGCGTTGACCTTCGATCGATGGCATCGCCAGCAGAATTTCTTGAAATCCAATTGTCGATTTGAGTTTGGGCAGATCGGCTGGGGCATAAACCTTCGTGCCTTGGACGTTTCGACCTTGCAGGTAGGGGCTATCATCCACGAACCCTACCAAGACCTTGTTTCGTTCGCCAGCTAGGGCTTGAGCGAGGATACAGCCAGCACTGCCAGCCCCGTAGATCACTACCCCACCAGTCTCTTTACCTGGGTAGTTGATCTGGTTTATTTTCCCTAAGGTCAGCCGCACGCTCAGGCGAAATGCGATGACTAAGATCAGGGTGAGCATTGCGTCACTCAATAAGACCGAAGCTGGCATTGTTGAGATATTGAATACGCGATCTAGTGCCGCGATCGAAATACAACTGGCGATCACAGCTTTGACAATTGTGAAGATGAATTCGCCACCAGTGTATCGAAGTACTTGTTGGTAAATGCTAAAAGCCCAGAACAACGCGATTTTGACAGCGATTTCGATCGCGACGAAAATACCTGTGCGCCAGATTTCCGTGGGCATCTGGTCAAATCCAGACTCAAAGCCGACCGCAGCTCCGATCGAAGTTAGGAACAAACTGATGTCTACGCACGTCAAGATTGTATACTTCTGATAATTGGAAAGTGCGTTTACACGTTTTTCAAGAGTCGCAGCAGTAGCTTCAATACTCAACAAAGATCGGCTTTTAGTGGACATAATATTATGACACGATCGACGGTTTTTAACAAGTTGAAAATTAATATTTTAATCGAGGCTTAAACTCGATTTCTGACCTTGACCGATACGATTGCAATTAGCATTGTATGCTGGTGTAAGAGGTTGGCAATCGATCGATTGAAGTAATCTAAAGTTAAGCGGTTTCGATCGGCCTTAATGATAGAGAGCTACTGGTGGTAGTTTCGTCAACATACCCAAGATATATTTGTTTTGCGGAAATGTACTCAGCCAAATATCTGAACTTGTGCAGATTGAGGCTCAGGGAAATCGATTCAACGTCTAGCAGGTTTAGGGATTGAATTGAAATACAGGTGAACTCAATTTGATCGATGAAACAAACTAGCTCAAAAATCGACCATTAACTTGTAAACTTACAATAAACAACTAATTTCTCTCGATCCGGAAATTTACACTAGAATGTGAAGTGATAACTTTTTCGGAGAGGAGTGTGATAGAGAAACCATGAACCAAAATAAACAACCATCTAATTTCAAACTTGCTCAGACTGGTCGGATTGTATCCTTACTACTGGGTTCTATCTTTACTTGCGTATCGATGGCAATGGCTCCTGCAAATGCAGGGACTACTGAATCTAATAAAATTGCAGCGTCCGCACCATTGGCTGACGTATTAAAAGGAAATAACAACACCGCGCCTGCGGCTCCAGGTCCAGGTAAAATCGCTCAAGCTAGCGATGTCGCTGGTAACTGGGCAGAACCTTTCATCAAAGCACTCGTTGAAAAGGAAATCATCAAAGGCTATCCTGATGGTACCTTTAAGCCGGATCAACCAGTAACTCGCGCTGAATTTGCCGCTTTACTCAATAGAGCATTCGATCTCAAAGAAGTTCGAGCTGCTCGCAAATTTAAAGATGTACCCAAAAAATTCTGGGCAGCAGAAGTAATCCAAAAAGCCTACAAAGGTGGATTCTTGTCTGGTTATCCCAACGGTACTTTTGCGCCTAAGCAAAATATTATTCGGATTCAAAGTTTAGTATCGCTAGTCAATGGCAGCAAGCTAGAGCCATCCGGCAACCTTGACATCAATGGCGTATTCGGCGATGCAGCCCAAGTGCCTAGCTATGGTCAAAACGCCCTGATAGCAGCAACCCAGCGTTGCGTAGCTGTCAGCGTTGAGTACGATAGCAGCAAACTACCTGGTGGTAACTTTGGCCCTAACACCGTGGCAACTCGTGCAGATGTCGCGGCTTATATCCACCAAGTATTGGTTGGTGCAGGGAGACTGACTGCTCTAGACAAAGCAAATCCTGGTAACAAGTACATCGCATCTTGTCCAAATGGTGTCTATGTCACCAGCATCGGCGGTGTTGCTGTAACACCGCCAGCAATCACTGCTGATGAGGCGATTGCTAAACTGGGTATCCCAGGTCAAGTACCTGAAATCGTCGCGGGTGCTGCAACTAGCACCTTCCCCGTCGGTGGTTTAGGTACGCCTACTGCATTCGGCGCAAACTGGGGTGACTTCTTCCTTGGTGCTGGCTATCAAGGCGAAACTCGTCCGGTTATCTTGACTCCACCTGGAACTCCTCCTTTTACAGCTAAAGGACCAGAAACTTTTGCTTACTCCGTCGGTTTTGGTTTAGGTGATTCTCGCAACTTCCTCGGATTGGAAACTGTTGCCACTACTTACAATCGGACTGGTCCTACCAATTCTGGCTCGTTCGAAAATGGTGGAATCAGCCTCAAGCTCCACAAGTTGCTAGGTGATAACTTCGCGATTGCTGCTGGTTATGAAAACGCAGTTACCTTTGGTAGCAATGCTGTTGGTGGTCTAAATACTCCTGATGGTGGTGTCAACGGTGGTCGGACTGGCTACGGTGTAGCTAGCTTGATCCTCAATCCAGATCCAAACATGGGCTTCTTCAGCAACACCACTCTCTCAGTTGGTGCTGGTGCTGGTCGCTTCCGCAGTATCGGTGATATTCGCGCCAACAAAGACAATATCAATGTCTTCGGTAGTTTAGGTACCCGCCTATTCTCCAATGTTTCTCTAGTTGGCGACTGGAATGGTCAAGATCTGAGCGTTGGTTTACCAATCACGATTCCTTTCGGTGGTGGTTCGGCATTCCAAGTAACTCCAGCAATCGTCGATATCGCCAATCCTGAAACTGGCGGTTCGCGCTTTAGCGTTAGTGGTGGTTTAGGTTTCCGCTTCTAATCACAGCTAGTTGATTTGTTACCTGTTGAGAGATTTGAGTCGTAATCCTCAAATCTCCAGCAATATTATTTATCCTCTTCGATCCCCAACTTAAACATGAAAATCTCATCTTATTTGTTAGGATTGGGTGCTGTAACTAGCTTAGTGGCACTCAATCTCGCTCCAGTTAACGCTCAATTTGCTAATGGTTCCGATAATGGCAACACATTTACCTCTATCACCAACGCTGGTGGTGGTGGAATTGTGGGTGGAAATAGCGAACCAGGTTATGTTTCCCAGAGCCAAAGTGCTGTCAACCAATTTTCACAGTCTCTAACTGCTAATGCTGTTGGCGATGCAGCTACCTTTGAGGTGATCAATGGCGCGGCACCTGCACCATTAGTTGCGGCACTGTTACCTGCTGGTGCTGCTGCTGATGGCGCGACTGGCAAAGCTGCAACCACACTGGCTACTACAGTTCAAGGTATGCGCGGTGGTAATGGCAACATCAATGCCACTAAACTGAATGCTTCCGTCGGTGCTTATAATGAGTACGTCAAAGCAATGGTGGGCGAACTTGGCCCTGAGAAGGCAATTGCTGGTGCTCCAGTCGGTCAGAAGGCTCTTCAAGGACTTTTAGGTCAATTGGTTCAAGTTGCTAATCAAGCAGCTCCTGCTCCTGCTGCGGCACCTGCTGCACCTAGTGCTCCTGCTGCACCTAGTGCTCCAGCTCCTACCGCTCCGCCAGAGCCTGCGGCACCACCTGCGCCTGCTGCGCCTGCAATGCCTAAGTAATAGGTTGATTTAGTTAGTTATAGACAGGGGGAGCAAGAGAGGTTTTTCTTGCTCCCTTTGTTTTGAGTATGGGAGAGGGGGAGAGGGGGCGACGGGGCAACGGGGCCACGGGGCATCCTACGTCTTTCTCCCACGCTCCCAAGCCTCCACGCTCCCACGCTCCCACGCCCCCACGCTCCCACACTCCCACACCCCCACGCTCCCACACCCCCACGCTCCCACGCGATAATGACATCCAACTAAGGTATACTGAACAAGCTGGACAAGTTTTAAAGTCTTTGGGAATCGACCTTCGGAGTTACGTTTTTATCGATCGATTGCAACGTCAACATGCTGCATATCTGGGGACAGAAGCCCAGGGATTTTTGCCATTGCCGTCAGATTCCTCGCTGTGGATTGAGGTTTCGCCTGGAGTGGAGATCAATCAAATGATGGACATCGCGCTCAAGTCTGCGGATGTCAAGCCAGGGGTGCAGATTATCGAGCGGCTGTATGGATTGATGGAAATCCATGCTAGTAATCAGGGTGACGTTCATGCGGCGGGAAGAGCGATTCTGGAATATTTGGGAGTGAATCGAGCTGATTGTCTCAAGCCACGGGTAATTTCGAGTCGGATCATTCGGAATATTACGCCCCACCATACCCAGATGATCAATCGGGGGCGACGGGGAAATATGATCCTCGCGGGACAAACGCTGTACGTTTTGGAAGTAGAGCCAGCGGCTTATTCATCGATTGCGGCAAATGAGGCGGAGAAATCAGCGCGGATTAATATTCTCCAGATATCCTCTGTAGGGGTGTTTGGGCGACTGTATTTGGGCGGAGAGGAGCAGGATATTAAGGCGGCTGAGGCCGGAATTTTGGCTTCACTAGCGAGTTTACCTGGTCGTCCTTTTCCAGATGGCAGCAAGCAGGAGTAGGGCATGGGAGTGAATGCGGATGTTGTATTGCGGCGGGGTGCTGTCGCCTGGTTACATTGGCGGGCTGAGTACCTAGAAGTACCCGACTTAAGCGATGCCCAGTTGAGCGGGATGAATCTGCGCGGTACGGATCTGCATGATGTTAATTTGCGACGGGCGGATCTCAGTGATGCGAAACTAGTAGCTGCAAATTTGAGTGGATCAAATTTGAGTAATAGCATTCTCGATCGAGCGGATCTAGTTAGTGCTAATCTAGGATCGATCGAGAGTATCAATTGTCGAGCGGTAGGTGCAGATTTTAGTGGTGCAAATCTCGCCGATGCGAATTTAATGGGCAGTAATCTGGCTTTTACTGACTTGAGTGGAGCTAATCTAGCTAGGGTAAATGCAATTTCTATTAATTTTACGTCCGCCAAATTGAGGGGTACGGATCTTGACAGTATTAAATTGCACAGAGCAACTCTTTGCTACGCAGATCTCGTTGAAACTAACTTAGCGCAAGCAGATTTGAGTCAGGCAATCTTAACCGAAACGGAACTGGGTTCAGCACACCTGTATCGAGCTAATTTAGCACAAGCATGGCTGAATCGATCGCATTTAGTCAATGTTTATGCTGTTTATGCTAATTTCGGGCGGGCAAATTTGACTGGTGCTGATTTAGCTTGGGCTAACTTGACAAAAGCTAGCTTTGCAGGGGCAATCTTGCGCGGTACGAATCTACGCGGTGCGAATCTAGCTGGAGCCGACTTATCCGGTGCGGATTTGACTGGGGCTGATTTGAGGGGGGCGAATCTCAGCTACGCCAAGCTCGAACGGACTATTTTTACAGACGCGAATTTGACAGACACGATCTTTGCTGGTTGAGAGTTGGGTTGTCTCCTGACGGAGCGGGCTTCCGCCAACATTCTTCAACCCAATCTACAGATCCTAGTGGAGGAGGGTAGGTTTTGTTTAAAATCGAACATAAGATCGACATTAGATTGCATGAAGCGGCGTTTTTAAATCTCACTCAGGAGCAAAAAAACGCCGCGTCATGCTAACAAATATAGTAAAACACCATTATCAAAAGGCAAAACCAGCCCACCCC
>JANNDL010000076.1:0-3804 GCA_031387665.1 Chamaesiphon sp. OTE_75_metabat_95 | reverse complement strand
GGCTCCAACATAATGGGACTGAAAATGATATTGCCGCCGAACTTGTGGAAATGGGAGCTGACAAGAGTGATATTGTAATTGGCTTTCACTCTCCTTTTAAGCGTCAATTTACCGAATACGCGGTTGGTTAACGTCGTCAATATTCTATCCCTAGATTTTTTGTCTCGTCAACTTTGCTACCACCAAGATCTCCATAGATGTCAAAATGATGGTTTGGAACGATCGATCATCGCCACAGCCACCCATCTAAGGAAGATCTATGACTACCCAACCCGCAAAAATTGTCTACACCTTTACTGATGAAGCTCCGGCTTTGGCAACTTATTCTTTTTTGCCGATCGTGCAGGCATTTACCAAAGCTGCTAATGTATCGATCGAGACTGCTGATATTTCCTTGGCTGGGCGGATCATCGCTGCCTTTCCAGACAAGTTGACACCAGCCCAACAACAACCCGATGCTCTAGCCAGCTTGGGCGAATTGGCGAAGACACCTGAAGCGAATATTATCAAGCTGCCGAATATTAGTGCTTCTACACCTCAATTGACTGCGGCAATTAAGGAGTTGCAATCCCAGGGCTACGATATTCCTGATTATCCCGCCCAGCCTCAGAGCGAAGCAGAGATAGCAATTAAGGCGCGGTATGCCAAGATTTTGGGTAGTGCCGTCAATCCGGTGTTGCGAGAGGGAAATTCCGACAGACGGGTAGCTACATCAGTCAAACAATATGCCCAAAAGCATCCCCATCGAGTCGGTGCTTGGACACCGGATTCTCAGACTCATGTTGCCCATATGGAAGGTGGTGATTTTTATGGGAGTGAGGAGTCAGTAGTAATTGAGCAAGCTGGACAAGTATCGATCGAGCTAGTCGCAGCAGATGGCTCTATCACAGTGCTGAAGGCGCAAACCGCCGTCTCGGTGGGGGAAGTCATTGATGCAAGTGTGATGAGCGTCAAGGCGTTGCGGGAGTTCTACGATCGCCAAATCAAGACCGCTAAGGCTGATAATATATTGCTATCGCTCCATGTCAAAGCGACAATGATGAAAATCTCGGATCCAATTATCTTTGGGCACGCTGTCACGGTTTATTATCAGGATGTGTTTGTTAAACATGCCGATACTTTTGCCAAATTGGGTGTGAATCCAAACAATGGAATTGGTGATGTTTATGCCAAGATTCAGGCTTTACCAGAAGCAGAAAGAGCTGAGATCGAGTCCGAGCTTCAAGCTGTTTATACAAGCCGTCCTCAACTTGCGATGGTTAATTCCGACAAGGGAATTACCAATCTTCATGTTCCTAGCGATGTGATTATTGATGCGTCGATGGCGGCGGCGATTCGCAGTTCTGGCAAAATGTGGGGCACGGATGGGGAACTACACGATATGAAAGCGATGATACCCGATCGATGCTACGCCACCATTTACCAAGAGTGTATCAAGTTCTGTCAGGAGCATGGCGCGTTTGATGTGACGAAGATGGGGAATGTCGCCAACGTGGGCTTGATGGCGCAGAAAGCTGAGGAATATGGTTCCCATGACAAAACCTTTGAAATCCCCTGTGACGGGATGGTGCAAGTGCGCGATGTTGCTGGGAATTTCTTAACCATACATGATGTCAAACAGGGCGATATCTGGCGGATGTGCCAAACCAAGGATTTACCGATTCAGGATTGGGTCAAGTTAGCTGTCAATCGGGCGAGAATCACAGGTTGCCCGACGGTTTTCTGGTTGGATGAAAATCGCGCTCATGATGCTAATTTGATTGTGAAAGTGAATGAGTATCTGGGCAATCATGACACAACCGGATTAGACATTAAAATCATGTCACCTGTAGCGGCGATGCGATTTACTTGCGATCGAATTAAAGCTGGTGAAAACGTAATTTCTGTTACCGGAAATGTGCTGCGAGATTACCTTACCGATCTATTTCCGATTCTGGAATTGGGGACTAGTTCTAAGATGTTATCGATCGTCCCATTACTCGCTGGTGGCGGCTTATTTGAGACAGGCGCAGGCGGTTCAGCTCCCAAACACGTCCAGCAGTTTGTCACCGAGGGACATTTGCGCTGGGATTCCTTAGGCGAATTTCTAGCTCTGGCAGTCGCATTAGAAGATCTGGGACAAAAGACAAATAACCCTGATGCACTGATTTTAGCCGCAACACTCGACAGGGCTAATGGCATGTACTTAGATCGTGGTAAATCCCCTTCTACCAAAGTCAATGAATTGGACAATCGGGGTACTCATTTTTATTTAGCAATGTATTGGGCACAGGCTCTAGCCGAGCAAGATCAAAATCTCGAACTTAAAGCAAAATTTGAAGCTTTAGCACAACAATTGAGCGCGAATGAGAGTGCAATTGTGGCTGAATTAAATCAGTCTCAGGGTAGCTCGATCGATCTCGGTGGTTACTATCATCTGAATGGGGAGAAAGCTACTCAAGCAATGCGTCCAAGTGGGTTGTTTAATGACTCTTTAGCGCAGCTTTGAGTTAGATGTAAAAAGGGTAAGTTGAGATATTTTTACTTACCTTTTCATTGACTGAGGCACACAATATTTGTGTTTTTGTAACGAGTAGCTTACGATAATTTCAATACATCGATAAAATCACTGATACCACCCGACATTATTATAGGTATATTACGCATAGTAACTTTGCCATTTAAAGCATTGTGATGAGTATTCAATTCTTTCTCGACAATCACATAGTTTAATCCAGGAGCATTCTACTGTGGAGCAATCTTGATGCCAATCAACATCCTCAGTCATCACAAGTAGCTGATTGTAATCTTTTAAGCCTTTGACAAATATTAAAGAAATGAATAGTAGATTATATTCATCGTTTACAACATGAAGGGTAAGTATTCTAAATTCAGATCCATATTCAGTTATAAAATCAGTACAAATTTGCTCCGCTTATTTATACTTATTTCCTAATGTTAACCCAAACCATGTCTCAATGAGTTCCAGAAGTATTGCTTTGAATTCTATTGAGTTATTACTTAGAAGATATTCACTCGTCATTTATACTTTTCAGGATTTTCATAAATGTATCTGCATCGCCATTAAATTTTATTTCAGTATGAATCTCCTCATCTACAAAATTTAGATTAATATGAATTCTATTCACATCTGAATTTTGGAGTTTTCGAGAACTAGCATCTGGTTCTAATATTTTGTGAATTTTTTCTCCTAATATGCGACCTATTACACTTATTAGTAATGGAACTACTGCATGGTCAAGAACCCACACTGAACCTAGCCACAATTCAGCACTTCTACGTTCAAAAATATTAGCAGTTAAGCCAAGATTATAAGAATTTGCACATCTAGCACCTTCTTCTTTCAGTAATTTGCTTAACAGGATAGCTCCGTCTGAATCATTTAGATCGGATTGTTCTGAATGCTTATCAATGTTTTCTGGAAGTACTAAGATATCGTAATTATCGATAGTATTGTAGACATCAATACCAAGATCGCTTAATAATTTCAAGTTTTTCAGTAGACTTATCCGAAAACTCTCAATTTTGGCTGTATCTGAATTTAAAGTAATCTCCAGTTGTGTTTTGGTATTCTTAAAAAAAGCTTTGTCATACTGTGGATCGATCCAGGTCAAGTCTTCGCTGGTAAGATTCAATCGATCGAGAGTTTGAGCGATCACTTCCCCGATATTTTGCAGATCGTGTCGGACACAAATTTCGATCCCAGGAACCGGAGCATTTATATGTGAAACCAACGCAACTCGACTTGTCAGCGACAACGGCAAGATCGCAAATACTAAAAAATCTAAATCATCATAACTTTCT
>JANNDL010000070.1:0-21719 GCA_031387665.1 Chamaesiphon sp. OTE_75_metabat_95 | reverse complement strand
CCCAGTGCCTAAAATCTGCGCTCCTGTGGGAAAATCAGGGCCAGGAATATATTGCATCAATTCCATATCCGTAATCTCAGGATTGGCAATCAACGCCACCACCCCATCGATTAATTCACCCAAGTTATGGGGCGGAATATTCGTCGCCATCCCCACCGCAATCCCTGAGGAACCATTCAGCAATAGCTGAGGAATCCGCGCGGGTAATACCGTCGGCTCCTGCTGCGAACCATCAAAGTTATCGGCAAAATCAACCGTCTCCGCCTCGATGTCTCGCAACACCGCTTCCATCGTCAACGCTTGCAGACGACACTCGGTATACCGCATCGCCGCAGGCGGATCGTTATCCACCGAACCAAAGTTACCGTGTCCGTTAATCAACGGATTTCGCATCGAAAAATCTTGAGCCATCCGCACCAGCGCGTCATACACCGCCGTATCACCGTGAGGATGGTATTTACCCAGCACTTCCCCGACTACCCGCGCACACTTTCTGAAAGGTCGATCTGCTGTCAAACCCAATTCGTGCATCGCATACAAGATGCGGCGGTGGACTGGTTTCAAACCATCTCGTGCATCGGGAAGTGCTCGTCCTACGATTACGCTCATGGCGTATTCGAGGTAAGAGCTAGACATCTCAGTTCGTAGATCTGTAGGGATAATCCGCTCTTGGGAAGTAGTCATGGAATGTTCCTTTCAGCTTGCTAATTGTACCGTTTCGCTAGTTCAATTTTATCACATTTTGGGAGCCACAGGGGACGCTAGTTGTTGGAGCTGAACGGTTTGCTGGGCAAGGGGATGGGTGGGTTCGATCTATCTACAGGAACCACAAGAATTTGTAGGTTGGGTTTTGCTCCGCGCAACCCAACATCAACACACCAACATCCTAGAAATGTTGGGTTTCATTCTTCAACCCAACCTACCGTACTGAACGGTTTGCTAGGTGTGGGGATGGGAGAGTTCGATCGATCTTAAAAAAATGTAGGTTGGGTTGCGCCCAAGCAAAACCCAACAGCAACACACCAGCACCCTAGAAATGTTGGGTTTCATTCTTCAACCCAACCTACCCTAAAAAATTTGTCACAAGTATGAGAACATGCGTAAGCGATCGATATTACTCATCTCAGAACATCAGCTCTTGCCTCAATCTATGAAAAAGTCTAATTCTGTACTTCCAACATTCGACTCAATGTTGATACCGACAATCCAAGCTTTGCAAACATTGGGTGGATCTGGAGCAACAGAAGAGATATATGAACGGGTTGTTCAAATTCTAAATTTGTCTGATGAGGTGCTAGAGATTTTGCATGGCAACACATCACAGAGTGAAGTTAAATATAGACTTAGCTGGAGTCGAACGCATCTAAAAAAGTACGGTCTTGTCGAAAATTCAGGTCGCGGTGTTTGGTCTTTAGCATCAACATCTGTAGATATTAAAAAATTAGACCGAAAAGAGATCGTCAGAGCCGTTCGAGAATCTGAAAAATCTAAAGTTATACAGACAGATACTTTAGAAGAAACTGTTGAACCTATTGAAATTATAGAAGAACTAGCATGGCATCAACAGCTCCACAAGCTATTGTTATCGCTCGATCCTTCAGCATTTGAGCGTCTAGCACAAAGGTTACTGAGAGAGTCGGGCTTTGTTCAAGTACAGGTAACAGGAAAGTCTGGGGATGGTGGTATTGACGGAGTAGGAATTGCCAGAATCAACGGTTTCTTGAGTTTTCATGTTTTATTTCAATGCAAACGTTATCAGGGATCTGTCTCTTCTAGTCACATCAGAGATTTTCGTGGAGCTATGCAGGGGCGTACTGATAAAGGTCTGTTCATTACAACGGGGACTTTTACAAGAGATGCGATCAAAGAAGCAACAAGAGACGGGGCACCACCAATCGATCTAATTGATGGAGAGCAGTTAGTCCAACGATTAAAAGAGCTAGGGCTTGGTGTTAAAATTGAAATGGTTGAATCTATTGAGGTAGATATTAATTGGTTCGCGAAGATTTAAGTAAAACGGAAACTTACAATGCAGCTAAACGCTGAATTTCTGCCGTGAAAATTTCGGTGCCAATCATTCTGGAGGTTTCGAGATTAGTTTGAGCTTGCTGACCGATCGCTAAATCCTCTAACCGAGCCAGTTTGTTGATTAAATGCTCGTAGTTATCGATCGACATAATGACATAACTGGATTGTGACTCCGCCGTTAATAACACAGGTTCAACAGCAGCTTGATGTAAAGCTTCACTGGGAGTATTTTGGATCTCAGTAACAGAAAAACACTGCATGGTCACATCATTTCCAAAGGATTGTAGACCTATTATACTCCGAAGCTATGATTTCTCAAGTAAAATTGAAGTAAATCAAGAGCATAACGTAAGATGCTAGCTACTAACCAGATCATTTACCCAGACAGTGACGGACAGCCGATAGCCGACAATACCAAGCAATTCCGGTGGATTACTGCGATCGAAAGTAACCTCGACTGGTTGTTTCAGGATCAGGAACTGGTATAAACCCCGAATGGTTCGATCGACTGTAGGGGCAGGTTTATGCTAAAAATTATTGCAACCACTGGTGATTTTCAAACAAACCTGCCCAACCCCAATAGCAACCAGGAGATTGGTGGTTCGATTATGCAAAGCCCACGCGATCGAATCCATAAGAGCTATGATTTTAATGGTACCGACTATTCCAGAAAAGTGTTCTGGAGCGGTATTCGCATTCTCATCAGGTTAAATCGCACCCTCCGGTAGGCTTCGCCAACGAAAGTAAACTCAGCCCTAAAAAGCCACCCGCCCCATTTATCACCTCGTCGCTTCAACAAGCAGCAGGTTCGCGGCTAGAGTTCTCTCCCGAACATACGATGTCAGTTGCCCAAAAGCTCTATGAAGCAGGGTTAATTACTTACATGCGGACTGATTCAGTGCAAAAGGGAATTCCTAACAGGTTTGAATGGATGGTAAGTAATGAGCAAGAAAAAAGATTCAAAAATCAATAACTGGCGGATAAATTATCAAGATCGGACTGAATATTATGAGTCTCAAGCAGCAGCTATGGTTGCAGCAGATCTGATTATATCTAGCTGCGAAAGTGGGATTTGGGATGGAAAATCTTATTTCATTTTGAGTCATGAAGAAGGAGACGCTGTAGACAGAGATTTACTCAATAGTCATTACTCCGCCAATGTCCTACTTCCTACTAGTTTTAAGGACATGTTCACAATCGATCTGTTTGTCAAAAACAAGGAAGACTGGATTTTCAAGCATGGTTCAGACCTACTCCAGCAGTCGATCCTCGCTGGCTATGAATGTATTGATGGGTATCTAGCAGAAAGAGTAGCCCGCGATTATTCTGGCTTTACAGTTAACGATCGCAAGTACAAAAAGGTTGATACTCCTACTGAAGCTTGTCTTTATGCCTGCTTGGGCTATGAGAACGCCTATTGCTCCTCAAATAATAAAAACTACTACATTACGATCGATAATTTTCTAGGCAAGTATCAACTAATCAAACCAATTAGTACTCTTACTGAAATACCTAAAATGGATGCTATTCGTGAAACAGTAGCCAATAGCCTATCTTCAAATATTGTGCCAATGGTGATATTGGTCGGCTCATTGTTTACTGTATTTATAATGCTACTGCTCCTGATCTATGCTGACCAATTGGGTTTGTTGTCATAACTGTAGCGATCCTCAATGAGAAGCGTAGTCCCTAGAGGGCGGGCACGAGGCGGCGTTTTCATGCGGGGGTTCCCCCCGCATAAGAAAACGGCAAGACAGCACCGCCCCTACAGGTTAACGTTACTGCGAGGAACTCAAATAGGATTGCTATATTACTGCGCGACGCAAGCTAGAACATCATTTATTTCTCCCAGTCCCCCAGTCCCCCCGTCTCCCCATCTCCCCATCTCCCATACCACCCTTGAGTATTGCCACCGTCAGTAATATGATGACCAAGCGACTCCTAAATTTCCCTGCATCATAATTTATGACTACTTCCTCCCCCGTCAACAGTCTCAATCTGCCCAATTCAGCCCTGTTTGGTACCGATGGCATTCGGGGGCGGGTGGGAGATATTCTCACCGCTAATCTGGCTCTGCAAGTTGGTTACTGGGCGGGAATGGTACTACGAGATGCGGCGGAGGATGTAGGGCCAATTATTATCGGTCAAGATTCGCGCAACTCTAGTGATATGCTGGCGAGTGCATTGGCGGCGGGGCTTACGTCGGCGGGGATTGAGGTGTGGAACTTGGGCTTGTGTCCTACGCCTGGAGTGGCTCATCTGACGGCGACTAGCGATGCGATCGGCGGCGTAATGATCTCAGCCAGCCACAATCCGCCTGAGGACAATGGAATTAAGTTTTTTGGAGCCAATGGTACAAAATTAGCCAAGGACTTGCAGGCGGCGATCGAGGCGGGTATTCGGGGGCAGTCTGGGGCGATCGTTGAGCCAGAAAAATGGGGTCATCTCTACTTCACGCCGGAACTGATCGTTCAGTACGTAGAAGCGATGCAGGAATCCCTGACTCCGGGTACCAGCTTGGCAGGGATGAAGATCGTCCTCGATCTCGCCGCAGGTGCATCGGTAAAAGTAGCTCCGACGGTTTTTAAAAAACTAGGGGCTGAAGTGACGTGCCTTCATGAAGAAGCCGATGGCGATCGAATTAATGTCAATTGTGGCTCGACGCATATGGAGACTCTCCAAGCGGAAGTAGTCAGGCTTCAAGCGGATCTGGGCTTTGCTTTTGATGGCGATGCCGATCGAGTCCTCGCCGTAGACAATCGCGGACGCAAGGTAGATGGTGATTATATTCTCTACTTCTGGGGGCAATACCTCAGCAAACAAAATCTACTCCCCAAGGATGAAATTATCACCACAGTGATGGCAAATCTGGGCTTTGAGCGGGCTTGGCAAGCTCTGGGGGGCAAAGTCGTTCGCACAGCCGTAGGCGACCAATACGTCCAAGCAGAGATGGCAAGTAGCGGCGCGATGCTCGGTGGCGAACAGTCGGGGCACATTCTCTCGCCCCAGCATAGCGTCAGTGGCGATGGGATTCTGACCGCACTGCATGTAGCCGCGATCGTTCAGCAGTCAGGCAAATCTCTCGCAGATTTAGTAGACAGTAGTTTCCAAACATATCCCCAAATTCTCCACAATGTCCGCGTTGACGATCGGGAAGCTCGGTTAAACTGGGATAAATGCCAACCACTCCAAGATGGAATTGTCAAAGCCGAAGCCGCGATGGGCGATACCGGACGGGTATTAGTCCGCGCCTCTGGTACCGAACCCCTAATTCGGGTGATGGTAGAAGCTGAGACAATGGAAGTCACCAAACAGTGGACAGAATATTTGGTTGCGATCGTTGAGAAACACTTTTAAGTAATTAAATCTCAGCGGTTGAAACCGCTGCTCATGGTGCAAAGTCCGCCTGCGCGGACTAGGTTATTAGTCCGCGCAGGCGGACTTTGCAATACTAGCCACGATTACCCTACGGGAAGGCTCCGCCAACAATCGTAGGCGGTTCCCAGTTCCCCTACCCCATCCCCCAATGGAGTCCCCCCTCATCACCCCAGGCAACATACTCGGCAATCGATATGAGATTGTTCGCGAACTTGGGCGGGGTGGATTTGGGCGGAGTTATTTGGCGATCGATCGGAATAAGTTTGGCGAAAAATGTGTGCTCAAGGAATTCGCGCCCCAAGTGCGTGGACAGGCTGAACTTGCCAAAGCAAAGGAGTTATTTGAGCGGGAAGCGGGCGTTTTATACAAACTAAAACATCCCCAAATTCCCGCGTTTCGTGAACTATTGCGGGTGAATGTTGGCGAGTCTGAATCCCTGTTATTAATCCAGGATTATATCGAGGGTGAAACCTATCTTCAGCGACTCAATCAACGCCTAAAACAGCAGCAGGTTTTGAGTGAGAGCGAAGTGATCGAGCTATTTCATGATTTATTACCAGTTCTCGAATATATTCACAAGCTGGGCGTAATTCATCGCGATATTTCACCGGATAATATTATCTATCGCGATCGAGATAAATTACCCGTGCTAATCGATTTTGGTGGAATCAAACAAATTGCCACAACGATCGTTGCTCAATATAGTACCGTCAAAATTTCCACCCGAATTGGTAAACAAGGCTACGCACCCGACGAGCAAATGATTCGCGGCAAAGTATCACCCGCCAGCGATCTTTATTCACTGGGAGCAACTGCCCTCACACTCCTAACAGGCAAAGATGCCAGCACGATTTATAATCCCGCCGACACCAAGTGGGAATGGCAAAAGCATGTAAATCTCAGCCCCGAATTTGGAGCGGTGATCGATCGATTGCTCCAATACAATCCCCAACATCGCTATCAATCTGTTGCCGAAGTTCTCGCCGTACTCCCAGCGCAAATCAATTATTCAGCCGCTCATCCCGCCGCACCAATTCATTCTAATTCTCACCCAATCACCTATGTGAGCCAAATCTCCCAGCTCAAAACGATTGCAGTTAGTCCTGGTGCAAATAATTCGATCCAAACAGCCCCACCAGAACTACCCGCCAGAGATCCCCACGAATGGAAAAAACCAGCTTGGCAAGTTGGCAAAGCCATATCAGGGATTTTTATCGCCTGTCTGATGATTAATGGTGCCGTCAAATGGGTGCAAGCAATCGATCCAATCAAAATGGTCAACGATAAAATCAATAGAACCACCGCAGGGATCATCAACTCGATTCCCAATCCATTCAAATCTCAGCCACCAGTAGCACAGCGTCAACAAGATCTCGATCGCAAATTAAAAGCACTAAACATCCCCACCAAGAAATTCTACCGTGATGTCGATCGAGCATTTTATGCCAAACACCCCGAACTAAATGGTAGATCTCTAACCACCAAAGCTACCGACAACAAACTTCGGCAAGAATGGCAAGATCTCGCTGTCACATTATTGGAACAGAGAAAGAGGTAGATTAATTGAGAATTGAGAATTGAGAATTGGGAATTAGGTTATTAGAGCGTAGAGTGTGTTACCGCGTCAGCGTAACGCACCAATCTAAAAATAATGATTATCCAATCAATCGAGTAATTACAGCATCATAAACATTCTATAAATCAATGCTAAAACAGCTTCATTCAACGGCTTATCGATGGTTGATATTAGGCGCGATCGCTCTATTTGTTACAGTTGCTATTAGTCCAGTTTTCTCTAGGTCAATACCCAACCGCCAACGAAATACAATTCTGATGATTGGCGATGGAATGGGATGGGAAATTACTAGAGCAGCGGCAATTCAGAAAGAGATCGATCAAGGTAAATCGGGAAAAACACTCAAAGATTTCTACACCCAGGGACGTGGCTCTGGGTTGAATATGCAAAAGCTCACAGGCTATGCCCTCAGCACTACATATGGGACGATTATTGCCGATGACAAGGGTATCTATAGTGGCAATAATAGTGCTCTAGATGACACTAAAAATTTAACTGGAGCAAGTCCAATTCGATCGAACTTCAAATTCAATCCCAAGTTTAATTCAGGCAAAAATAGTCCTGATTCAACCGTTACAACCCCAGGTAATTTAGTTGGATACGATCGAATTAAAGGTGGCATCAATCCTTGGACTCCAGGGATCGATCGAGAGTACATCAAAGCAAATTATCCCGACTCGGCAAATACCGCCACCACCCTCTATTCTGGGGTGAAAAGCTACAATAACGCGATCGGCGTAGACATCTACGAACGTCCCCTCACAACCATCCTCAAAACCGCCGCTAGCTTAGGTAAATCGACTGGACTGGTAACTTCAGTCCCGATCGATCATGCCACACCTGGAGCCGCTGCCGCCAACGTCAATCGGCGCAGCAAGTACGATGTCAAGCCAACTGATGAGAATGCCCTCGATAATATCCTTCAGCAAGAACTGCGAATCTATCAACCCACAGTTCTGCTTGGCGGCGGACACCCCCTGTCCAACGTCAAGCAGCCACTAGCCAAGGAAATTGAGCCAAATCATACCTACATCAGTGAAATCACCTATCGGGAACTCAGCACCAAACCCGACAATAATATCTACAAATACACCTTCCGCGAACGGGGTGCAAATGCTGCCAAAAAGTTAGTCCAAACCGCCGCCCAAATCGATCCAAATCGTGGTCAACGGTTGCTGGGTATCTATGGCGCACGGGGTCAAACTGGGAATCTCCCCGTTAGTTCTGCTAACCGAGACTATGGCACCACGGGACTGGATATGGGTAAGCTTCACAGCACGCGAGGCTTGAAGCCAGCCACCGAGCGTCCCCTCGCCCAGGGCGAAACCAACGCCAAATTCATCCAACGGGAATGGAATGAAAATCCCACCCTCAGCAATCTAGCCACCGCCGCACTGACGGTGCTAAATAAAGATCCCGATGGCTTCTGGCTGATGATTGAAGGCGGCGATATCGATTGGGCTGCCCATGACAATCATCTTGATACCCTGATTGGTGCGACACTAGATTTCGATCGATCCGTCGGCACCGTCATCGACTGGATTAGAACACATGGTGGCTGGGAACGCAATCAGCTCATCATTACCGCCGACCACGACCACTATTTCACCCTCAACGAAGATTTCCCCGATCGGCTCCGTCGCCAAGGTGCCAAAGCCCTTACAGCCGCTAATCAAGTAATTGGTGCTGGACACTACTGGGGTTCTCAACCAGTCGTGGTCAAAGATAGTACAGGCAAAGAATTACCCGCAACAGGTAAATACGGCTGGGGAAGTCATACCAATCGCCCCGTCCCAGTATATTATCAAGGCTATGCTTCCGATGTCCTGACCAAATCGATCGGTCAAGGGTTCAAACTCTATGACAATGATGTCCCTGGCATCCCTGGTTTAACCGACCAAATCCACATCTATCAAACCCAATTAGCCGCAGTCAAAGCACCTGTAAGTCGATCGGTAAGATAGATCTGTAGGTTGGGCTGAAGAATGTTGGCGGAAGCCCGCTCCGTCAGGAGACAACCCAACACACTCAACTAGGTTTTTAGGATGAGGTTTAAAACTTATTTTTTCAAACCAATAAAATTTACCGAGTTATTGTCATCATTGCTCGACAATCGATCCCGATTTCCATCACAACCGATAAAATATGCGATTAAAAACTAAAATTTCTCTGATACTCTTGGGCGGTGCTGCTGCCGGACTAATTGCCATATCAGTAGCCGCAGAGCCACCACCACTGACCAATCCAACTGGAACTATTCCCGCTGATGGTAATATTCTTCAAGCTTTTATCTTAGGATTAGTTCAAGGCATCACTGAATTTTTACCAATCAGTAGCACTGCGCATTTATTGATCACTACCAAAGTTTTCGGCTGGCAACAATTAGGGCAAAAAGACTACGCCGATGCGATCCAGCTTGGGAGTGTATTCGCCGTATTTATCTACTTCTGGAAAGATATTAGCAGCGTTGTTGCTGGTGGTGTTTCTGGGATGATTAAGCAAGACTGGCAAGATCTAAACGTCAAAATATTCACTGGTATTCTGATCGGGACTCTACCAGCATTAGTAATTGGTTTTCTGCTCAAAGATGCTCTCGACTATAGCGCAATGTTGATTGCGATCGCATCCATCATCATGGCAACTCTCCTATTTGTAGCCGAACGTTTTAGCGTCCACAAACGTGGCTTTGCCAACCTCGAAATCAAAGATGGTTTACTTGTTGGTTTAGCGCAAGCCTTAGCATTATTTCCTGGTGTCTCTCGCTCTGGATCTACCCTAACTACGGGTTTATTTCTAGGTCTCGATCGTGAAACTGCTGCGAGATTTTCATTTCTAGTGGGCTTACCTGTTCTAACGATCGCAACCTTATTTAAAGCTTTTAAAATATTCAAAGCAAATGAATTGCCCATGCCGCTGTTAGCGGTAGGTACAGTCTCTGCTTTTGTTTTCTCTTATCTTTCGATCGCCTTTTTACTCAACTACCTCAAAACCAAAGATACAATGGTATTTGTCTGGTATCGCTATGCTTTTGCAGCATCAATTCTAATTGCTTTAGCAATGGGTTGGAAAACATAGGAATTATTGGATTCGTAGGGTGTGTTATCGCGCTAGCGTAACGCACCAATCCAATCTATTCATCCACTTGAATCTATCCAACAAACCCCAAATCATTACCTTTCCCCGCATGTACCAAAGCCAATTTCTCATACTTTTGAGCATGTAAAATCAACCCTTCCGCTTCCTCCGCTCCCACCTGTCGCAGACACTTCGCCGGAACCCCAACCATTAGCGAATAGGCTGGCACATCCTTCGTCACCACACAGCCAGCCCCAATTATACTCCCCCGCCCCACCCGTACACCATCCAACACGATCGCCCCAATCCCAATCAAGCAGCCTGTTTCAATATAGGCTGAGTGAATCACTGCCCGATGCCCAACAGTGACATAACTTTCCAAAATCGTCGGCGTACCAGGATCGCAGTGGATCACCGCCCCATCCTGAATATTAGTACCAGCACCAATCTCTATTCGCTCAACATCGCCCCGCACAACGGCACCATACCAGATACTCGCGCCCAGTTCGATCGAGACATTGCCCATCACGATCGCATTATTCGCTACAAATGCTGCCCGTGAGCTATCTACAGGTGCCCAGAATTTTGGTAGATCGATCGGATTGAATTGGCTGTGATCTGACATGAAACTTCGCTAATAAAGTACTATTTTCTGGATTAAATTCTGTTACTAATCGCTCTGCTAACTGAACTGCCTAGCAATTAGCGTCATTGGTAAGAACAATCGCAATGGCTGTTCCGCAAGTGAAACAAAGTTATGGTATTCATAAAAAGATCGAGCTGCATCATCTTTCGCATCGACAATAACCGCCGCCGCTACGATTTCATTCATCAAACTCCGCCGCAGGGCATCGACGAGTAAGAATGCGCCTAATCCTTGTCCTTGATAGCGTTGATCTACTGCGAGTCTCCCCAGTAGAATCGCTGGAACGATCGGATATCGAGGCAGCTTCTTTTGCATCGCTGCTGGTAAATCGTCAAACTGGATACCTGTAGCCGCCAAGGTATAGTAGCCAGCAATCCTCTCTGCATCTGCATCGTACAGAACAAAGGGTGTTGCCACATATCGTTTGAAATCTTGATTGGCGCGTTCCCGCAAGTACCGATCTAAGGGTTCGCTACCAGAGTGAAAATCGGCGCGGTTGTGTTCTGCTCCTAACTGGGAAATTTGATGAGCGAAAGACGGGAAGCTCATTTTAGTCCCTGACTCTGCTTGTAGCGAGAAATCGCCCGCGCCAATGGTGCGTCATCACTCAGTTCTGGTGGAGATTGGAGGGATTCGGCAAAAGCAATGCTATCGACGCGACTGAGTTTGATCACAGTATGTTCTGAGATCGTCTGTAGAGCAGCATTTTGAGCATGGCTGACGACAAAATCAGTCAAGCTTCTGCCTTCTAAATCTGCTGCCCATTGCAATAATTCTTTCTGTTCGCGGCTCAAACGTGCTTCTAACCGTTCTGATTTACTAGCTTTTTCTACCTGATGTACGGTGGAGGATTCCGGCAAGGACATAGATTTAACTCTGTTATTGACAGGGGTACTTTCTATAGTACGTCTTTTTGCCGTACATAGCAATCGAGTCAACGGATGTACGATAGATAACCTAAGCAACACAACATGAGTTAATAATTCGAGTTGAAAGATAACAAATGCCCAGCAAAAACCAACCAGTGCACGCCGAGACACGCCAGCGAAAACATCGTCGCCTGAAGTTTCCCCCAAAGCTGGGATCGCTTGCTCGTCCATGTATAGATGGCGTTATAGAAAACCACAAGCGTTCCAACCGCGCCAAGAACGCCGATCGACTGAATCAGCCAAATCCAAATATTTCCGCTGTCGCTGAGTAATTCAAGATGATTTGACGCAAACAGCAAAAAACTAAATAGGGTCACAATAAAGAACAGATTCAGCGCGAAGACAATTCGCACACCCCAACGTAGCCGCCCCTCCAATGTCGTTAATTTTGATGGTTGTCCGTAATGTCTTCTGACCAGCCACGCGACGAATCCTAAAAGCAGCGTCAGCAGCATCATGAAAAATGAAAGCCCAGCGACTGGCAAAAGAATCTGGCTGTTTTCCCAAAGTCCAACACGCTGAAAAACCATAAACGGATACGGTAAAATTACTTGCATCCGTCCGTTTTGGTCGGGTTTGAAAATCAAAGAGTCTTGACCGTTGATGTCCCGAAACGTCATTGGCGCGACTTCACGCCAGCGTTTGGGCTTACCGTTCGCGTCGTTCATAAAACCATTCATCTCGCCGACCGAAATTGTGTCATCCTCATTCGCGGAGACAGTCGCTTCTCCAAGTAAGGCTAACGATTTAAGTAGTGATTCGCTGCGGCGGCTGTTCATATAATTACCGCTTACGGCGTTCGCGTCATTTTTCGCACTGTTGAGAGTTGGCGAGTTAGAAGGGGGCGCGGGAAAGTAGCGATCGAGAAACGCATCCCAAAGCATCGTGCGCGTCAACAAAACTTCCCCGCGTCCTACGCTATTGTAAGAGACGAAAAATCCTACCCCCGCATCTGCGAGCAAGTGCAAATCGCTGTGAAAATAACTGGTATCGCCGCCATGTCCGATAATGCGCTGTCCGTTGCGCGATTCTTCATAAAAGCCGTAAGCCATCGCGTTTGCGGCGGGGTCTAACGAGAAAGCACGGCTGTGCATTAAACGGGCTGTTTCCGGTTTCAGAATTTGCGCCGCGCCCAATCGCCCTTCCTGCAAATGCGCGAGCATAAATTTGGACATATCGACGGCGGAACTGCTCAAACTTCCTGCGGGAAATGGGGCGAGTGTTTCAAATTCTTTCGGTTCATCAGATGCCAGCTCATAACCGTTCGACATCAGCGGGGCGAGTTCGGTTGGCAGCGGCTGGGCGAAAGTCGAATGAGTCATTCCCAGCGGTTTGAAAATATTTTGGTGAATGTAATCGTTAAAGGGTTGTCCAGATACGTGCTCGACGACGTATCCTGCCAGCATCGTCGCGTAGTTTGAATAAGCTGGGGTCGTTCCTGGTGCAAAGATGCGTTTCGGGATGTGCGTTTTGAGGTAATTCCCAAGATTTGGGCTGCGCTTATCGGCAGGGGCAAAATCTTTCCACTGATCCACAAACCCAGCGGTGTGCGTCAAGATATTTTTCAGCGAGATTGGCTGTCCGAATGCTTCCGGTATTTTGAAATCGAGATATTCATTAACATCTTTACCGAGGTCGAGTTTGCCCTGTTCGACGAGTTGCATTACCGCCGTCCAGGTGAAAAGTTTGGATACCGAACCAGGACGAAACAAGGTTTCTGCCGTGACAGGCTTTTTCTTCTTTACGTCGGCGTAACCGTAGCCTTTGGTGAACAGCGGTTTTCCGTCTTTGACAACGGCGATCGTCGCGCCCGCTATATCTTCACGATCGAGTTGGAGCGGTACGATACCATCGAGAAAAGTCTCGACATCCGCCGCCGTTAACTCATGAGCATTTGCAGCCATAGGGACGGCAATCGGTGCGGACAGCGCGGGCGGAACTTGTCCGAAGGCGATTGATAAAAACATCACGCCGAGAATTATTAAAGCAGCAAATTTTTTCATAAGTTTCGGTTTTGGTTGTTAGCGTGATTAGTATTATGGATTACTACATCTACTCATTAATTACCGTAGCGGTGCGGAGACTAGCTAGAGCACGATTGTAATTGAGAATCGCGGTAATCCGATTGCCACGAGCGCGAGCAAGTTCGGTTTGAGCTTGAATGACATCAGTTTGGGTACCGACCCCAGCTTGAAAGCGGAGGCGGGCTAGTTTGAGGCTTTCTTCGGCTTGTTTGAGAGCTTGGGTAGCTGTACCGATATTCGTGCGGCTGGAGCCGAGACTAGAGTAAGCTTGTTCGACTTCAAACCGAATTTGATTGCGCGCAGTCGTAAATTGATTTTCGGAGATTTCTTGGTTGACTTTTTCTTGACTCGATCGCGCTCCGGCGGCACCACCATCCCCAAAGTTCCACCGGAGCTGTGCGCCGAGGCTGTAGTTATCTTGGGCTGACGTATTAGCCGAAATACTCTTGCCCAAACCGTAACTTGCAACGAGATCTACCTGTGGCGAGTCAGCCGCTGCTGCCACAATTTGTTGTTGTTCGCTGACATTCCGTAAGACTAGCTGTTGTTTTGCTTCTGGGCGGTTTCTGAAGGCGGTGACGATACTATATTCGAGGGAATATCCCCACGCGCCAGTCTCCCGCACGGGATCGGCAGCAGTAAATTCGGTATTGTTATCCACAACGAGGATCTGGGCGATCTTTTTGCGAGCGGTTTGTTGTTGACCCCGTGAGTTAGTAAGATCTTGATTGGCAGTGGCGAGTTGGACTTGAGTACGGAGGATATCAAATTTGGTACCGATGCCAGCTCGTTCTTGGAGTTGAGCATCGCTCAAACTGCGAGTTGCATCTGTCACCGCAGCTTGATTGATAATTACGGCGGAGTCGGCAGCTTGGAGATCGTAATATGCCGTCAATACCTGAGATCGAATCAGTTGTTCGACCCGCAGCAGATCTAATTTGTCAAAGCGAACTTGTTCTTCAGCCGCCCGCACACTGCTTTGATTGCGACCAGCACTGAAAATATTATAGGTCGCTTGGAGTTGCCCTCTGACATCGGTGCTATTGCTATTGCCAAGTGGAGATTGAGTACCGATAATTAAGGACGAGCCTTGATTTTGGAGGCTACCAGTCAAACCTACTTGCAATGCTTGGGCGGCTAATGCTTCGCGGATGCCAGTCTGAGATCGATCGACTGTCAGCCGAGCAGCTTGGACTTGGCGATTGTTCCGAAAGGCGATGTCGAGTGCTTGTTGCACTGAGATCGATTGTTTGCCTGTAATCTGAACTTGACCGCTGGTATTGGGGAGGATTAATTCGTTTGACAGTTTGGGATTACTGTTATTGGTATTTTGGGCTAATAATTTATGGCTAATCGCTAACTTTGCTGGAGTTGTTGGTGCTGGTAAACGCTGCTGAATACCGCCGACATCCAATGATTTGGCTATAGCAATTTCGACGTATGCCAATCCGCTGATGCTCAAAGCAAGAATTATACAGATGGTTTTAAGTTTCATTTTTACCTTAATTGAGGTTAATAACTGCTTGAATTTGTAAGTTAGTAAACTTAGCAGCCTTTTGACTAGATTCTGGATCTAAAACCGCATGAACTTCCACAACTCGATCGTCAATATTACTGCTAGGATCGGCATTGATCGTATTTTGACGTTTGACTTGGATGCCAACTCGCTCGATCGTGCCTTGCAATTCAGCAGGTAGAGAATTACTAGTAATTTTTACTTTTTGTCCGACTCGAACTTTATTAATATCATTTTGGTAAATTTCTACCACTCCATACATTTGACTAGTTTTACCAAGATTGGCGATTCCATCAGTACTAACTACTTCCCCAGGACGGGCAAAAATCTCATAAATTTGACCATCTTGAGGTGACTTAATATAAGCTTGTGTCAGATTTTCTTCAGCTCGTTTTAGTGATGCGATCGCACTGTTGACATCTGTTTCGGCGGACATCACATCGATCGGACGCACTTCCGCAATCTTATTGAGCGTAAATTGACTTTCTTTGACCTGTTGTTGCGTCGATGTTTCGATCTTTCGCAAATTAGCTCGCGCTTCAATAATTTGTTGTTGTCCCGATGTTTGAATCCGGCGTAAATTGGCTTGAGCTTCGGCTAGTTGTTGCTGCCCAGAAGATGCAATCCGTTTTAAATTTGCTTGAGCCTGATTTACTTTCTGCTGACTTGTTTGTAAAGTTAACCGCTTAGTATCACCGCTAGATGCGGATACTGCACCCTGTCCATAGAGAGTGGCATAACGTTTGTCCTCTGCTTGAGCATTAGCCAGCCCAGCTCGTGCTTCGGCAATGGCTCCGATCTGGACTTCGGTTTGAGTTGTCGTTTCGGCTCTGATTCTGGCAATTATCGCTTTCTGAACTTCGATCTGAGTTGCTGTTTCCGCGACTAATCTAGCAACTGTCGCTTTCTGGGCTTCGATGTTTGTGCCCTGTTCGGCTTGCAACCTGGTGATGGTGGATTTCTGAGCGTTAATTTCACCCTGCTTGGCTCCAGCTTTAACTTTGACCAGACTTGCTTGGGCAACACTGACTTTGGCTTTCGCTTCATTTACCGCCGCTTGCAAGCGTCCTTGACTATCCAAAATTGCAATTAACTGTCCGGCTTTAACTGTGGCTCCTTCCTCTACTAACAACTTATCGATTTTGACACCTTCGTTTGATGTGGGTGCAGACAGCTTGATGATTTCCCCTTTGGGTACCAGCTTCCCCAAGGCTGTGACGGTTGTTGGTACCGATTTAGTTGCGGCGGCGATCGATTGCGCTTTCGCTGTTTGCTGTGCTGCTTGCTGTTGTTGGAGATAAATCCCGCCACCACCGACGGCAATCAGGGCAATAGTTCCCAAAATTACAGGTGTTCGTTTGCCAGCACTTAGTTTGTCCAACATCATATTGTCCTCTGGATATTATTTACTTGGTGTTGATACCCATACTCAAAGTGGTTAAAACCACTCCTCGTGATGCAAAGTCCGCCTACGCGGACTAATATGTCAGTCCGCGTAGGCGGACTTTGTACTATTAGCCCCGATTTCAATCGAGGGCGGTGCTTGAGCACAGCTAACCTGTCGATCGGTTATTTTAGGCTGTCAACTTAATCGGATGCTGGGATTAGGCAGTTGCCACCGACTCAGGTCGATCGCTTAAATGCCCATCCTCCATGTAGATAATTCGATCGGCAACATCTAAGATCCGGTTGTCGTGCGTCACCATCAAGATGGTGCAGCCCTGTTCTTTTGCCAGTTTTTGCATCAGTTCCACCACGTCGCGCCCCGATTTCTTGTCTAGTGCGGCGGTGGGTTCATCGGCTAACACGATTTGAGGACGGCTGACTAGGGCACGGGCGATCGCCACGCGTTGTTTTTGCCCGCCAGAAAGACCTGCGGCATAGTATTGAGTCCGTTCCCCTAAGCCCACCACTTCTAGCATTTCTACCGCTAAATCGCGCCGCTCCGAACGCGAATAAGTGCCGTGGACTTCTAGCCCCATCATCACGTTCTCTTGAGCAGTCAGGCTGGTATGGAGATTGTGTGCTTGAAAGATATAGCCACAAGAGCGACGGGCTTCTACCGCAACGGCTTTGGCAGCACCGACTAGTTCTGTGTTCAACATCCGCAAACTACCGGATTGAGGCGATCGCAAGCCACCCATTAGCGATAATAATGTCGTTTTACCCGAACCAGAGGGGCCAGTCAGGATGACTATTTCTCCACCATTGATGACAAGATTGATGTCAAACAGCACCTGTTTTTTCAGTTCGCCTTCGCCAAAAAAGTGATCTAAGTTCTCAACTTGAATAACTGAAGATGGAGCAACTGGAGATGGAATGACTGTAGCATCGCGGGCAATGATCGAAACTGAATTCATGTTGACTCCTAAAAATTATCGGCTGGATCGGCAGATTGTAGCCTGCGAGTTGTAATTGCACCCGACACCACACACATCACCACCGTTAATGAAAAGACCAGAACTAGCCGCTCCACGGTCATGAAAATTGGCAAAGCACCGAGGTTGCGAATGAGCGTGTATTGCCCTAATGCGAGTGCTAAACCAGGGATAAATCCCAGCGTTGCCAGAATCAGCGATTGTTCCAGCACGATCGCCAGTAGATAGCGATCGCGATATCCCATCGCCTTAAACGTGGCATATTCGCTCATGTGCTCATTCACATCAGTCGAGAGAATCTGAAACACGATCACCATCCCCACGACAAATGACATGACTGTGCCGAAGCTGAAAATAAGGCCAATTGGGGTGCTTTGCTGCCAGTAGGCTTGCTCGTCATCTACATACTGCTGTTTTGTGGATGCCATCGTATCGGGCGGCAAGATCGCTTTAATCTGGGCGAGGACTAGATCGGGATCGACACCAGGCTTGACTTTGATCAATCCCAAGGTGATTTGTCCTGAGCTGCGTTCGGGGAAAAAGCGCAGAAAAGTTTCGGCACTGGCGATCAGTGTTCCATCCGTTGCAAACGAAGCACCGAGTGAAAACAGTCCGGTGACTTCGATCGTCCGACGTTGAATTTCAGTTTTCACGGATTGTCCAACGGCAACTTTGGCAACGACATCTGCGTATGTACCTCGACTCGATCGATCGAACAAAAAGGTATCGAGCTGCTTGAGCTTATCGAGATTCTGATTGACTTCATCGAAGATGAGCGCAGGTCGATCGAGACTTTGCCCTACCAGCATGAGTTGAGTTTTGCGCCGAGTCTGAGGATTTTTCCAAACGATCGTCGATATATATAGCGGTTCGGCAGATTGCACGCCAGGGATATCTTTAATTTGATAGAGCCGACGGCGGGGGAGTGTATTCGCTAGACTTAAATCCCGATACTGAGTACTGCCAATGATGATGTCTGCATCCATCCCGCGATTGAGCGCGGTATTGCTATCAAACAATGCTGCTTGAATGCCAAGTTGAGCAAACATCAACAGATCGGCAAAGGCAATGCCAGCTATTGCTACCATCAGCCGCGATTTACTTTTCTTGAGTTGCAGCCAACCTAACGGCGTGCGATCGACTAGTGTCTGCCAAATACTATTCTGCGAAGGGCGAACAGTAGGCACATCTTGTGGCGATTCAGGTAAGATCGATGTCATCGCTCCCTCCTGTGACTTGTGAATTTGTCAATTCAGCAACCTTTCGATCGGGGGAATTGGGAGCAGACAGCCTAATGATTTTGCTACGCAATCCCATGTAGCCCAAAGCCGTGGCGATCTGCACTTTTTTGTTAGTTGTTAAAGGTTTGGTAGGCTTGGTATAAGGAGTGTGCAACCGCCAGAGCGAATAAGCCCCTCCACCCAAAAGCAGCACTGCACCCACAACTAAGTGCCTAAACGGGAGCCGCTTGCTAATAATTTTGACTTTCTGACTCTGCATCATACTGAACTTGCTGATTTGAGGAAGGGGTTTGATATCAACTAAACGTTTGTTTTGATATAAGCTCGTGTTCAACAGACTGTTGAATGGCTTTTTGATCTCTGAAAGCTTTGTGAAATATAGTGCTTTACTGATTAAGTTATATTCTGCTTGGATGATGCCAATTCAAACGTTCGTTTGATACAATTAAAACAGATATCTTCGAGAATGGCAAGGTGAAAATCTGAAATCGATCGAAACGTTAGTCTGAGATCGGGATTGCCCAGAGACTACTTGGCGGCGGTTCACTATCACTTCGGGTCAAAGGAAGAGCTGTTTCGAGCCGTGGTTGAGCGGTTTGCGCGGCCGATCGTCGAGCAAGAATTGGCACTGCTCAAACAACTTCAGGCGGGGGGCAAGTGCCATCTGTAGAAGAAATCTTGACCGTAGGGCAACCGTTGGCACTGCTCCAGAGTACCGATCCTGAATCGGTGCGAGTGGCGATCGAGCAACTAGTGAAGTTTCTCAGTCAGGGGATGCGATCGTGAATAAACCCGATCGCGGGTTCAGTCGTGCAATATTTCACAAAGCTTGCTTTCATCAGGAAAAAACTGGGATGCACTCAATCAATCAAAATTTCTTGATTCAGTTTACTGAGTTTATTGACGAGATAAGTTTCGATCGATTCTAGTTGTTGTTTCTTCTTAACAACTTCTTCGATTTTGCGCTCGATAATCTCAATTAAATCGCACTTAGATATTTCACCACCGCCCCACTCATCAAGCAATTGTTTGATTTCGCTGAGTGTAAATCCTAGTCCTTTACCTTGAATAATCGTTGATAGACGATCGATTGTCTCTAAACTATATTTTTTATAAGATTTAGTACTTACATCATTACTGATTGCAGCAATTAATCCTAGTTTTTCATAGAACCGAATCGTATCCTTTGATAATCCTGTTTGCTTCGATAGTTCGCCGATGAGCATTAGAATCACCTAAAATTCCTAAACTTGACTTGACTATGGAGTATACTCCACAGTTTAAGCTACTTGAAGTTGATGTCTAAATTTATGGTAGCCATGAGAATGAGTAAAACTGTGTTAATTACAGGCGCATCAAGTGGCATTGGTGAGGCAACCGCAAAATACTTTCTCCAAAAAGGTTGGAATGTAGCCGCAACAATGAGATCGCCCATTGATGTCGGTGATTGGGCAAATGTAGCAAATGTCATTTGTCCGCACCTTGATGTCACATTGCCTGAGACGATTGAAACAGCAGTCCATGAGACAGTAGAACGTTTTGGACGAATTGATGTACTGATAAATAATGCTGGCTACGCCCTGATGGGGCCACTTGAAGGTATCACATCCGCGCAATTAGACCGCCAATTTCAAACTAACGTGTTTGGATTGGTATCCACAATCCAAACTGTGTTGCCAATTTTGCGGCAACAGCGTGGAGGCATAATTATCAATGTTGCTTCAATTGGCGGTCGTCTGGCATTTCCGCTAGCATCTTCTTATCATGCTAGCAAGTGGGCTGTCGAAGGTCTTTCCGAAGCTCTTCGTTATGAATTGGATCGGTTTGAGATCAAGGTAAAAATTATTGAGCCAGGTGGAATTAAAACTAATTTTATCAATCGCGGAACAGATTGGGCAAGTCATCCACTATATGCCGATTTAGTCGATCGAGTTAAACAGTTTAGTGAGCGATTAAATGATTCGTTACCAGAGCCGGAAGGGGTGGCTAAAACTATTTATCGAGCGGCAACGGATCGATCTCACAGATTACGATATTCTCCACATGGTGAAGCTTACTTGCTTCTCCACTCTATTCTGCCCGATCGATTATGGCGGCTCTTAGTCACACAGATGATGTTTGGAAGTAAGACCTAGACAAGTGGGTGTTTAAATGTATGTAAAACTTCAAGTAAGCTAGTAATGCCGAGTTCAAATGCTTCCTCCACATTACCACCCAATCGAAATGCCCCTGCTAGTTCCATATCTACAAAGCCGTGGGTAAACGCGACCACGACCCGTGCCGCACTGAGCGATCGAGCTTTGCCTACCAATAGTTCGATCGCCCTCAATAAAGGTGCAACGGCAATGGTACTCGACTTAATATCGGGCTGCATATCTAATGACAAACTTGAGTAAAGCAATGGATACAAGGCTGAATGCTCGTGGGCAAAGGTGCGGTAAGCGATCGCCATCGATCTTAAACTATCGTTGAGATCTTCCTTCCTCCCTGCATTTTCTAAGACTTCACCTAGTTCGAGTAGTAGATTTTCCAATACGACCCGCACTAGATGAGACTTGTTTTCTATATGCTTATACAGGGAAGGGGCGCGTACATCTAGAGTCATCGCTAATGATTGCATGGACAAGTTTTCTAATCCTTGCGTTTCTAACAAGTGCTGTGCTGCATCCACGATCTCAGCGTAGGATATTTTGGCTGGAGCTGGACTCATAATGTTTAAAGGGTTTGTGAATGCAGATTTTGACGAGCAAATTGAAGTAAGTGGGGCATAACGCGCTCTGGTTGCTCCCGATGGGGATAATGTCCCAAACCTGCGAGCAACCGAACATCAACTTGGGGCATTAGAGATTTTAACCAATCGGCTTCCGCTTGTGGATCGTCATAGTCGGGGTCAGCCGTACCGATGAAATCGAGAATCGGTAGTCGAAT
>JANNDL010000025.1:0-16077 GCA_031387665.1 Chamaesiphon sp. OTE_75_metabat_95 | reverse complement strand
TTCGGTTAAATCGGTCTTCAATCATAGTGTTTAGTACAGCTTTAGGCGGACTTTGCATTGCTAGCGGCGTTTACCCTACGGGAACGCTGCACGAATAACCGCTGAGTAACCGTTCCCGCAAAATAGTCAAGATTTCCACACCAGGGTGATATGTTTTTCCCAAATTTGGGAATACTATTTTCAGGTGATGAATTTTAGATGAGCACTAATACAAAACTACCTTGTATTTTTTAGCAGCGCGGAAATTGTTTTTGGGTCTTGCAACGGACTACCTAAATATACCAAACGCTCTAGGTGACTGCACTCAGTCAAATGTATGAATGTAATCAGTGGTCAAAACATCCTCTACTCTGCAATTAGCAGAGTCGGCTTTGAATCAAGAGACACTTCAACACAAAATTTTCTATCTACTCAGGGGCAGGGAGTAAGCGTCAGCTTACATGTTGGTTTGGGAATACTAGTTTTAGATACTGAATTTTTATATGAGTAATAATACAAAGCTACTTTGTCTGTTCCTGAGAGCGCAGAAAATAAATAAATCGTCAGAGCAAGGCTACGCAATGGCGATGGTGTCACTGGTGACAATTCTGATGCTGTCGTTGCTAGCTGCTAGCATGACTTTCAGTAACTTAGCTAAATCCAGAACTGATACTTTTGTCGATAGTTACAGTGCTTTTTCTGTTGCTGAGTCGGGATTGAACAAAAGAGCGATCGATCTTCAAACCAAGCTTTTAACCTATTCGGGGCTGAGAACCTCTGCTACACCTATTACCAGTTTTGCTAGCTGCTTTGGGATTGCAATTCCTGCTGGACAAAGAGAAACTGCTTCCAGCGGCACAAATGATTTTGAATGTCGAAATTACAGTTTTGAATCTAGTAACAACATCTCGAAAACAGCAGCCGCCAACGGAAACATCGCGTTGGATTCCAACGGTCAAGACAAAAATACCTATGTTGCATACACTTTTGTTGCAGATAAAACAAGGCTAGTAAATGGAAGAGCAAGTTACTCAAATATTTTAACTGGTGAGCCTTTTGCCGGACTCAATGCCGTAGAATACAATTACGAAGTACAATCGACTGCGAGTAAACCAATAGATTCACAAGGTGATGTTGTTGCTGTGGTCACTCCGACAGCGGCTGAAGCAGCCGCAAGAGCTAAATTGCCTGCGACTAGAATAGCTGCGGAGGACGCATTAGTTGCAGAGTTTGATGCAAAGCAAGCAGCAGCGAATGCAGCAGCAACAGCAGCAGCAAGAGTAAAAAATAGTAGTACCAGCACAAACTTATCAGTAAATTTCTTGACTAGAGTTATCCCTCTGTTTCAATTTGGGATCTTTTATGATGGAGATATGGAGTTGAACTCAACTTCGCCGATGCAGCTCAGAGGTCGAGTACACTCCAATGCAAATATCTACGTCCAGCCAGCAGGGGTTGGCGGGACATTCAACAGTAGATCGATCACAACCTTTTTATCGAACGTGTCAGCGGTAGAGAGTATTTATAATAGAGTAGATGCCTATACAGTCGATGGCGCGCCGCTTGATGCCGCCAATACAGGAATCACTAGAGTCCTACTAACTGGGGCTAGCTGTGACGCAACGGCTGCTACGCCCGCTAACTGTCGAGATATGGCAGGCTATGTTAGTAGTTTTGTTACGCCTCTGGTGCTGAGTTCGATCACCGCGCCGAGTACTGCGCGAGTCAATCTTTTTCCAGACAACAAGGTATTAGATGGTCTGAGTGGAGCCGTATCGCTCAAAACTCCATCACCTGGTTTTACTAGAAAGCGTAATTATGCTGACAATAAGATTGGGCTATATTATTCTCAAGCTGATATGCGGTTAGAAATGGTACCCGATCGAAGCAGCACAAACGATCCAAAAGTTATTCCATTCAACTTTACGGCAATTACGGCTGGTGGATCTGGTACTTGTACAACCGCTCTACCAACAGCAGGTAGCGATCCGGCTGCAAATTATATCGATCCCACTCGTGAGAATGCTAGTACGCGCCGCTGCAATACATTCACAAAAGGTCAGCTTCAAAGCTTGCGTCAACCTGTGGTGGTGTTGACAAGCATTAATCAAAATAACTTTAATGGAACTTTTTCTAATGCTCAATGGAGAGCTTGGGAAGGTACAGTATTGGGCGCACCTGCAACTTTACCGCCGCTGGCTTCACCATTAAGTCCTGGTGCAAATAACGTGACAACTAAGCGAAAGATCGTGCGGGCACTCCAAGTTGCATTGGCATCTACGCCAACACCAATTCGATTTGAGCGATTGGATGTGAGTATTGACAGTTTTAGTAATTCAGTCTATGACTCTGAAGATTTAATCGATTTCAAAACTGAATTTAGTAATCTAATTGATCTGATCCCAGAACTAACTGGATCGTCTGCTGGATTGACTGGAGATAAGGCTGTCCTGATTACGTCAACACCAAAGCAGATCGCCGCACTTGTAGATGGTTGGTTCCTACCCGCTCCAATTCAGCGAGTAACTAGACCAGTCCAAGATACAGTTGCTGCTGAAGCTGATAAGAATCCTCGTCAGAGTGGGTTCTACGATCGTCGCGAGCGGCGATGGATTACGATGCTGCAAACTAATATTGCTAGTTTAACTGTCTGGAATCGTGATGGTCTATATGTAGAAGCTAGTGCCGTACCAAGTGGTACCACAACAGATATCGATACCACTATGACGACAGCATATGCCACCAACGATGCGATGAAAGCTGCCACTTTCAATAGTGGAGCTGGTGCAAACTTCACTGATGGATTAGCATTCGATCGATCTGCCGCAGACGCAACAGCACCAATCACTAGTTTGAAGTATATGGGATTGGGAGCTAGTGATATTACTGAAGGCGGATTGGTCTTCCATGCGACTGTTAGTGATGACCTAAATGGAAATGGTGGCGCATTGTCATCGACTCAGGATATTACTGTTGATAAGACCGATCTAACTCAACGAATACTCAAAAAGAAAGCTGATAACACCAATGAACTCGATCGAGATGGAAATGTGATCCTGCTTGATTACTATCGTAAGTATCCAGGTCAAACTGCCTCAAAGCAAAGTCCATTTGGCTTTGCTTTTAATGGTGGAGATTACTTACCAGGTGCTCTACTTTTGAGTAGCGATCAATCGGTATATATTCAAGGTAATTTTAATAATCACGGATCAACGCAACCTGATTTCGATCGAAATACTCCCAGCGGTGATAGATTGCCTGCGGCAGTTATTGCAGATACGATTACTGCATTGTCAAATGATTGTGTCAGTTTAGATGGTATCGGAGCCAATAGTATCGGAGTGCCTCGTGGTCAGCTAAAATGTGGGGTTCCAATGGTGGTAGGTAATAGCCCTACTACTACTTCTGACATTACCTACGATGTTGTTTCTACCCCAATGGCTATCAATGCTGCTTTCTTGTCTAATACCCCCATCAGTAATGGCAATAAAGGTACTGGTCGAGACAATGGTGGAGCTAAGTCTTACAGCGGTGGCGTAAACAACTATATTCGGTTGTTGGAAGACTGGAATAATAATGAAGATGACACTCGCCAGCCTTTTGCACTCAACTATACTGGCTCCTTGATTAGTCTAGGTGCTCCACTAGAATATAGTGGTCAGTTTGTAGCAGGTGGATCTGCTCCATCAGAGTTTCCTTATTACAACGTTCCATTCAGAAATATCAATTTTGATGAAAACTTCACTAGGGTTGAGAGACTACCGCCTTTAACTCCAAAGGCAACATACATCAAGCAAAAGAATTTTAGTCGTTCATATTAAGGTGATTACGAGAATCTAAAATAGTTAATTTTCCGCTGGTGATGATATTTTAAAACCCGATTTCTTCTGGAGAAATCGGGTTTTTAATCAAACGTTAGCACCATACATATCGACTATTACTAAGCGTAGATCTAGGGTACCCATGAAGCGGCGTTTTTTTTGGGGGGTTACCCCCGCATAAAAAAACGACAAGACAGGGCACCCCTACAGGTTAATTGTGTAGCAGTGTAGATTAATTGTGAGGGAATAAAATCTAGCATCTTGGTGCTTCGTTGCTAACCACCCGCGACTCAAGTGCGGGCTAGCGTCAGGAAGTCCACTTAAGTGGACTTTTACTAGTAGCCCGCGATTTATCTGCGGGTGGTTGATCACGAAGAACTAGAGTTTCAAATATTCTCCGCTGACAACTAATGCACCCTGCTACAGATAACCTGTAGGGGCGGTGCTTCATGCCCGCCCTGG
Organism: Chamaesiphon sp. OTE_75_metabat_95; assembly: GCA_031387665.1. GTDB lineage: Bacteria > Cyanobacteriota > Cyanobacteriia > Cyanobacteriales > Chamaesiphonaceae > Chamaesiphon. The sequence continues at coordinate 11,815 of JANNDL010000025.1, read as the reverse complement.
ATTTACGCTTAGTACTAATACTTTCGGACTGGTGCAAGATGTGAGTATATCAACCACCAGGGCAATTAGGATATCTCACAATTACGGCAATACCCCCGACTTCTTGGAGAAGTCGGGGGTATGTCCTAACAAGTTTGCCTAACAATCGTTACAGCCGACGAGTGTAGTCATCGTCTTTTAATTGAACATTAACTGTTGTGCGGGCAGCCGTGCCACAGCTTGTAGATCCAATCGCCAAAGTACTACCGCTGCCGCCGCCTGTTGGGTTAGACAGTGTAAAGGTCAGATTATCATCCAGGACTTTAAGTCTGTCGCTAAAATCGATGGGGATATGGATATAGTTGCCGACAACATTCGCATCATAAGTTCCAGCGGGAATATTTAGCGTGATTTCGTTGCCAATTTTGGTAGCAGTAAGTCCAGCAGGTGCTGCGGCGTTACCCTTCAACAGACTACCAAGTGTAAATTGACGACGCGAATTTAGACCAGTCAAGTTGATCTTGACGCTACTAGAGCTGTTCAACGAACCATTGATGCGAAGGCTCAAATAGTAGTAAGGAGGATTTGCCGCAGCAGGGTTTCCTTCTTTCATGACAGCTAGATTGACATTATCAGCAAGATTGGCACTACTACCAGTTGGTAAAAAGTCAATTATTGGTGAAAAGCTCAAGCTAACATCATCGATAAAATTACCAACACTCTTATCATTAATATTTCCACCGAGCGGCGATCCTTGGATTGCCTCAAAAGCAAAACGCAATGCGGGGATGGCATTGGTAGTTGGATTTGTCCAAGTTCCCGTCTTTTCTAACCAACCTTCACTAGCGATGGTGGTGAGGTCTGGACTTTCGTATAGCTTCGTAGCAGGGGGTGTCTTGCTATCGAGCCAATCAGCCGGATTTGTAATCGATACTCGCATTTTATTTACATAGTCTGTTCTGCTTGTGTTGCCAGGATCCCGTCTAACTGCATGTTTAAGTGACCATCCAACGGTTTCACCACTAAGAACACAAATATCTTGATAGATTGAGGCATTGCTATCGCCATTTAGTTCGGCAAACTGGTTGCCTGTCGCGTTAGTCAGTGGGCTAAGTCCAGCCTCTCTCGTAGCCCAAATTTCTAGCTTATCGATGTAGGCGTTTCTACGACCTGGAATACCTTTTTCGGTTGTTTGCCAAATAATCGGCTGACCTGAGTTATTGTAGCCTTCGCGCACACCAACACCATATCCAGATATGGTTGGTTGTTGAAAGCCACCATTGAAGATAGTGCGATTTGGGATCACAGGGCTGGGTGCTGCGGGAGTGGGGACGGGGTTTGCGCTAGCAGCTAGCACAGCAAGCAACTGTGAAGCTGCGATAAAAGTAGTAGCAATCAGCGCGAGGGATAGTTTGTTTGGACGGTGCTGAGACTGTCCTAGATTGGTATCAGAGAATCGGGGGGATTTCATAGCAATTAAAAGTTATGACGTAGCTAATTTTAGTGTAGATTGGCAGATGTTTTACACCACGATCGACCTTTATTTATTGAGTGAACTTTAAATAGAGAGTCTGCTTAAAAATACTTAAGTATGACAGTCAAATCAACAGTATAAATTTAGCTAAGATTGCTAAGTGACTATACTTGTCTATGATTATAATTTAGGCTAGATATGATTGAGTACCGTACAAACTCGGATCTTTAATTGATGGTCAAACTGTATTTTATGTATCTCTAAAAATAAACTCAGTAGAATTACGTACTTTAGTAAATTTATCGATACAATCAGTTCATGATTCATCTAAATTAATCGCAAGCTTTAATCTAACCTACAAATTTGAATCGATCGATCATCTCGATCGCCAGATAGTGAGATTTCGATCACTGAAGACTTGTGACGATCGATCGTCGTGTGATTTACGGCAAAGAATATAGTCTGAACTATGATTTATCTGATTAATAGATAGACTATGATTGTCAGCTAGCAGTTCATCAAAGTCCATCATTGAATCATTCCAATCACAGTTCAGACAAGATTGAGGGATAATTATTCCGTGACATACTCCACACGTCAAGCTGAGTACAGCTATGACGTGGGCATCTTTGCAGCCCTATTAAGGGTGTACAAAATTTCCTTCACGGTACTGTTATCCATAGTTCCTACTACAGAAAGATTCCCACTACGGCGTTTTATACTGGGGAAAATGTCCAACCCCAGTCTCTTTAAATTGATCGCCGCGTTAATATCGCGGTCAACCATCAGAGAGTTTTGCTCATCCCAATAATCTCGAATACTGCAATCGGTGAAAATGATTTCATTTCGATAACTGAGTACCATTGAGGTATAGGCAGGTTTTTTAGAAATGACAACTGCTCCAGCTTTTGCGGCTATGTAGTCCAGTGTCTTGAAAAATTGACCAAAGGCAGCATCTAGCCAGGATTTATTCAGTCCTGATTTTGCTGATTGACCATTGGGAAGATAAGTCCCATCATCACCTTGTTTAACTTTATTGCGTTTAGTTAAACCCTTCAGATTAAGATCTTCGTAGAAGAAGAATTTAGCACCAGTTCTTGCCAGCTTGTGAGCGGTTTTGTACTGAAAATCTTGGCGAGAGCAAGCGATCCGTTGATGTTGTTTAGCCTCTCTTTTTGCCAATTTACGTCTAGATCTACTTCCTCTCTTCCGTTTATTCCGTTTGGTTGAAATTCGGTCTAGTTTGGATTGATTATTGCGTAATGGCTTGAGCGAAGGTAGCTTTTCACCCTCAGAAGTTGCCAGATAGACATCTCGCGCAAGTACCGCATCCAAACCAATTGAGTTATCCCAAGTTGGAATAATTTCATCAGGGGTGAACTCAGGTACTGATGTGTCTTCGAGCATTAATTGAATGTACCAACCATCAGCTTTTCTAGTAACACTAGCTTGCTTGATAGTAAATCCATCTGGTATGGAGCGGTGCATCCGAACTTTGACAACCCCTAGCTTAGGTAATCGAATATAAAGCCAGTCATTGCGAACTAGTTTAATCCAATCATCCGACGCAGTTGCAAAAGTCATTGTCCGGTAGTCTGCTTCAGTTTTAAAGCGAGGTCTACCAGATTTACCACCTTTACTATCACCGATGATAAATCGCTCAAATGCTTTATCTACTCGTTTGGAAACATCTTGCAAGACAGTAGAATCTACTTGCTTGAAGTCCAATAATTCACCACTATGAAAAACTTTTACTAGGTCTTTCTTAATGAATGGTAGTAAAGCTTTTTGATTATAATAATTAGGCTTTTCTCTTGGTTGTGAAATACTAGTTATTAATGGGCAAGCATCAATACCAGTCCGATTCATATCCCACCAATCAAATCGGCTGCCCAACTGACGATTATACCAATAACGGCAAATCCTCAGCCAGTGATTTAACTCTAGTTTTTGATTAGTGTCTGGATAAAATTGGTACTGATATGTTGTCTTCACTGCGTTACGACCTTTACGCTTTAGTTAGTGTTATTATATCAGAATATAGTATTTAGTGTCAAGCAGATGGCAAATGATTTTATCCATAAGGCGAGAGGGATTTCTGACCTCAAGTGTCATTTAGTGTTGACGACCAAATACCGCCGCAAAGTCTTAAATGATGCAATGCTGAAAAGACTTGAAGAGATATTTAAAGCTTTGATGGAGAAGTGGGAAGGGCGATTAGTAGAGTTCAATGGCGAACGTGACCATGTGCATTTACTACTCCAGTACACGCCACAAACTGAGCCTAGTAAGCTTATTAATAATCTTAAAACTGTCTCTAGTCGATATCTTCGGAAAGAGTTTGTAGCTGAAGTTAATAAGGTTTATAGTCAGGATTTATTTTGGACAAGTGGCTACTTCATCGCTTCTTGCGGCGGGGTAACTGTTGACCAATTGAAAAAATATATTGAGGAACAAGATAGACCTGTCGAATAGGAACCGGATTTGTTCGCCTCGTCATCCACCCGTCTACTACTTCTCAGCCACGCTTTTGAGATCGTAGACGGGTGGAATCCTCATCTCACCAGCCTTTCATCCCACACCAACCGAAGCGGTATGGTGTGGGGATTCCCTGCTGTCTAGCTAAAATCACCTAAAATAAAAATAGATCTGACAAGGGAAACTTAGATACGATCGACTCTACACATCACCACCACTATTCAAGCTGGAAACAGAATAGAGCTTCAAGTCCCCGACGGTGGCATCAGTGATACCGTAGAAGTCTTCGTCATCCTAGCCGATACATCTCTCCCCACAAAGCAAAAATCAATCCTCACAATGATTGATACTATCCATAGCCAGCAGCCAGTTCGCACTGCGGCTGAGATCGAGCAACAAATTCAAGCGGCTCGTGATGGATGGGAGAGCTAAATTCACCCTTAATATTGCCCTCCTAGAGCGAACTTGGGGGATAGAATAGAGATATCCCCGCTAGCTACCAACTAACGAGTAGCGACTAATGAAAATTGAGAATACCCAATCGGAACTAGAAAACACTATGACCCCAGGCTGCTATATCACCGAGGCATTCGATCGAGTGCTGGGAGAGATAGACGAAGTAAAAGCACAAAACTTAGAGCTAAAAGCGATGATTGGCGAACAGAATGGCAAAATTGATGCCATCTTGCGAAGTATCACTGGATTAGGAAACCTGTAAACCATCAAACATTAGTTACTATCCCAAAAAACCTTAATAACTGGGGTAGTAACTAAATCGATCGAGATTGAATCTAACATCAAAATAGACCCTACCAAATTCGGTTCAGATCCAGCACGAACCCTGGCATAACTTCATTACAATCAATTGAACTGGGAACTTCTAAAATCTCTACTTCTTGCCCCGATCTGTAAATCTCCACTCGTTTCTTTTGGGGATCTATCAGTAAACCCATTTGCACTCCAACCCGCTGATATACAAGCATTTTCTCTTGCGTTGGCTTCAGATTGTCACTACTAGAACGTAGTTCAATCACGAAATCAGGTGCAATTGAAAAAAACTTTTCTAAGGAAACCCCTTCTAGTCGAGATTTCTGGATCCAAGAGCAATCAGGCGAAGGCATTCCTCCTTCAAGTGCTGTAAAGTCATATCCTGTCGAAGAATCAAAGGCACGACCTAAATTAGTTTGTCTATTCCAGTACCAAACTTGACCCGATAAATCTCCATTTCTTTCACCACTAATCGGCAATGTTGGCACCATAACGATCAATTCTTGATTCGGGCTTAGTTCTAGTCGCAGATCTGGATTTTTGAGGCACAAGCTAATAAACTGTTCTGGTGTCACAGTTAGTGTTGTCGTACTAACATCGAGTAGCAAGGCTTGTGTGTTGACTGGTGAACTAGGGGCTATGGCATTCGTGTAGCGTGTACTCTGTGAAATGGTCATAATACCTCCAAACACTGATGGGAGCTAGCTTATGTAATTTCTATTCTATCACGACGATCGATTCAGATCTGGAAAGTAAGTAGCGACTTGGATTAAAATAAGAAAAAGAGATGTCTAAAGACAAATAAATATGGCAAAAGACCTCTTTCACAACAATGTTAAAACTGCCCTTCAGAAAGACGGCTGGAATGTCACTCATGATCCTTACCAATTGCGCTATGGGGTAGCGGATGTCTACATCGATCTCGCTGCCGAAGAATCAATTGCTGCCGAAAAAGCAGGGCGTAAAATAGCTGTAGAAGTAAAAAGTTTTGCGAGTGGTTCGACAATCTCTGAATTTCATACAGCCCTCGGTCAATTTCTAAATTATCGGATTGCGATCGAAGTATCCAGTGAACCAGAGCGAATTCTCTATCTAGCAGTTCCAACAGATACCTATCAAATGTTTCTGAGATTTGAACCTGCCAAAACCGTACTCACCCGATATGAAGTCCGACTAATTATTTACAATCCTAATCAGGAAGTAATCGACCAATGGATAGAATAGATGAATATCGTCAAATCACAAATCAGTTTTTAACAGACTTTGCTAAAAATGATCTAAATGCCCAGCTTATTTTCGATCGATCTCACGATCGTTATTTAGTCATGCACAATGAATGGCGTGATGAATATCGGATCTATGGTTGTGCGATGCAGCTAGACATTATTGAAGGTCAAATCTGGATTCAGCATAATAGTACGGAGATTTATATCGATCGAGAATTGATCCAGCGCGGTGTTGCTCCCAGGGATATTATTCTCGGTTTTCGTTCTCCCAGCATCCGTAAAATGCTTGCTGCTGCCATTAATTGAACGCATCTGGAGAGCATCGATTGGTGAAGATAGACGATCGATCGAAGCAGTTTAGCCCAAAAATAATCGCGGAAAGTATCGATCGAATAAACTAGACGGGAAACCCACTCTTACGGCACCTTTGGGCGTATCCGAAATCAATAAGCCAGTTTCGAGCAACCGCTGCAATACCTTGCGCCCTTGCCGCTCCTGATAGCCGCTGGCAGCCGCCGCTTGACCTCGATCTAGCTCCCCTGCTCGAAATACCGCTGCAACCACCCGATCCGAGCCAGGTAATAAGCGTTTGGCGACAATTTCTTCACCCAAATATACCTCAATTCTGGCTAGTAACTGGGACGGATCGAGACACGATCGCATAAACTGTACTTGGTCGATACAAGTATTCAAAAAAAACTCACAAAAAGCTTGTAAGCCTTTGGCTGTCAGATTTCCACTGCCATCGAGATCGTTCCATCTGGGTAAATCGGCATTAGCCAAGACATCGCGGTACCGCGCTCTAGAGCGGGCTAATCCCCGCGAGATCGACCACAAACTCGTACCAATGCCGATTTCTCGAAACATCGCATGGGAAAATAATCGCGCCACCCGCCCATTTCCATCATAGAAGGGATGAATCCACACCAACCGATGATGCGCCGCTGCCACTGCAATTACTCGATCGATCTGCGACAATCGTTCCAGTCGATAACCAGTTGCAAAGCGGGTAATAAAGCTGTCAATGGCTGGTGCCGAAATAGGAATGTGTCGCCCGACAACCACGTCACCTGTCCGCCATTCACCAGGGACGATCTGAATCTGCTTGCTACTCTGGGCATTACTCAAAACTAACATCTCAGTGGGTAATCGATCGCAAAATTCACGATGAATCCATTTCAGATACTCCCCGCTCATTACCTGTGCGGGAGCATTACCAAGATCGATCTCTCGTTGTACCTCAATATGCGCCTTGGCTTCCAATTGTAATTCTCGTTGCCTGGGATCGATGGAAAAATCTTGTGCCAGAGCGCGTTCAATCTCGATAGGGTGGGTGCGATGTCCTTCAATCAGATTGCTATAGTAGCAATTCATCGTCCTTACCAAATCGCCAATCCCCAAGATCGTCGCAATCTGTAAGTTGCTATTGAGTACACTACTCTCCACCCACAGTTGTGTAGCTAGATCTATCAACACTCGATCTTTTAACCCTGGTAGTAATGGTTCAATCAGGGCGAGAGATTCCATGATAGTGCCGATCTTTTTAGAGGCTAAAACTATTGATACAACTTAATTATAGCGTTATAGGATGCCGATTAATGCCGATCTTTGTGCCGATCTTGAAACTAGAGATCATCCCCTCCAGCCAGTCTCCATCGCCTTCCCAAAATTGATTTGGAAAGCCCAGCACTTGACGTTATAATTGAGAGTGATATTTACCCCTGCGATACTCGATCGAAATAGTGTCACAGACGTATAGAACCCATTTGAGATCTTTTTAGATCCTAGTAAAGGAGGGTAGGTTTTGTTTAAGACCTAAGAGTAGGATCGATATTAGATTGCATAAAAACGCCGCAGAATAAAAAACCGACAAGACAGAAGATCTCAAATGGGTTCTATACAGCGATCTCGTTGCCGAAGAATCAATTGCTGGGGCTTCGATCCAGTCCCTAAGCTAGTTGTGGGTTGAGTTTCTGGGAAGATACTTCGCCAACAATTATCAATCATCAATTAATCTAAATGGATATTAAACGCGGTTTTATTGAGGCAATTGGGAACACTCCACTGATCCGGCTCAACAGTTTTAGCGACGAGACTGGCTGTGAGATTCTCGGCAAGGCGGAATTTCTCAATCCTGGTGGCTCAGTCAAAGATCGTGCCGCGCTGTATATCATCGAAGCCGCCGAGCGGGATGGCACCCTCAAACCAGGTGGCACCGTCGTCGAAGGTACCGCTGGCAATACTGGCATTGGCTTGGCACATATTTGCAATGCCAAGGGCTACAAATGCCTGATTATCATCCCTGAAACTCAATCAGCGGAGAAGATAGAAGCATTGCGAACTCTCGGCGCAGAAGTCCGCACAGTGCCAGCAGTGCCCTACAAAGATCCGAATAATTATGTGAAATTATCGGGCAGAGTAGCGGCAGAAATGGAGAATGCTGTCTGGGCAAATCAGTTTGAAAATCTCGCAAATAGACTGGCTCACTACGAAACTACTGGCCCTGAAATGTGGGCACAAACGGATGGTAAAATCGACGGCTGGGTGGCATCTACAGGTACGGGTGGAACGTTTGCAGGAGTAGCTTTATTCCTCAAAGAGAAGAATCCTCAAATCAAAACTGTATTGGCAGATCCGATGGGTAGTGGCTTATATAGCTATGTGAAAACTGGCGAAATTCAGATGGAAGGTAGCTCAATTACTGAGGGAATTGGCAACAGTCGGGTGACTGGTAATATGGAAGATGTGCCGATCGATGATGCCATCCAGATCCACGATCAAGAATGTATCGATGTCGTCTATCAACTGTTGCGAAAAGATGGCTTATTCATGGGTGGCTCAGTCGGAATTAACGTCGCTGCGGCTGTAAGGTTGGCAAAACAAATGGGACCAGGACATACGATCGTCACTATCCTATGCGATGGTGGAGCCAGGTATCAGTCGAGGATCTTCGATGCTGGCTGGTTAGCAACCAAAGGATTGATAGTTAGTTGATAGTTGATAGTTGATATAGCAATCCTATTTGAGTTCCTCGCAGTAAAGTCAACTTGTAGGGGCGGTGCTGTCTTGTCGTTTTTTTATATCTCCTGTCTTGTCTCGCTTCCATGGTCGGGAAACCCGACCGGAGCGAGCCGCTGTCGGAGAGGCTATGCCAACGGGGGGAACCCCCTAATAAAAACGCCGCTCGTGCCCGCCCTCTAGGGACTAAGCTTCTCATTTAGGATCTCCATAGCTGGTTTCCTAGATTAAACCTAAAACCTAATGCCAATGATTGAAGTTACTAGTTGTCTGCATGTTGCGGTGATGGTGTCGAATCTAAGTAGATCGATCGAATTTTACAGCAATATTCTAGGACTAAAAAAAGTCGATCGCGATCTCAAGTATCCTGGGATTTGGTATCAGCTTGGCGATTTGCAAATCCACCTGATTGAAGACCTCAATTATCAGCCTAACCTAACCATCGATCTGTTTAAATCAACCCGCAATCCCCATATCGCCTTGGGAGTTCGGGATCTAGCAGCAGCCAAGCAAGAATTATTGGCGAATAATTGTGTGGTAAAAATGAGCAATTCTGGTCGAGCAGCACTGTTTACTCAAGATCCTGATGGAAATGCGATCGAGCTGACATTAATCGCTGTCGATAAATAATAGTATTGACGAGCTACATCAGTCAGAATGGAAGGATGAACCAAGTAAATTACTTACGAATTAGTCTGATCGATCGCTGCAACTTTCGATGTCAATATTGTATGCCGGAGGGTGAGGAGTTAGAGTATCTCCACCGTCAGCAACTTTTGACTGACGATGAGCTATTGACGCTAGTTCGAGAAGTATTTATTCCTGTTGGTTTTAATTGTTTTCGACTGACTGGGGGCGAACCTTTGCTCCGCAAGGGAATTGTCGAAATTGTCAGATCGATCGCCAATCTACCCGAAACTAGAGATCTATCTCTGACTACCAATGCTTTTCTCCTCGCAGGGATGGCTCAAGACTTGTATCAAGCCGGACTGCGACGGGTGAATATCAGCCTTGATTCGCTCGTTGAAGCCACGTTCGATCGAATTGTCGGCAATAGAGGTCGATCTCGGTGGCAACAGGTGTGGGAGGGGATTCTAGCCGCCGATCGAGCTGGATTTACGCCGCTCAAGTTGAATGTAGTGGTGATTCCTGGTGTGAATGACACCGAAGTCCTAGATTTAGCGGCTCTGAGTATCAATAAAGAGTGGCATGTCCGCTTTATTGAGTTTATGCCAATTGGTAACAGTGAGTTATTTAGCGATCGTGGCTGGATTTCATCTGAATCAATTCGCCAGCAAATTCGAGAGAAATGGGGCTTAACGGAGGCGCATGTAAAGGGAAATGGCCCTGCTGACGTGTTCACAATTCCAGGCGCAAGAGGCACCCTGGGGTTTATTAGTCAGATGTCTGAATGCTTTTGCGACAGATGCAATCGGATGCGATTATCGGCGGATGGTTGGTTACGTCCCTGTTTGCTTAATGAAACTGGACAATTAGATCTCAAAACTGCGTTGCGAAATGGTGTTTCTACTGCTGAACTTCGATCGCAAGTTCAGGATTTGCTCAATCTCAAACCAGAAATTAATTATAAAGGTCGAGAATCAGGCACTACTGAAGCTTATCACCGCACAATGTCTCAGATCGGCGGATAAATTCAGAAATAAACTTTGGTTGAGTGTGTTGGGTTTCGAGGCTCAACCCAACCTACGTGACTTTTGACATCCGTAGTCAGAATGTTGTCATTCTTGCTGGAGAAGAGATTATTGTTGAAATTAGAAGCAATGGAGAGTGGAGGTTTGTATGAGTGCAAAACAGAACTTGACAACGATGTCTAAAAATGAGTTGAGAGACTACGTGCTTCAGCATCGGGATGATGAAGAAGCTTTACAAGCTTATCTAGATAAAGTTCATGCGGAGAATCCGAATTCAAGAATTCACACCCCAGAAGAAAGTGTTAGCGACGCTCTAGCTCAATACCTAAAGCCTAAAGTCTAACCCCAAAAAGAAAGAATAGATTTTGGATGCAGCCGCCATCCAAAATCCAGAATCTTTATGCTTGGCGAGAGTAAAACTCGACAACTAGCAGCTCATTTACTTGGAGAGCTACCCATTCACGTTCGATCAGTCCTGTGACTTTACCAGTTAGTGTCGCTTTGTCGAAGTCTAGATGGTTCGGCGTGTTAGCCAATCCAGGATATTGGAGATTTGCTTCTACCAATTTCTTGGAGCCTTCACGATTGCGAATACCAATTACGTCGCCAGGACGACACTGATAGCTAGCGATATCCACAACACGTCCGTTGACGGTGACGTGTCCGTGGTTGACTAGCTGACGAGCACCTGGAATGGTGGGACCCATCGCCATGCGGAAGACAGTATTGTCCAACCGCATTTCGAGTAATTGTAATAAAACTAGTCCGGTAGAACCAGTTGCGCGTCTTGCTTTTCGGACATAACGAAGCATTTGCTTCTCAGTTACACCGTAGTTCAACCGCAACTTTTGCTTTTCTTCCAGACGGATGGCGTATTCAGAACGCTTTTTCCGGTTTTGACCGTGTTGACCTGGTGGATATGCACGACGTGGCTCTTTACGAGTTAATCCTGGTAAGGATCCCAAACGACGTGTAATTCTCAGTCTCGGTCCGCGATATCGGGACATAAATTTCCTTAGTGCTTGATACTTTACCCAAAACTCCCATTGTTACATACAAGGGTCGTTCTGGCTAGTCCTTTCACAATTCCACCAGGCATGAGACAAGAACTGACTCTGTATGACTTTTTCTTACTGCCAATACGGATATTTACCCTGAAGCCAATCGATCGGTTCTTGACTGTATTGACGATGGGATGATATTGGTTTTAAAGTGTATTA
>JANNDL010000024.1:0-15750 GCA_031387665.1 Chamaesiphon sp. OTE_75_metabat_95 | reverse complement strand
GATGACCGCCAGCGCGATATTAATACGATTTCCGGGATCTTTTTCCTGGGACAATACTCGTCTGGTGGCGGCTTCGCTTGCGATTTTTTCTGTTTCTATCTTTGATTACGATCGGGAGTAATGTTTTACACCTCTAGTAGTCTCGATCGAGGTGGGGACTCGATTATTTCAACTTTATTTGGTCGAGTTCGAGATGGTGAGGGTACCTACAAGGGGCACCCCTACAGGTTGTGGTGGTGTAATGATAACCTGTAGGGGCGGTGCCTCGTGCCCGCCCTGCATCGATGTCGATTTCACAAATAATCGATCTACCATTGGTGCTATGTTGTAATTGGTGAGGGTACCCACAAGGGGCACCCCTACAGGTTGTGGTGGTGTAACGATAACCTGTGGGGGTGCCCCTTGTGCCCGCCCGCATCGATGTCGATTGTAATAATATTTTATGACCTACGATCCTGAAAAACATCATCGCCGATCGATTCGCCTGAAAGGTTTTGATTACAGTCGATCTGCTGCTTACTGATATTAGTACTGGGAACTAGGATCGATCGAGCTTATTTCTTGATATTGATCAAATCGGTCAAAATATTATCTAAACCACCATTGACTTGAATCCGATCGATCTTTTCGGCAATTCGCTCTAATATTTCCAGCTCCTTCAATCTCAACGCGACAGGATTTTCCTCCATCACCTTGGCAGTATTGAGCATACTGCGGGTGGCGGCTGTTTCCTCGCGACGGCGAACGACGTTGGCTTGAGCGGCTTTCTCGGCTTCTACGACTTTACTGAGGATGGTTTTGATTTCCCCAGGTAAAATGATGTCCTTCACGCCGACGGATTCGACGGTTAAGCCATAGTTAGTGGTTTTGGTGCGAATATACTCGGCAATATCTCGATCGATCCCGCCTTTATCTTCCAATAATCCATCTAATGTGCGATCTCCAACTGCACTCCGCAACGCAAATTGCAGCTCTTTGTAAAGAAATCCGCTGATATCTACCAGATTATTCATCGCTTGGAGCGGATCGCTAATCCGATATCCCGCAGTGAGATTTAGCCGCACAGGGACTTTATCCTTAGTGAGAATATCTTGTCCCGATACTTCCATCGCTTGGAGTCGGAGATCGATCGCAATCGATCCAAACGATCGATTAAATGTCCACCAAGCATGGATTCCTGGCTCTAGCTGGCTCTGAAATACGCGATCGATATACAGGAAGCCCAAATGTTGAACGGGCACTTCTAGGGTGTGTAGGGACTCGCTGCTCATATATTTAATCGCAGATGAACCCGATACTAATTCCGCAACTAATTTAGTTGATAATTTTGGATCGTTACTAATATCGATAATTTCGACTGTCACACCTTGCCAGAACAATTTGCGACTGTGGGGTGGCATAATTGCGATCGGCTGTTGACGTTCGCGGACGATCGCTACCTGTTGAGCCATCGTTTCAACAACGGTACAGTATTGGGCAATAAATTCGGGATGTCGATCGATCAATACATCTTGATCGGGGAAAGCGGGATTGAGATTGAGCCGATTGAGGGTTTTGAATTGGAGATCTTTTGATGATGCCCAAAAAGCATATTCACCTGTACCCAATGGACGCACAAAATTGTGCTGAATGTACATCAGACCAATTTCCGACTCAGATACCTGAAATTTCTTCACGCCGCTGAGAGCGATGCCGCGTGTTTTTTCGACTAATACTGTGGGTAATTCAATATTTTCAGATAAGTTAAAATAATCAACTTTAACCGGAATAAATCCTTTCCAGAACGCGCGGAGTTGATTTGGTTCAACGGTAATCCAGTTCTGACCAATCTGGAGTAATGCCACTCGGTCAAATTCAGTTTTGACGATCGTGAGATGCTGTTCTAATTTTGCTCGATCGGTTTGTAATAGTAGTTCTAGATACTCAATATGAACTTCTGGTTGATTGAGATCGTAGCTTGTAACCCGCCAATTCCAACCAAAATAGCGATGAACTCCTGGCTCTAAAATTGCTTTGAAATCACTGCGGTTGTACAAAATTCCCCGTTCGTTGGGTTTGATATAGAAAGTCTTAAACATTTAATTTGATGGGTGCTGCTACTCGCAACAGCAGGGAAATGATGGTAAATTACGCGCTAATTTAGCTCTGTAATCATTGGCGTTGTTGACAGGTGTTGTGACGGGCGATCGGTTGATTACTGATTGGATTAAGTTGGCTAGAAATTAGGTCGATCCGAGGATCGATCTAACTTCACTCACAGATATATCGTTCGACTGGCGATCGAAGGAGCATACTCAAATCAATAATTAATACTAGTCGCACTAGTCCAAAATCTGCGGCGATATCGCCCAACGCCAACTTTCCAGAGTTTGAATAATGGACTCGAACCATCTTGGGATCGCTCCCGTACCTACGGATTGCTCCATGATTTGTGGCTTGCGCCGCTTTCGTGACAGGAAAGTGTCCATAACCCGAGACTAGGGTGTAAAAGTGCAGGATTTGAACCTGCTACACGTCAATTATGAGTTGACTGCTCTATCCTAAATGAGCTAACTTTTGGGAGTACAATCTGGGACTCGAACCCAGCCTCGACCGAATATCTTCGGGTGCTTTATCCAACTAAGCTAATCGTACAGTAGACAAAAATAATCAGGCAGACGGTACACGCTCAGACCAAAGGCTGGCGTACCAGGCTGATATTTAAAAGCAGCACCATAGTCGTTAATTTTATTTTGTGTCTAATTTCTAGAATAACATACTGCGATTGCAAAAATTGAATATTTTAGAAATACGACCCAAGCAGATGATAGAAATCGCCGAAATATTAGCAATCAGGCTGGGATTAATGATGATAGAAATAAGGCCTTTTACAACTCGGCATCAGAACTGTCAAAAGTTTATGCCACCAAGCTTTGTCACTGCCATTTCTTCCGCCTATTCCTTGGGTGAAAATCTCTCCCGCTTATGCTTCTCTTAAGAGGACTTTTCGATCGCGGAAGGCAAACAAATTATCGAGCAATTCAGTGCCGATCTGATTCCGCGTTGAGTCGGTGCGAACTTCGTGACAAATTAATATTGATGTCTTCTATGAGTTGCTTTGTACTTTGACTGAGAGATCTCCTCTAGTTTCAAAATGTACATTGATAAAATCTATTAATTGCCAAGGTATTTAACAAGCATTTGATGCTCTCGAACGACGATATATTCATCAAAGAGACTGGTCGCATTTCTACAAAAAATCGTCAAGACACGTACGGTGCCAGGATCGAAGCTTTCGATCGTCAAAAGTGAGCGTCGAAAGCTTGCTGTAATCAGGTTTTAGCCCTACTCATGGCTGGAATAATAACAAGCATCTGCTTGAAGACAAGGCTCCTAGATCTAGATGGACACCATACATCTAGACAGTTTCAGAGACAGGCATAAATTGTTTATTCTAATCATCAGCTTTTCCAATCGATCGAATCGACCGTTCAATATAATTATTCATACTTATTTTTAGAAAATGTATTGACAATTGCAATGGATGATGAGATAGTTTATCTATAGTATTCAAATAAATCATTGATTTTATCGATTCAAAGGATCGATTCAAAATCTTGTCAGTTATTAGATCCTCACATTAGAAACTCATGGAACATCTCTCGCGTCGGCACTTTTTGCTGGCGGCTGGTGCCGCTGGTGGCGCAACCCTGCTCAAAGGTTGCAGCATCAACCCAGACTCGCCCAACTCTATATCGCCCAAAGCACAGGCACTAACTCTCGGCCCGTCAACTACCCCAGAGACAACCGCTGTTAAACTGGGCTACATTGCGATCGCTGAATCAGCACCATTGATTATTGCTAGGGAAAAAGGTTTCTTCGCTCGCCACGGCATGACTGATGTGGATGTATCAAAACAAGCTTCTTGGGGTTCGGCGCGAGATAATATTGAGATCGGTTCGGTTAATGGTGGGATCGATGGTGGACAGTGGCAGATGCCCATGCCGCAGTTAATTTCTGAAGGGATTATTACTAAGGGCAATCGCAAAATTCCGATGTTGTCGATGGCTCAGTTGAGCACCCAAGGTAATGGGATTGCGATCGCCTCCCAACATGCTGGTAAGGGTTTCGATCTAGATGTATCGAAGGCGGCAGAATACGTTAGGGAAATGAAAGCAGCAGGCACGCCGTTTAAAGCTGCCTATACCTTCCCCCGCGTCAATCAAGATTTTTGGATTCGCTACTGGCTGGGCGCGGGTGGCATCGATCCTAGCAAGGATGTCGATCTGATCGCCGTACCCGCAGCTCAAACAGTAGCTAGTATGCGGACTGGCTCGATGGATGGATTTAGTACTGGCGATCCTTGGCCATCGCGGATCCTGCGCGATAAGCGCAAGTATGGGTTCCTAGCCGTTCTCACCGCCCAAATTTGGCCCGCACACCCAGAAGAATACTTTGCCATGCGCGAAGATTGGGTGCGGACACATCCCAAAGCTGCCAAAGCAATTCTCAAAGGGATTATGGAAGCGCAAATGTGGTGTGACGATCCGAAAAATCGCGCAGAAATGGCGGCTATCTTGTCACAACGCAAGTACTTCAATGTTCCTAGCGATCTATTAATCGGCCCATACAAGGGTGAGTATGTACTTGGCTCCGATCGCAAAACTGTTAAGGATGAGAAATTAGCCATTCGTTACTGGAAAGATGCGCGGGGCAGCGTTTCCTATCCCTATAAGAGTCACGACTTATGGTTCTTGACTGAAAGCGTCCGCTGGGGATTCTTACCTCAAGGTTTCATTGGCGAAGCTAATCGGGTGATTGATACGGTCAGCGGCGAGAAGTTCTGGCGAGAGGCTGCTCAAGAATTGGGCATTGCTAGCGCGGATATTCCCCCATCGACCTCTCGCGGTATCGAGAAATTCTTCGACGGTGCCGAATTCGATCCTACCAAACCGAAAGCCTATTTAGATAGCTTGAAAATCAAAACGATGAAAGCTTAGATAGTTGATAGTTGATAGTTGATAGCTGGATTTTCAGGGTGGAGTTTAGATATCTTATTTTGTTAAACCTCCATCTAGTTAGATACTGTTTTTCAATTAATTAGGTTTAATTTAGTTTATTTCAGAGGATTATTATGACAACTGGCATACGTAAAAAATCATCGGTATTTCGGATTGGTGGGATGGAAATATCTGCCAAGACGCTCAAGAAAAATGTGCTCCCGCCTGCGATCGCAATTTTCACGTTCTTAGCTTTGTGGGAAGGATTATCGGCTTCGGGAATTACCCTATTACCTGGTCCTTCCAGCCTATTTACCGATCCACGGACGTTTGAATTAGTGAAATATCCTTTTTACGATCGCGGTGGCATCGACAAAGGGATGTTCTGGCAGACTTGGGCAAGCTTACAACGGGTAGGGATTAGTTATACATTAGCGGCGATTGTTGGAATTAGTCTGGGGATTGCGATCGGTACTAGTGAGATGCTCTCCCGTGCCCTCGATCCATTGTTCCTATTTTTGAGAACTGTTCCACCTTTGGCTTGGGTACCAATCTCTCTTGCTGCTTTAAATAAGAACGAACCCGCTGCTTTATTCGTAATCTTTATTACCGCAGTCTGGCCGATTTTAATTAACACCGCAGTTGGTGTTAAACAGATTCCTCAAGATTACATTAACGTTGCTAAAGTCGTCCAAGCTTCTAAGAAAAAGTACTTTTTCAACATCCTACTTCCTTCCGCACTCCCATATATTTTTACTGGTTTGCGCGTGGCAATTAGTTTAGCTTGGTTGGCAATTATCGCTGCTGAAATCGTGATGTCGGGGATTGTTGGAATTGGTTTCTTTATCTGGGAAGCTTATCAGAACAACTACATCAGCGAGGTTATTCTAGCGTTGATTTGGATTGGTGCGGTTGGCTTGTTGCTCGATACTGCTATGAGCTGGTTGCAGAACAAAATCGTCAAACAATAACTCTTTTTTTAGAGCTATGTAGGGTGTGTTATCGCGAAGCGTAACGCACCACTATTACACCCAATTATCCGGTGCGTTACCCGTTGGGATAACACACCCTACACAATATCCATAATCCTTATGTCAACAGTCGAATTAGTTAATATTCAAGATGCGGGAAAAACCTTCCCGCTCAGTGGTGGAAAAGAATATATCGCCCTACGCGGTATCGATCTCCAAATCAGACGCGGTGAATTTATTGCGCTAATCGGTCACTCTGGCTGTGGCAAATCTACCCTGCTAAATATGATTGCAGGATTGGATTTAGCCACAGAAGGCGTAGTTTCCTTAGAAGGATTAACTATTACTAAACCTGGTCCCGATCGGATTGTAGTTTTCCAAAACTACTCACTCTTACCGTGGATGACCGTCAGAGAAAACGTCGCTTTTGCGGTTGATGAAGTGCTGACTGAAAAAACTGCTCAAGAACGAAAAGAAATCGTCGAACACTATGTCGATGTCGTCGGACTTACTAAAGAGATCGACAAATATCCCAGTGAAATGTCTGGAGGGATGCGCCAACGGGTAGCGATCGCCCGCGCCCTCGCCGTGCAGCCGCGCTTATTGTTACTAGATGAACCCTTTGGTGTACTTGATGCCTTGACGCGGGGTAAATTGCAAGAACAGCTAGTTAAAATCTGCGAAGATAATAACATTTCGGCGTTGATGGTGACGCATGAAGTCGATGAAGCCGTGCTGATGAGCGATCGAGTAGTAATGCTCACAAATGGCCCTGCTTCCAAAATTGGCTCAATTTTAGATGTCGATATTCCCCGCCCCCGCAAGCGATTAGAAGCCGTCAAACATCCGAGTTACTATCAGCTTCGCAGCGAGATTATTTACTTTCTCAACCAGCAGAAGCAAGTCAAGAAAATGCGGGCGCAGAAAGTTCAAAATGTTGCTGCCCACGGGTTAGAAAAAGTTAACTTGCAACTTGGCTTCGTGCCTTTAACAGCATGTGCGCCGATGATTATCGCCAAAGAAAAAGGTTTCTTTGTCAAACATGGTCTAGAACAAGCTTCCTTGGTGCGAGAATCGAGCTGGCGCGGTGTTGTCGATGGACTGATCGGCGGCTATATCGATGCAGCAGCTATGCCATCGGGAATGCCCCTGTGGATTACCCTCGGCGGTAGTGGTCAAGCAACGCCCGTAGTTAGCTCTCTCACCATCAGCCGGAATGGTAACGCGATTACCCTCGATCGCAGGTTCAAGAAGCTCGGTGTCCAAAACCTCGCCCATTTCCGTGAGGTGATCCGTGCCACTCCCAACGAACCCCACCGGATGGGTGTAGTCCACCCCTCCTCTATGCACAACTTGCTGCTGCGTTATTGGCTAGCTAGCGGCGGCATCGATCCCGACCACGAGCTACACCTGAAACAGATTCCGCCTGCTCAAATGGTTGTGGATTTGAAAAACGGGACGATCGACGGTTTTTGCGTCGGCGATCCGTGGAACCTCCGTGCTGAGACTGAAGGAATTGGCTTTACGATCGCCCGCGACATCGATATCTGGAACGGTCACCCTGGCAAAGTTTTAGGCTGTCGCCAAGATTGGGCAACTGCCTTCCCCAATACCTTTATCGCACTGAATAAGGCACTTCTAGATGCTTGCCGCTACTGTGCCGATCCTGCTAATGCCGAAGAAATTCGCCAAATCTTGGCTCGTAAGGAATATATCGGTACCAATATTGATTTTATTCATCTCGGTGGTCCCAAAGATATCGTCCCTGGCGTAGAATCGGTCGCTCACCATGTCTTTTTCGGCGATGGTGTCAATCGTCCTAGCCGCACAGAACATCTGTGGCACATGGTCGA
This sequence comes from Chamaesiphon sp. OTE_75_metabat_95, assembly GCA_031387665.1. Taxonomy (GTDB): domain Bacteria; phylum Cyanobacteriota; class Cyanobacteriia; order Cyanobacteriales; family Chamaesiphonaceae; genus Chamaesiphon. Next base: position 7,947 of record JANNDL010000024.1, on the reverse strand, counting down.
AATGGCTCGGTGGGGCGATGTACCGTTCCCCCGCAACTGGGTAGAGGTGCTAGAAAATACCTGTCGGGTAGGAGTATTTAGTACCGCAGCGCGGGAGCTGGGCATGACCGAGATTTCCTACAGTCGCGGTTCGATTCAACTCGTCGATGGTACTACTTTCGATGCCGAAGATCCGATTCGCTATCTCAACAATCTCGAAATCAAGCGCGATATCACCCTCGCAGAAATTCATTAACTGTAAGATTTGTAGGTTGGGTTGAAGAATGAAACCCAACATTTATAGCGTGTTGTTGCGGATGTTGGGTTTCGCAGAGCCTCAACCCAACCTACAATTTTTCACTTTGCCAACGCCAACGACTTCGCTCAACCCTCGGTGGTTGAGCGAAGTCGTTGGCGGTAGCCTGCCGTAGGTACAACCACAGACACAGGTATTTTTATTGTCGGGAATCACCTAACACCAACTATTACAAATCTTAAATACCATGACCACTACTAGTTCTGCACCTCGATCGGGATCATTAAAAAACATCAACCAAGACTTCATCAGCTTTCAAGGAGTCACGAAAACTTATCCTTCTAGAGCCGGATTGAATGTCGTTATTAAAAATATCGACCTTACTGTCAAGCAAGGTGAATTTATTTGTATTATCGGGCACTCTGGCTGCGGTAAATCTACATTACTAAATACACTTTCTGGATTTGCCACACCCAATGAAGGTCAAGTCACGATGAACGGTAAGTTAATTAGCAAGCCAGGTCCTGATCGGATGATGGTTTTTCAAAGCTACTCCCTCATGCCGTGGATGACAGCTTATGATAATGTCTATTTTGGATTGGATTCAGTCCATCCTAATAAATCTAAATCAGAAAAAGATCGGATTGTCCGTGATACTTTAACGATGGTTGGTTTGGGCGAGGCAATGGAAAAGAAACCTACCCAATTGTCTGGGGGGATGCGTCAGCGGGTCGCGATCGCACGGGCTTTTTGTCTACGTCCTGAAGTATTAATTCTAGATGAACCTTTTGGTGCTTTGGATGCAATTACCAAAGAAGAAATGCAGGAAGAAGTATCCGAAATCGTTCGTGAAGTTGGCTGTACAGTGCTGATGGTGACGCACGATATCGATGAATGTCTATTCCTAGCCGATCGATTAGTGATGATGACAGAAGGGCCAGCAGCAGGCATTGGTGAGATTTTAGAGATTCCGTTCGAGCGTCCCCGCGATCGGGAACAAATGCTCGAAGATCCTCGTTATTATGATTTGCGTAACCGCGCCCTCGAATTTTTGTATAGTGGCAATGCTCACTAGCTCGTCTTCACTCGATCAAACCCTCGGTAGGGGCAGTTTACGATCGCTTCTACCGATATTTTTGGCGGTCGCAATTTAATCATTATTCATCGCTGCTCGGTTAAGCTAAAGTGATAAGAAGCATCTGTCAATCTCAATTGAGCCACTCTAGGCTAAAACTATGAAGCAAGCGACGCTACATCAACTCCAAATTCTCGAAGCGATCGCCAGACACGGCAGTTTTACCCGCGCCGCCGAAGAACTCGAACTCACCCAACCCACCGTCTCCCAACAAATCAAGCGGCTGACTCAGACCATCGGGATGCCCCTATTTGAGCAACTCGGTAAACAAATCTACCTTACCGCAGCAGGGCAGGAAGTCTTGGGCGCGAGTGCGATTATTTCCGAAAAGTTTGCCGCGCTCGAAATCGCCATCGATGAACTCAAAGGTTTGAAACAAGGACGGATCAACTTAGTTGCTAGCACCACCGCCAAATATTTTGTGCCTCGACTGCTCGGTACCTTTCGGCGCAAACATCCTGAGATTGAACTAGCCCTCCACATCACCAATCAAGAAGGTGTCCTTGCTAGATTAGCCAGAAATCAAGACGATCTCTACTTTACAGGCAGACCACCCAGTGACCTGGACATTGAGCTACGACCGATCCTTGAAAATCCCCTGGTAGTAGTCGCTCCATCAAATCATCCGTTGGCGGGGAAGACCAATATTGCCATCAAAGAACTCACGACGGAACCATTTATCTTTCGCGAAGCAGGTTCGGGAACACGAGCCGTCGTTGAGCATTTCCTCACCGAGAATCGCGTGACGGTTGATGTGGTAATCGAACTCAGTAGTAATGAAGCGATTAAACAAGCAATTGCTGGGGGTTTAGGTCTTTCGGTTCTGTCTCAACATTCCCTCGATTTAGAAACCCAAAATGGACTGCTGACCATTCTCAATGTCGAAGGCTTTCCGATTCAACGTCATTGGTATGTAATTTATCCCACTGGCAAACAGCTATCGGTTGCGGCGCAAACTTTCTTGGATTTTTCGATCGCTGAAGGCAAACAAATTATCGAGCAATTTAGTGCCGATTTGATCCAACGTTGAGCTGTTGCTAATCTCGTTCGCAAAGCGTAGGCTCTGCCTAATCGAATTCTTAATTCTGCTGGCAGTTATGACCCGATCGCCTCAATCATCCTGTAAGATTGGTACAATATAACTATTATTTACTAGCTCAGTGCCCAGCAAACGAACTCCAAATCTCAAACAGTGGTTAAAGATTGGCTCTATTGCTTTTGGAGTGAGTTGTGCTGCGACTTTACCATTTACCCTAAATCTAGGTCAGTCGGCACTGATTGGCTTGGCGGCGATGCCAGGATTAGCGGCTGGTGCGATCTTAAGATCTGGTCATCATCAGGGACAAGGACAACGACAGCGAGGAAAGCTGCGATTACAGGAGTTGCAGCACCAAGGTGCAATTCTCGATCGACAGTTGCAATCTACGCATAGAGATCGGCAAGAGGTCGAGCTGAGAGTATCGCAATTACACGATCTAGCCGCTAATTTGACAGCGAGAATCGATCGAGATCAAGATCGACATCAGCAGCTAGAGCAGCAGATCGCTACTTTAAATATCTATTGTCAGTCTCAATCAGATATTGCCACCAATTTAGAGCGTAAAATTCAGGATAAACAGGCTTTTTTGCTAGAAGTCGATACCAATATTAATAATTTAAAATTGGAATTGGCTCAAGTTCAAACAGCACAGTCTCAGGTGGCAAGTGCTAATTTTGACCAAGCTGCTGCACTAGAACACCAGCAAATATTATTAGCAGATACCCACGATCGAATTAATAGCTGTTTGGCTACTCAGCAAGAATTAGAGCTGCAAATTCAACAGCTCCAAGATCGAAAGGTGATAGAAAATGAGAATCTTGACGAATCGATCGCCCAGAAGCATTCGCTCCTACATGAATTAGATCTAGCAATTAGTGATCGTCAAACTAGCAAAATCGAGATTGAATCCAAACTCGATCGACTCACTCATCTCATCGCTGAAACAACACCCGAATTGGCTATTCAAGCGCAAAAATTAGCAGATATCCAAGCCCAATTGAGCACAACAGAATTAGCTCTCCAAGCTAAACAAGCTGAATTAGACCAATTGGCAACTGAACAAAGCCAGCACTACCTAGCAGTGCAAGCTGACCCCAACAGAGACGAACTAGATCCATTCTCAGATCGACTGCTCCAACGAGAATTGAAAATAGCTCAGTTGGAATTGAGCAGTAGACAAGCTGAATTAGATAATTTAGAATTCAAGCTCCACAACAAACTTCAATTAATCAATGAGATAGATCTAGAAAACTCTGTGCAGTCATTTGAGCCACAGCCACCAGTTGTCGATCGCAATGTCGAAAAAATTATCTCAGCAGCAAAATGGTCTGATAAATTTAGAGACAATCCTCATCTCCCCGTGCTCAAACATATCGAAAAGCATGGGACAATTACCGAAGCAGAAGCTAGCAAGAAATTAGGTAATGCTCGATCGGTTAGACAGTTTGCTAATAAATTAGAAGAATATGCCCAACATCTACCTTTCTCAATCCGAGTAGAGTCTTCACCCAAAGGTAATCGTTATCTCAAAGAAGATCGAGCAGGGGTTTAAATCCCCGCTCGATCTTCTCTCAGATAATCTAGTTATTAATTATCAATTACTTGTACTGTTCGCGTAGCGTCTGCCTTAGCAGAGCGTAGCCGAAGTATCAATTAATTTAACTTTCATCCTTCATCAACTTTCCAGCAACTGAAAAGTGGCTGTGAACATCTGCCGTTTCCTTCACAAAACCAGCATAGGCTTCCATACTATGTTCGCTGAGATCTAGACCCATCAGTTCCTCTTCTACATCGACTCGAATGCCCACAGTGGCTTTCAGCAATAGCCAGAAACCCGAAGTCAACACTACTGTAAAACCAGCCACAGCCAGAGTGCCGATGATTTGGGGCATCAATTGCTCAAAGCCACCACCGAATAATAAACCTGCTTTTGGTCCAGTCGAGCCAAACTTGTCGGCTTGACTAAATAAGCCCAAGGAAATTGTCCCCCAAACACCACAAATCAGGTGAACTGATGTCGCACCAACAGGATCGTCGATCTTAAGTCGATCAAAGAAACCGACAGCAAATACCACCAAAATACCACCAACAGTACCGATGATTGCCGCCGAAGGCAAACTAATAAACGCGCAGGGAGCCGTAACCGAAACTAATCCAGCGAGCACACCATTGATTACCATCGACAAGTCAGGCTTGCCCAGATAAGCCCAAGCTGTTAGCGTCGCCGCCAAAGCTCCAAAAGCGGCTCCAGTATTTGTCACCAAGGCAATATGCACCAATGCATTACCATTACCTACACCCATTGTCGAACCAGGATTAAAGCCAAACCATCCCAACCAGAGAATCAAACAGCCCAGTGTCGCAATACTCATATTGTGAGCAGGAATGGCATTTGCAGTCCCATCAGCATTGTACTTGCCCACTCTTGGCCCCAAGAACAACGCGCCGATGAGCGCACTCCAGCCCCCAACCGCATGAATCGCAGTCGATCCGGCAAAATCGAAGAAGCCGAGCTTGTACAGCCAGCCACCGCCCCAGATCCAGTGTCCGGTAATCGGATACGCAATCCCCACTAGTAAGAGACTAAAGATCAAAAAGCTTGCAAATTTGATCCGTTCAGCAACCGCTCCAGAGACAATTGTGGCCGCCGTACCTGCAAACACAAGTTGGAAAAAGAATTTAGCACCCAATGGCACCCCAGTCCAATTGAGTGAACTAAATATGCCTTTATAGGCATCTAAAGTGGCAGGGCTATTGTCCGCGCCATCTAGAAAAAATCCGCCACTTGTGCCAACAAAGCCACCACCATCGCTGAACATTAGCCCAAAGCCAATTGCCCAGAATGCCACAGTAGACAGTGCAAATACAATCAGGTTTTTAGCCAGCACGTTAACTGCATTTTTTTGCCGACAAAATCCCGCTTCCAACATGCAAAAACCAGCATTCATAAAGAACACCAGCATCCCAGCGATCATCACCCACATGGTATCCATGCCGATTTTCAATTCTGCCACCACATCCTCTACCTTGGGCGGTGCAGCCGCTGTAGCCGCATATCCCCAAATCATCACAATTAGTAAGGCGATCGGGATACAGGCTTGCCAGCTAGGTGAAAGTTTCTTAGCATACCAGTCTGGCGCAAACCATTTGTTTTGAAGCCACAGTCTAGAGCTAAGTCTCCGATTCAATGGACGATGAAGCGACAATTTTCGCATGATTTAACAGCTCGCAGTAAATATTAGAGGATCGAGAGTGGGTAAATTGAAATTTTTATAAGGCTTGCACTCTGATTTAATTAATTATTTAGCTATATTAAATCAATTCACCTACAGTTGTTCTGTATCTAAAAGTACATATCTTTCGCCCTAATTAAGCTCGTGAATTATCGATAATATTGAAATTAATCTATGAAGTTGTAATCTTTAAGTTAACTTCTTCAAAGAGAACGAGTGTAATATTTATTTCAACTGTAGCGAGAATTCAAACCAACTGAAGTCTCCTTTTCATCGACTGGATCCGATTTCAGATCTGCTAGAGAATGGTTTTTGTACAATAGTCATTAACCAGCAACAGCAATGAATAATAATGCATCGATTCAATCTCACCATCTTTAGACAATTCTGGTCGATCGCCAAATCTTACTGGTCAGGTAAGGAAAAATGGAAAGCACGAGGGCTACTGCTACTTGTGATTCTGCTATCTTTGGGTTACACCGGATTAAGCGTACTGCTCAACAACAAGCGCGGCGAACTCATCTCCTCCCTCTCCGTCCGTGATGAAGCCAGGTTTTGGCAGACTATTCTTATTTTTGCAGGGACATTAGTAGTCTACGCTCCGCTCTATGCGGGCTATGTCTATCTGCGCGACAGGTTAGCTCTAAATTGGCGACGCTGGCTCACCGACTATTTTATCGATCGCTATTTTCAAAATCGGGCATTCTATAACATCAATCAGGATGCCAATATTGACAACCCCGATCAGCGGATTACGGAAGATGTCAAAAGCTTTACCCAGGAGTCACTCACAATCCTCCTAGCCGTCGTTGATTCATTCCTGGCAATCGCCGCCTTTAGCAGCGTCCTTTGGGGTATCTCTCAGCCGTTAGTCTTGTTTTTAGTTGTTTACGCTCTCATTGGTACTCTCACCACAATTGGAGTCTTTGGTCAGCCACTGATGCGACTAAATTTTGAGCAGCTTAAAAAAGAAGCTAATTTTCGGTTCAGCTTAGTCCGAGTGCGAGAAAATGCTGAATCGATCGCGTTTTATCAGGGCGAACAATGTGAATCTGATCGGATTAAAGGTCGATTTACAGAGGCTTTTGACAATTTCAAGCGGCTGATTTTCTGGGAGCTAAATCTCAATATTCTGACTAATGCTTATGAATTTATTCCCTTTATTCTGCCAGCAATAGTTGTAGCACCAGGTATTTTTGCAGGCGAGCTAGAAGTTGGCAAAGTTACCGAAGCTCAAGGAGCTTTCATTCGGATCTTCTTCTCCCTTAACCTGATTGTGGCGCGGTTTCAGTCCTTGACTACTTTCGGGGCAGGTGTCGATCGATTATTCGCCTTTCTAGCATCTCTGGATGCCGAACAGGTTACTACCGAAGAAAATGCTATCACCACAGGCAAGATCGAGACTAAAACTGCCGATTGTCTCTCAATTGATCGCATGACACTCCAAACACCGGATCACCAAAGGATGCTAGTCAAAGATCTATCCCTTACACTGGCACCAGGTCAAGGTCTACTAGTCAGAGGTTCAAGCGGTTGTGGCAAAAGCTCTTTGTTGCGTGCGATTGTTGGACTTTGGGATGCAGGTACTGGGACAATTTTAAGACCACCACTCGATCGAATGCTGTTTCTACCACAAAAGCCTTACATGGTCTTGGGTACACTGCGCGACCAGCTACTGTATCCAAATATGGATCTCAAAATTGACGATCTACAGCTTCAGCAAGCTTTGATTCAAGTGAATTTACCCGACTTAGCGCAAAGACATAGTGGCTTTGATTCCGAACAAAATTGGGCAGAGGTGCTATCACTAGGCGAACAACAGCGGCTAATCTTTGCCCGCCTACTCATCAACAAGCCTAGCTACGCCATCTTAGATGAAGCCACTAGTGCCCTAGATGCCCAGAATGAACAACACTTGTACCAGCAGTTGCAAGCCTCCGGCATGACATTCCTAAGTGTTGGGCATCGAGAGAGCTTAAGCAACTATCATCACTCTATTTTAGAACTGACTGCTATTGATGCAATCGTTGGCGTAGCCTCCCAGAATGATAATCCTCAAGACTCCCAAAATTGGTCGCTAATTGCGGCAAATACCTAGCCAGCACAACACAAAAATCTTTTTTCGTAAAAAGGGTTGACAAGGAAGGGAAACTAAGGGATACTAATAAAGCGGTGAAGAGAGACGAGTCAAAGCAGACGGTGAAAGCCGCTGGTGGAGCCAGTCATCCTAGCCATGAACCTAGACAATTATATAGTTTGAAAGCCGATAAACCTGGTTAGATTCGTTAGCACGATTATAACAGAG
>JANNDL010000021.1:0-19663 GCA_031387665.1 Chamaesiphon sp. OTE_75_metabat_95 | reverse complement strand
TCACGCGTTACTCACCCGTCCGCCACTAGTCCCGAAAGACCCGTTCGACTTGCATGTGTTAGGCATACCGCCAGCGTTCATCCTGAGCCAGGATCAAACTCTCCATTATATTTAAGGGAGAGCCATTACTATTGGCTCGCTGTAATTTCTTTATAGACTTAGTACAAAGTCTCGTCTGACCACTACTGGTCGGACTCTGTTATAATCGTGCTAACGAATCTAACCAGGTTTATCGGCTTTCAAACTATATAATTGTCTAGGTTCATGGCTAGGATGACTGGCTCCACCAGCGGCTTTCACCGTCTGCTTTGACTCGTCTCTCTTCACCGCTTTACTAGTATCCCTTAGTTTCCCTTCCTTGTCAACCCCCTGCCCAAAGTTTTTTTAAGTTGCTTACGATTGAGCCTTTGAGCCAATAACTTGCACCTGGCTTAATAGTTGCTCGATCGAATCTAGCATTTCCACCTGATCCCAATTTTGGTAAAGACTAGCTGCAATCGCCAGTCCTCCGGCACCGACTCCTTCTTTGACGAAACCCTGCTCGTAGACTTGGAGTTGGAGGTATTGAGAATTAGCAAAACTGAGGTTGGTAGATATTAGGGGAATCTGGGGGATAAGTTGGGCGAGGGCGACTGTATCGCCAGATCGATCGCCTGCAACCCAGGCAGTGGTACCAACTATGATTTGATCTGTGTTAATTGTGAGATTTTGGTGAACGGCAATCGCTTGGGTCAGAGCCGCGACTGCCAACATTTGCGTGCCGCCAGCGAGTAGAACTCCTGTGGTGCGGCTGGCGGAGATCGCCATCCCTGCTACGACAATTTGCATCGGATCCCCAACTGCTGCGATTAGTTCCAAGGGAGAGGGAAGTGTGGGGAGCAGATCGGTAATGGCTAAGTTTAGGTGCGATAATCCTTGGGCGACGATTTCGGCTTTTTGGTGATGATTGCAGACTGGGTGACTACTATTGACTTTGCCCACGGCATCGATGCCTAAGCCTGTGAGTAAACTCAATGCTGTTGTTGTGCCGCCGACGACACATTCACCGATGACTAGATAGCTGTCAGGATGGAGTGCGGCTAATTTTTCACCCCAGCTTAAACCTTGTTGATAGAGGTGTTCGACAAGTTTTAATGGTAGGGCTGCTCCGGTGCTCAAACAAGCTGCTGGCAGCCCTGCTAGGTCAATATGGGGGATGGTTGGGGCGATCGGTAGACCAGCATTGAAGATATATGAGGGTAGATCTAGAGCAGCAACGATCGCGCGGGAGATATAGACGGGTGAAGCACCTGCAACCAATGGTGGGAGGGGATAATCGGGATTGGTTTGGACACCACGGGCGAGAAATTCGGCATCGGCGATCGCTGTGTACCGCCGATCTTCAGGTGTTTTGCCTGCGGCGGAAATACCTGGAATCAGGCAAGTATCCGTAAAGCCCAACACACAAGCAAAGACTGGTAGTTTGCCTCGATAGAGATCCAGCCACTGTTGTGCTTGTACTGGAGATGTATGGATCTGAATCATTTGTAGTTAGGACTTAGAAGTTAAAAGTTGGGAATTATATACTTAGTAACATTTCTAATTTACTGACTTTCAGGACGGAAATGCCAGAATTTAGCCAAGGCGATCGACAAATGGACACGATACATCAAAAAATGGCTTCTACTAGCGAAAGATCGCGGACTATTTTGATTGTGGAGGACTCTTTGTCATACCGCAAGTTATTGCGTGATTATTTGAGTCAAGATAACCGCTACATCTATACAATCCTTGAGACAGGAACGGGTGCAGAGGGGCTGAAACAATATCGGCTCGCTAAACCTGATGCAATTTTATTAGATTATTTACTGCCAGATATGAATGGGCTGGAATTTTTGCACGCTTTACAGCAGCAAATTAAAAAGCCAGATCTGCCAGTGGTGTTGCTGACGCAGTATGAGCAGGAGGATTTGGAGGCTCAAGCGATCGAATCTGGTGCCCAGCAGTATCTAAGCAAGTCAGCACTAACTACTGAAAATTTGCGACTGTCCCTCCACCATGCGATTAAGCAGGGGGAACTGCTACGGCAAGTAGCGGCACTCAAGCTGGAAAATAGTCAACACATCAAGGCTTTGAATCAACAGGAGGAACAGTTACGGCTGGCGTTAGCCTCTGCTCAGATGGGGATTTGGGATTGGAATCTGCTGACGGGGAAGGTGCAATGGAACCGCGAACATGAGGAATTATTTGATTTAGAACCTGGTAGTTTTGATGGTAGCTATGAAGCATTCGATCAGTGTATTCATCCTGATGATCGAGCGGCTGTGCATCAGGCGGTGATTCAATCGATCGAGAGTCACGCTAGTCTGTGCCATCAATATCGAATTATTTGGGCTGATGGGAGTGTCCACTGGATCGAAACTAGAGGCGAGGCGTATCTAAATAACGCTCAGGAGCCAATTCGGACGATTGGCACAGTTGTAAATATTGATAAGCAGCATCAATCCCAACAACTGTTGCAAACTCAATTGGATCAACAGCGGCTGGTGTTGGATATGACTGTGCGGATTCGCCGCTCCCTCGATCTACCAGAAATTCTCCAAACTACTGTTGATGAAGTACGGCAGTTTCTTCAAATTGAGCGGGTAATTGTCTACAAATTTGCGCCTAATGGTAGCGGCACTGTGATTGTGGAATCAGTCAGCACAGGTTGGGAAGAGGTGCTGCAAACAGAACAGATCTACAATCCTTTTAGTGAAGCCTCGGTTAAGGACTTTCAGCAAGGGTTTGTGATTGCCAATTCTGATATTTATAACGGTGAAATTGACGATTTGCATCTGCAATTTTTAGAAAATGTCCAAGTGATGGCAAATTTGGTGGTGCCGATTTTTACTGGGGATGAACTCTGGGGCTTGTTGATTGCCCATCACTGCTCGGCTCCGCGTCAGTGGCAAGTTTCGGAAGTCGATCTAGTCAAGCAGCTCGCTAGTCAGGTGAGTATTGCGATTCAACAATCAGATTTATTTACCCAAGCGCAGCAGGAATTGACGCAGCGGAAACAGGCAGAAATGACGCTGCAACTGCTTAATGCTGAATTAAAACAACGTCAATCAGTGGAGAAACTCAAGGATGAATTTATCGGAATTGTCAGTCACGAACTCCGCACCCCACTAACTTCGATGCAGGGATCTCTAGGGTTATTGGCGATGGGTTTAATGGACGATGAGCCAGAACAAATGAAACAGATGATTGAAATTGCCTCAGTTGAAACTGAGCGGCTAGTGCGGATGGTAAATAATATCCTCGATCTAGATAAGTTAGATGCTGATGCAGACACTAAAATCCTTGAACAAGAATGGTGTGATGCCCCAACGCTGATCCAACAAGCAATGAGTGCGATGATCGGCAGTGCTGCTGCTGCGGGAGTGGATCTAGCCATCGATTGTCCACCGATCCAGATCTGGGTGGTACCAGATCGGATTGTCCAAACTCTGACAAATTTACTGGGTAACGCCCTCAAATTTTCACGCCAAAATAGTATGGTTTCGATCTCGGTTGAAGTTATCGACGATCTGTTCGATCCGTTCCAAACACTAGGAGATCTAGATCGATTTGACTCGGTGCAAAGCATCACCGCAAATTTCTCACGGCAGATCCGGTTCGCAGTTAGGGATTATGGACGGGGCATTCCGGCTGACAAGCTGGAAACAATTTTCAATCGCTTTCAGCAGGTTGATGCCTCTGACTCTCGCGACAAAGGCGGTACTGGACTGGGTTTGGCGATTTGTAAATCGATCGTCGAACAACATCATGGTCGAATTTGGGTAGAGAGTGTGTGGGGTCAAGGTAGTACGTTTTTCTTCACTTTACCTCAGCCGATGCAAGAAACTGGTTTGATTCTGGGCACATTAAAGAGACCAGCTCTCTGTATCGATCGATCCTAAATCAAACACTCGATCCAATTTTACTCAGCTACACACTTTGCACCAATATATAAAGACTAGTAAAAGCGTAGATCTGAGGGTACCCACGAGGGGCACCCCTACAGATAACTTGTAGGTATCCTGTCTTGTCGTTTTTTTATGTCTCTTGACGCTAACAGTGCCCGCCCATCTCCTCACACCCCGCCCCCTTCTCTTTGCTAATTACTATGACTACTAGAAGCCAAACCAATGTCAAATTCAAGGATTTGATTGCTGAGTTTAATCATATTAAAGCTGATGGCTTTAGTGGCAATCTAATTATCCAAGTTGCAGATACACCGAGCTGGATGTTGTACTTCTCAGCCGGACTATTGGCGGGAATTAGTGGTGGGATTGATGCGATCGATCGCTGGAAACGAAATCTAGCACTAGCTTCGCTGAATGTGCCGCTCGATCGATTAATTAGATCGACTAACGATCGAGAAATATTTCTCAATGCTAATAAAATTGCCCAAGAATGTGTGGCAAAAGAGGTATTATTTGATATTATTCAATTTAGCCAAAACCAAGGAGATCGATTATCTTATCGATTTATTCCGGTTAGTGAGAAGAATACCCAAGTACAGTCAGCTTTGCCACTACTCGAACTTCAACCAATCCTCACGGCGACGATTCAATTATGGCAACAATGGGGAAAACATGGATTAACTGCCTATGCACCTAGCTTATTTCCAGTTATTCAAAATTCAACTCTGATTGGTAGCTTCGATAGTGATAAGGACTTAGAGGACTTAATTGCTGCTATTGATGGAACTAAATCACTGCGGAGTCTGGCAATTCAGCAGCACAAAAATCTAATTGATGTGGTGCTGCCCTTGCTACCGCTGCTAAAACTAAACATGATTAGTTTATCAACTTCAAAGCAATCTGATGCAGAGCTAGTTAGTGATGACAGTGAAAATATTGGTTCGGGAATAAATTTAGCAGTTTCAGCAACTGGAAAAGCTGCACAGATTGAGATTTCTGTGCCAGCGCAGGTTTACCAAAACGAAACGATTACGAAATCAATTCCTTTGATTGCTTGTATTGATGATAGTCTTTCCGTCTATATGAGTATGGAAAAAATTATTACTGAGCATGGCTATCGTTGTTTTGGAATTCAAGATCCACTCAGGATTATTACTGGATTACTTAAAAATAAACCCGATCTAATTTTCCTGGACTTGATCATGCCTGTAACTAATGGCTATGAAGCCTGTGAACAAATTCGGAAAACACCTAGTTTGGCGCATATTCCCATTGTGATTCTGACTGGTAATGATGGTTTGATCGATCGAGTCCGCACCAAATTTGTCGGTGCAAATGGCTTCCTCGGCAAGCCAATTCAGGCAGCGGCGGTGACGAAAATGATCGATAAATACCTGGAGGAAAAGCAGTCGAATCTGACTGTAGCAGTCAAGCAATCAAATCTGATCTCGATCGTTGATCACAGCACGATCGCGCAACAGCGTCAAGCGGTAATTAATAGTATCGGTAAACAAGTTTTAGTAGTTGATGACGATCGAAATATCCGCGAAGTTGTGTCGATGTGTCTCCACAAACTCAAAGGCTGGGATGTCCTCACAGCCTCATCAGGACAAGAAGGATTGAATGATGTTCAGACTAACTGTCCTGATGTAATTATTCTGGATGTGATGATGCCAGAAATGGATGGATTAGCTTTTTTGCGACAGCTTCGATCGAATCCTAACACGAAGCAAATTCCAGTGATCCTGCTCACTGCCAACCGCTATCTACCGGATAAGTCCCTACTGACTGAACTAGGTGTCGTTGAGACAATTTCCAAACCATTTTTGCCTGTTAATTTAGTGCGTCAAATTGATAAAGCACTGTTGAATTAGTGGTTTAGTGGTTTAGTTGTTAGTGGTTTAGCTTTGGTTGTTAGTGGTTTAGTCTTTAGTGCTGGGTGGGCGACAGTGCCCACTCGCTAGATTTCTTTCATGACTAAACCACTAAACCGCTAAACCTCTAAACCACCAACTTAAGGTACTTGGAAATTAATCCAACCTTCCTCTGGCAAGTGCTGACGATAACGCCCGCAATCGGAGAATACCAACGCCATTTGCAACCCTGCGTCGGGTTCTAGATCTAGATCTGCCCAAGGGACAGCGATTTCGAGACACTTATCCCAGGCTACTTGAGCATTGCTCGATCGAGCTTCCCATCGATCGTAGTCCATTGCCTCGTGCAGCCAAGTATACTTCGTGGTTAGATCCACGAGCAACCGATGGTGGAACCGATAATTCGTTGGTGCTTGACGGGGTAATTCTGCCAGAGGAATCGGACTATTGTGGGTGACTTCAGTTGGATAGAACCAAACTAGATTCAACTCATTGGGAATCTCCAATCCAGGTTTCACACCTGCTTTGAAGTCCATCCGCAGATAAAAATTCAAGTGATCCACGCCATAGAATACGCGCTGAATCGGACTAGCTTGGTGCATCGTGCCACTCGCACCACCAATTTCCAACCGTCCTGCTAGATTCCAATCCTGCTCGTCTCCACTCCCATCGATGACTGGGTGGATAAAGCTCTCTGGACGGTAAGTAGTTCGGCGTTGGTGGGATTCGACAGCCTGAGTCAATTCCGTAGGTACAGACTCATTTAAAGCCTTGTACAGGGCGATCAGATGTTCGCGGAACAGTTGATCGAACATTGCATCTTGATTGGATGAATGTCCCTCACCAAACCACCAGAACCAATCCGAACCTTCGGCGGCATACAGAGCTTCCCAGGCTTGAGGATTCGCTGTTTCGGTTGCTTCGGGATGATTGGCTAGAACTTGTCTGGCTGCTGTGAGCAGATCCCAAGCGCGATTCTTGGCAGGATCGCCAATCCAGGTGGTTAGGCTACCATCTACCCATGAACCTGTATGCAGATCTGCGGGGGGGAAGCTGGCTGTAGGTGGGAATTCATCGAGGAATTCCGAGACAGTGACGAGTTTGATTGACTCATCGTCACTGAGGGTTTGATAAAGATGTTCGAGGAAGGGTTTACCATCGAGGTGGTAATGCTCCCAACAGTTCTCGCCATCGAGAGCGATGGTAACTAGCCACGGTTTTTCGAGATCGGTGCCTGCATGTCCCTCTTTAGCAATCAGAGATTTGGAAATCGCATGGAGATGTCCGACTAAATCCGCCGCCGCTGCTTCTGGCTGCATCCCACTATAGGTAAATCCGATCAAATCCGACAGCCGATGATCGCGAAATACCATCGACAAATCGCCATCGGGTGTACTTACCTGATAAGGGCGATACAATACTTCTGGTTCCAGCACATTTCCCGCACCATCGCGATGAAAATACTGCTTGAGCGTATTCCCCAAAATGGCTTCATCTGTACACAGCCACTTGAAACCCTGCCGCGCCACATAGGGCAGCATTTCGGGACTTACTGCCTGTTCAGATGGCCATAAACCCCGTGGTACACAGCCAAACCGCTCTTTGTACATGTCCCAAGCCTTAGTCAAGTGGCGGGGAATATCTTCCGCCCAGCTAAATTGCTGTTTGGGTAAATCCATATTCGGCACTGCTACCCGTCCCACATTGGTATCTGCGAGTAAGGGTAAAATTGGGTGAGTGTAAGGCGTAGTCGTCACTTCCAACTGTCCCGACTCCTGCATCTTGCGATGTTGGGGGACAATTCGCCGGAGGATTTCCCGCTGCTTGGAATAAATCCGCTGTCTGTCGCTGAGAGTAAAGTCCCGATCCTGCTTCAACCAGCCCGCAATCTCTGGATCTTCCCAGAACAATGGATCGAACCAAGCCAGATTATGCCATGCCAATAGGTCACTATAATCTCGATCGACCCAATTCTCAAAACACCACGGTTCACCATGCTCCCGCCGCTGATGATACAACTCGCCATAGCGCGGATGCGGATCGATTAAGGTATGGTGATTGGCATCAAAAAAGTGGCGAATAATAAACTGCTTCTGCGCCGCATCAAGCTGATCTGTCGGCATCAATGCCAGTTCCAGATAGGGATCGAATGCTGTTCCCGCAATATAATCCTCCAACTGCAAAATCAACGAGGGTACTAAGTTTACCGTTTGATGCAGTTTTGGATATTTTTCGAGCAGTAAAATCAGATCGAGATAATCTTTCGTGCCATGCAAACGCACCCACGGTAGTCGGTATTTACCATCGCGGTACTTATACAGAGGTTGATGCTGGTGCCAGATAAAGGCGACGTGGAGAGGATGCGGCATAGAATAATTTATGACTTCATGGAGTAAGTTTGGGCGCGGGCTTGTCTTTATCGCTATCTGTGACAGCACGCTATTTGGAGCAAACGATCGAATATTTTTGTCTGATTCGTCTGCGATCTTAACTTACTTCTTTTAGTCGAAACACATCCAGCCCAAGATTTGGACGGGGATCGCGCGGTTTGGTTACAAGTCTTAATTAATTGGTGGTTTAGTGGTTTAGTGGTTTGGTGGTTTAGCCTGGACTTTAATGTGGGTGAAGTATAGCTCGCTGGTGCTATCTGTTCTTGACAAAGAAAACCTGATATGTGGGTACGAGCAACTCTCCGATTGCTATTCACTAAACCACTATCCACTAAACCACCAAACCACTAACTAACCCGTTTAAAAGAAATTGGAATCAACTTCTGCCCATTGGGAACTTTCAAAATTAGTTTATCTTGACCAACGCATTTGTACGTTGAATTCGCGGGTGATGAAGTTCTGTCGCCAAAAAGTGTGAATAAGTTGTCACCACTAAGCTTTAGACTTTCACCTAAGTGGAGTCTAGCTGTCAGTCTGCGATAGTCTTGAGCATTAAATACCAAGTTGCCATCCTGATCTGACTGAAACCTGGCGTAACTAGTACCAGCTAAATTCACCCCAATTTTATCGATTTTAGTGCCAGTTGCTACTGATTTTAGCGTGTATTTTTGCTCTAGATCGATCGCTTCAAATGTGGCATTACCATCTTTAGTCAAGCTAACTTTCCCATAGCCCAACATCTGCGGATCGCTAATTTGCGCTTGAGTAAAGCTTTGAATACTTGGCAACCAATATCCATTGAGATCGGTGACTTGCCAAGTACCTACATAGCAGTATGGCGAGCCGCTTGGAGCCAAAACTACTGTCGAAATTGGAGCAACAATCGGCTCTGTTTGCGGGGCTAAAGCTGCTGGATCTAGATCTTTTGGCGGTATTGACGGTGTAAAAGTGGGCGTATTTACAGCTAAGTTAGGTTTCGAGATCGGGACTGAATTACTCGCAATTTTTCGCAATTTCAGTCGAGATTTAGCTTTCCGACTGGGCTGGGCAATGACAGTCAAATCATACTGCTGACTCCGACGAGCGTTGCTAGTCGTCAAGCATAGCTGCATCGGATCGCTGACAGTCGGAAAACTAAACTGGGAGTCACCCGACATACTTTTGCCAGTTTTGGACTTACTGCTGACAGTATTGTGAAAAAACTTTAATGATTTGTTACGATCGAAAACCGCAAGCTTGATCGTGCCAATTTCACTAGTCTTGATGTTGAGGGTAATGCGTGTGTCAGGCTTGACTGATAACTTGTAACAGACTTCACCTTGGGGATTAGTAGGTGATGGTGTCAATGATCCGGTATGTTCTTGCCCCAATTTAACGGGCAAGAAAGCTACGTCTCTAGCTAATCCAGCTAGGGGCATAGTTAGTGTGAGTAGTGGCAAAATCCACAGAATTGGTAGCTGAGACATATTGGTAGGTTAATATTGCCAGCGGTGACACTCATCACAAGTAGTGTCGCCGAGGCTAAAGCAGTATAGATAGCCTCTCCCATGAGAAATTCAAACAAGATGAAGATCTCCGTCTTGATTGTTTGAATCCAGACGGTATCTTGACCTCAGATAAATCGCTATAAATACATCTTTCCCAATTAAAATCCAAATTAACCACTCGGATCGGAAAAGTCTCTATTCGCCTGCTTCGTCTGCATCAGGCTGAGGATACACAAAGCTAGTAGATCTGCCAGTGAGTACAGATTTACCTAGTGAAAGAGCTTTCTTGGCTTGGATCGCAGCTTTGTTGACCCAAGTTGCACGGCGTTTGTCACGCTTTGATTTGGACGTTTTCTTCTTAGGAACTGCCATAAGAGTATATATAATAGGCACAGCCTTTCCAGTGTAGCAGAGTTAGGTGATTTTCAAAAGTAAACTCCCAACTCACTTGCACTTTTCCGCTCAGTCAAACGGCTCAAAATCGCCGAACCCACTGCCAGATTCCAAAGTCGGCTGGCTAAAATGAACGAACAAGTCTGAATTGTTACATCAAAATCGTAGCTACTACTAAGCCGTAGTCAAGCTTGTACTGAAAAACTCTACAATAGCTAAATCTGGGCTGGTACGATTCTATGGCAGACACAAATTATACATTTACTGGTGTTGGTAGTAGCTTGGCATCAGGTATCACCGATCCGTTGGGCAATAAATCTCTCAATCCGATGACTAAAGAATCAGAACTAATTGGATATTTTGTCCAAGGTCAAAAACAGACTGTTTCTAGTGGCAATTTAAAGTTGGAATATACGGAAACATCGATCCGGTTGAGCAATCACAAGGCTCAATTAATCGGTATCAGTAAACAGGTGAATAAATGGCAGCGAAAAGTGCTAGTTAGTAATAAGTTTGCCGATAAAAACACCATTGTTCAGGCATTAACAAATGCAGGATTTATTGCCAGACAAAAATCATCTCATCCAGAATTTGCTGAATATCATTACTATCAAGTGCCCGATGGATATAGCCTCAACTATACTGAAGTGATGCAACTATGGCGGACTTGGTGGCACAATAAACGATACCAACTTAATGTTGCTAGCGCACCAATCGATCTATTAATTTTTAATAAAGGTAATTGGTATCCAGTTAAGGACTTGCAGCCTAAACAAGGTAGTTTTATTTTGCTCACAGCCAGAGGTGAAATCTCGATCGAAGCAGCAGAATATATCGTCTGGATCGATCCAGCAGATCTAACAATCCCCAGCGGATCCGAAGAAGATACGATCCACGAACCAGACGATTACCAGCACAATCAGTCTCTACTAGCTGCAACCGATAGCTATGGCAGTACTTCTACCCATAAAAGTTCGATTTTCCAGGGAAAAGGTTTGACCAACGATTGGATGCCAGAACAAGACGAGTATATCGACTTAGAAGCCTATCTCAGCACCTTCAATACCGAAGATTCGGAGGATGTCGATCGAATTGAAGGAATTTACAACATTAATGAATTATTGAGTAGTAGTAATATCCTTGATAGTGTCCCCCCACCTTTACCTAAGTCAACAAAATTTGCGACACAACCGCCCGTAAAGTCTAATTCAGATCTGATTTCATCATTACCTGTTGCACCAGTCGTAAACTCTAAAATACCACCTTCAAATCCAATCACAACCCAGTCAACATTATCACTAGCCCAACGCCAAGAAATACTTAAGCTGAAAGCAATGAATGTCCTTAATAATTACCTTCAGGCAGGCGATCCGATCGTCCGCACTGAAGTATTAAAAAATGCTCAAGGTCAAGAAATAAACCGCAAGGTAATTAAAATTCAGCGTGGTTGTCCCAACTGGGCGATCGATCAAATCCAGAAAATTAACCATTAGAATGTACCAGAGTACTTTATGCTATTTGAGCATTGGTTTGGATCTGGTCGTATCTGAGCGATAATTAACTACATAATAATCGATCTCAAATCTCCCCTGCCTACCATGTCAGAAATATCAATCGAGTCTACGCTTCACGAAGAGCGGCTATTTAGCCCCTCGGCAGAGTTTTCCCAAGCCGCACAGGTTAAGAGCTTGGCGGAATATGAGAGCATCTATGCCCGCGCTCAGGCTAATCCCGAACAGTTTTGGGCAGAACTCGCCGACAGTGAACTGCATTGGTTTAAAAAGTGGGACAAAGTTCTAGATTGGCAGCCGCCATTTGCCAAGTGGTTTACAGGCGGCAAGATTAATATCTCATACAATTGTCTCGATCGACATTTGACTACCTGGCGCAAGAATAAAGCTGCTCTAATTTGGGAAGGCGAACCAGGTGACTCTCGCACCCTGACTTATGCTCAGTTGCATCGAGAAGTTTGTCAGATGGCGAACGCGCTCAAACAGATGGGTGTAGCTAAAGGTGATTTAGTCGGAATTTATATGCCGATGATACCGGAAGCGGCGATCGCCATGCTCGCCTGTGCGAGAATTGGGGCAGTCCATACCGTCGTTTTTGGTGGTTTTAGTGCCGATGCTTTGCGGGACAGACTCTCCAATGGTAAAGCTAAAGCTGTAATTACTGCCGATGGCGGCTGGCGCAAAGATGCGATTGTCCCGCTCAAAATTCAGGTTGATAGAGCACTGGAAAACGATGCCTGCCCTACCGTTCAAAGCGTCCTGGTGGTGCAACGAACCAAGCAAGAGATCTCAATGCTCGAAGGACGTGATATCTGGTGGCACGAGATTCAGCCTACTGTCTCCGCTGACTGTCCCGCCGTCGAAATGGATGCCGAGGACATGTTATTCGTGCTCTACACCTCCGGCAGTACGGGCAAACCCAAAGGCGTAGTCCACACCACAGGCGGCTACAACCTCTACAGCCACATCACCACCAAGTGGATTTTCGATCTCAACGATACCGATGTCTACTGGTGTACCGCCGATGTCGGTTGGATTACCGGACATAGCTACATCGTCTATGGCCCATTATCCAACGGCGCAACCGCAGTCATGTATGAAGGAGTGGCTCGTCCCTCCAATCCAGGCTGCATCTGGGATATCATCGAAAAATATGGCGTAACCATCTTCTACACCGCCCCCACCGCCATTCGTGTCTTCATGAAAATGGGTGAAGAACTGCCTAATGCCCGTAATCTCTCCTCCCTCCGCCTCCTGGGTACCGTTGGTGAACCAATCAACCCCGAAGCCTGGATGTGGTATCACCGCGTGATTGGTAAAGAAAAATGTCCGATCGTCGATACCTGGTGGCAAACTGAAACTGGGGGCATCATGATCACCTCTCTCCCTGGCGCAATTCCCACCAAACCAGGCTCCGCTACTCGTCCCTTCCCTGGCATCATCGCCGAAATCGTCGATCAGGATGGCGACACTCTCCCTGCCAATAGTGGTGGTTATTTGACCATTAAACATCCTTGGCCAGGAATGATGCGGACAGTGTTCGGCGATGATGAACGCTTCCGCAAAACTTACTGGGAACACATCGCGCCCAAAGATGGCAAATACATGTATTTTGCTGGGGATGGAGCGCGTCAGGACACCGATGGCTACTTCTGGATCATGGGGCGCACCGATGATGTGCTCAACGTCTCTGGGCACCGTCTAGGCACAATGGAAGTGGAATCTGCTCTCGTCTCACATCCTGCTGTCGCTGAAGCTGCCGTTGTTGGTAAACCCGATGAAATTAAGGGTGAAGAAATCGTCGCTTTTGTAACTCTAAATAATAACTTTGTTGGCGATCCAACTTTAATTAAGGAGTTGCAAAAACACGTTGGTACCGAAATTGGCGCGATCGCCCGTCCTGGTGAAATTCGCTTTACTGATGCCTTACCCAAGACTCGATCGGGTAAAATTATGCGACGATTATTGCGTGATTTAGCCGCAGGCAAAGAGGTTTCTGGCGATACTTCAACACTGGAAGATCGCAGCGTTTTGGACAAATTACGAGGTAGTGATTAATTGAGTTAATTGATGGCGCACGATCGATAAGTCTATTTATCTACGTGCGTCTTTATGACTTCTCAGATTTGAATTAGATACTCTAGAATAATAGATATCCATAATTAACTATTTACGATGACCGACCAAGAATTACAACAACTGGTAGCATCCAACGCGCGGACGATTCAAGCAATGTTGGAACAGCAAGAAACTGGCCGATTGCGACATGAAGAACAAATAGACGAAATTAGACAGGCTATGTTGCGATTAGAGAGGGTTGAGGAAGGGTTGATTAACATGGTGGTAGCAATTGATGAAGATCGTCCAACGGTTTTGAGAAGATTAACCTCAATTGAAAATAAGGTCGATCGAATCCTAGAAAAAGAAAATGGAATTTAAGGGCTATCTTTTTGATCCAAAATTTAATAGAAAGAACTAGATAGACCGATCGATCCAAATTGCATTGATTCCGACTGCCCTTGCGCCAAGATAATCTTCGCCGTGACTATCGCCAATATGCCATGCATTGGCTGGATCGCATTGATACTTATTCAATGCAGCAGTGAAAATCTCCGATTTGGGTTTTGCAGCACCAACTTCGGTAGAGATAGTTACTGTCGAAAAGTATTGCGCTAGATCTAGAACTTTTAAGACAGTATACAGGCGTGAATCAAAGTTTGATAATACCCCTAGCGGAATTCCAGCTTGTTGCCACTGAGTCAGCGCGATTACTACATCAGGATAGATTTCCCAAGCGGCTGGAGTCGCAAAATATTCATACAGCTCTTCAAAAAAAGCATCGAAATCACTAAACTGTCCCTGTACTCCCGCAGCGGTGAAAGTCTGTTGATTGATCGCTTTCCACCACTGATATTCTAGCTGTGGGATCTTGTCGATTGAAGCATCAGGAAATACACAAGGTGTTGAAGTCTTGAATGCAGCGTAGAAGTACCAGTCTATTACTTCCGGTGGACAACTCACTCCATATTTACCCGCCATTTCACTGTAAATCAGCCCCACACTGCCGCGCACCCCAAATAAGGTACCAACAGCATCCAGGAAGATTACCTGGGGTTGGGGGAGCGAATTGGGGACTTCTAGCAACGTGGCAATTCGTTCGCGAAGCGTCTCCTTCGGAGAATCGAGCATAATCAACTTTAAAATTACCTGCGTCTTGCACCAATCCGCAATAAATAATCAAAACTTACTTCTAACTACCTTCACTATCCACCATTCACCATCCACCAATCTACAGCAGCCGTTCTAGCCGCTTTCGCATTGCTTCGAGATCGATACTATCATCTGATTCTGATGCAGATTTCTTGCGCTGATCTGGTTGCCAATCTGTCTCTTCAATACTCAGGCTGGGTGGTGTCACCAGCATTTCTGAAGTTACGAGGATAAAGTCATAGTCAGAGTCTTGGCAAAATTCTTCGATTTCTTCTGGATCGATCCCTTCGACTGTAGGTTTGGGGAAATCTTCCGCTTCCAATTGATCGGCATAGCGCACCGCATCATCCTCTTGTTCAAACATCAAGATTACATTTCGCTCGCCAACTTGAGTTGAATAAATCCCCTCGTTATCAGTCCGCGCATTAAATAATAAGACAAAAACGCTCATGGAATTTGTTGGTTGTTATTTGTTACTTAGTTGCTGCTGCCCAGTGACTAGTCACTAAATAGCTCTCCCATAATAAGCTGGAATCGGGTCTTGGAGATCGCTTTGATTATTTAACCATGCCCAGAGCTGATCGCCGATCGAGAAATGCCACCACTCACCTGGATGTCGCCGAAATCCAGCATGAGTCATAATTCGATCGAGTAGTTGCCGATGGTGGTGCGCTTGCTGCTCCAATGGATCTTGAGCCGCAGCAAAGTATTCAGGTGTCGATCGATCGGACATCTCATCAATCGGTGAACCCATATCTACAATTTTGCCAGCCTCATCTACCAGGGTAATATCGATCGCCGCACCTGTACTATGGGGAGGCGGTGTCTCCAGATCGAAGCTGGGAATCGCCCAAATCTGATACACATCCGCTAAAATTGCCGCTGTCTCTGTTTCTGAAAGTTCCGCCAGATCGAGATTTCGTTGAGCTACTGTCTGCTCAAAGGTATAATTAACCATGTACTCCTGCACCTCAACTGGACGATAGGCATCAAAAATCTGAATTCGCCAGCCTGGATGCAACTGCTGCAATCGCTCCTGCGCCTGAATCAATCGATCGAGCACCCCCTGCCGCAGACAATAAGGAGA
The DNA here is from genome assembly GCA_031387665.1 of Chamaesiphon sp. OTE_75_metabat_95. Lineage (GTDB taxonomy): Bacteria > Cyanobacteriota > Cyanobacteriia > Cyanobacteriales > Chamaesiphonaceae > Chamaesiphon. The sequence continues at coordinate 3,782 of JANNDL010000021.1, read as the reverse complement.
CTTACCTTCATAATCTGCCCCACATTTCATATACGGATGTGGTGTCTCCACCGCAAACAACCGCAAGGGAATTGCTACTAATGGTTCGCCGCATTCTTGAATCGGGACTTGACGGTAGGGTTTCATTCGGGGATTGGGGGACTGGGGGACTGGGAGACTGGGAGACTGGCTTGCACTGATGGCGTTAGTCTCGCCTCTGGCATTGCGAACCCGAAGTGGAAACTATTGATTGCTAAACCACCAAACCGCTAAACCACTATCCACTATTCACCCTTCTTAGCGATTTCAGGAACTGGATCGTAGCCACCTGGGTGGAAGGGATGACAGCGGCAGATCCGCTTGGTGGCTAGATAGCTACCTTGAATTGTACCAAACCTGTCGATCGCATCGATCGCGTATTGGGAGCAGGTGGGTGTAAATCTACAGCTAGGGGGAAATAATGGAGAGATAAATCTTCTGTAAATCCCAATCGATCGAATTAGATTTTTCTTCATGATTTTACTCTATTCACATGCAACCATTCTTTACCGATTCTCCGCTCTGGCTGCGGATTGCTACAGTTCCAGTATATGTTGGCGCGATCGTTCTCACAGCCGAACTACTCCATCTCTACACCAATACTAAGCCCGAATCCGTGCGGAAGGTGGTTCATATTGGAACAGGCAATGTGATTCTGCTGGCGTGGTTACTAGACTTACCTGGATGGGTGGGAATTATCAGTGGAGTGTTAGCAGGGATAATTACTCTAGTTTCCTACTACCTACCAATTTTACCAGGTGTAAATAGTGTCGATCGCAAGAGTTTGGGGACGTTTTTTTATGCGGTGAGTATGGGGATATTGGTTGGGGTATTTTGGCAGCTCAATCTACCACACTATGGGGTGATTGGGATTCTGATTATGGCGTGGGGTGATGGATTGGCGGCAATTATCGGGCAAAGATTTGGCAAGCATCCCTATACTATTTTTGGTAATACCAAAAGTTGGGAAGGAACCTCAACGATGTTGGTTGTGAGTTATGCGATTGTTTCGATCGTGTTATTTAGTGTTCAGGGCAATATCTGGCAAACTTGGGCAGTCGGGATTGCGGTGGCAATTGCCGCTACAGCGGTGGAATCGATCGCGCAATGGGGATTGGATAATCTCTCTGTGCCCTTACTCAGTGCTGGTTTAGCCTATGCGATTAATCAACTATCGATCTCAATCTAGATTCCTTCATTTGAGGTTGAAAGTGGCATACAATAATGATGTAGCAACCAATTCTCAGCGAAAAGGCGAAGCCAATAGGTACTATGCAAGTTATTCTTCCACCTGAATTAGAACTAATAGTTAGTCGCCAGTTAACTAGTGGTAAATATCTAGATGAGATCGCTGTAATTCGAGCAGCAATCGAATTACTAGAACAGCAAGAAGATATTTATCAAGGCAAACTAGGTGAACTAAAACAAGCTGCTCAGATTGGCTTAGAAGCATCTCAGCGTGGTGAAGTAGTTGAGGGAAATATCGCAACCGAGCAAATTAGAGCAAATCTAAAATCTCGGTACAGCAAATAGAATTTAATGACAGCTCAATTTCGCCTGACACAACCTGCAATTCAAGACATTGGAGAAATTGTAGATTACATAGCGCAACTTTTCCAGTATTAGGTGGAAATTTGTCCATCTAACTATCCTGAATGGGGATATTAGACTGATGCTGTTAGCCTAAGTAATAGTTAGCTTGCTTCGGTAAAAGTTTTTTGATTAGGATATTTATGGATGATGCTATCGCGTTGTTCGAGAGCTTAGAGCAAGATTGCATTAGAACTGGAGACGAAGAGCGGAAGAGTCTATACTCAGCCTTGTTCGAGATCCCAGACGCTCCCTATACAACATTCATCAAGCTTGGGTACTTCCGAGAATGCGAAAGACGAAAAAGTCCCGTGCAGCGATTTCAGGACATCCTACCCGAATACAAGACATCAGGAAATATGTTACAGCTCTTCATATCACACAAATGGGAGGCCAGCGATCATCCGGATCGATCAAGAAGAACCTTGAAGAAACTGCTGAGATTGACGAAACATCTTGATGATGATGTAGCTATTTGGTTGGACTATTGCAGCCTGCCGCAGAAACACAGCAGTGGTGAGGATGATCGTACCGCTGAGTTGAAAGATTTCTTCACGTTCCAATTGTCATTGATCCCTGTGGTAATTCTGAATTCTCAGAGCATATTCCTCTTGTCAGATGAGGGAGTTCAAAGCGGGTGGTGTTGCGCCGAGCTTCTCATTGCTCAAGCTCTGCTACATCATTTGAATAAAATGATCTATACACGCAAAGATCAATTTGACACACCACCCCTTTTTATGACGGAGGTGGACAACAAAATGCTGATTGAAACGGATCTCATCAGATTTGACCACAAAATGTGTCCAAAGATTTATTGTACCGAGATCGGTATGAAGAGGCACAAAGAGTTGACTGAGTGGATGAATGTACAACTGAATGGTGGAAATCCGACTCCATATAGTCAATTGATTAGCCAAGTGTCTCCAGAGTTGATCTCACAAATGATGTCGGAATTCAATCTAACATTCACCGAGGAGCAAGACAGAAAAGTAGTCGCAGACATGCTCTTCAAAATCTATGACAACCTCAGTTCTGATCCATTCAATAGCTTTAAATGGACAGGCAAACAAGACTTTTTCTCGATGTGGCATTACGTGAAAGGATGCTTGGGGGGGTGCTTAGTTCCGAACATAGCATATAGATTCTAAAAGATAAACCATCATCAAATAATCATTTTATGGAAAGAAAGCTAAAGCATCTAGAATTAGTTCAAGGAGTAATAAATCGGCTCTCCACAAATTCGTTTCTTCTGAAAGGTTGGAGTGTAACGCTCGTTTCGGCGTTGTTTGCCCTATCTGCAAGCAGTTCTAACGTTCGATTCGCCATATTGGCTTTCATTCCTTCCATCGTGTTTTGGGGGTTAGATGGGTATTTTCTTGCGGTTGAACGCACTTATCGGAAACATTACGATCAAATTCGACAAAAAGAACCTGATAAAATAGATTTTTCCATGGATACAAGTTATCTCCAACACGGGAAAAAGGAATGGACTATGGCGGTGTTTTCCAAAACTCTCATTCCTTTTTACGGAGGTCTTGCGAGCGTAATACTTTTAGTAATGTTTTTTCTACGATAAGGAGATATCGATGACTTCTGTTATCAATAGGGTGGGCACTGCCAACCAGATAGTTTTTAGGCAATCCCAATGCTAATGAGTATTTATGCTGCCGTAATTAAAGACTATCCCAACTGCTGAGGATCGTCCGTCGGTGGGTGCCAACCGCCACCAATCCACAACCGACGTGCGCGCTGAATTGAACCATCATCGTGACGCTCGTCATTCAGATCGAGTCGATTTACGGTAGCACGACCGATCGAAGTCAGACCCAAAATCTTTTGTCCGTCAGCAGACCAGGTAAAATGTTCAAACCATCTATTTTTTCTGGGATCGAACAGAGGGACAATTGCCTGCGTTTCATGGTCGGTACCATCTACAAAGTTATAACGGCGACCATTGCAGCGATGACAAGCAAGCGCAAGGTTATTTTCTTCATCTGTACCACCAAGCGATTGCGGCATGAGATGATCGAGCGTAAATAGGGCTTGCTGAAAAAGTCGATAAATGGCATTAAATTAGATCGATCATTTATCAATTCAATTTAATCTATCAGCAATTAGGATGCAATTATAATCAATTATAATTTTTATTAATCATCCGAACTCAAATATAACAA
>JANNDL010000230.1:0-4013 GCA_031387665.1 Chamaesiphon sp. OTE_75_metabat_95 | reverse complement strand
CTTGGCTGTCAGAACACATATCTAGCATAATCGCTTGTGAGTGTCCTAGAGCAGTTTCTTTCATCCTTTAAACGACGTAAAATGTCGGCTTAGTTGCTCGGAACGAGACACTTGAGTTCAGGGCGGTTGAAGACGAAGCACCAAAGCTTTTGCATTTTTCTTTTCTTGTATGAAACCACCCTGCTGCAGCCGGAGGCGAGGCCGGGGTGAGGGCGATTTCGCCATTGTCACTCTAATTGTGTCCACCTACTTGTAGCAAGTTCTTCTTGGCAAGTTGGGCATACTTCTTGACGGTATCATAGGGCATTTCCAGCTCGGTAGCGATCGATCTCAAACTATCACCCATTTCTTGGCGAGCGATAATCTGCGCCCAGATTTGGGCAGTTTTAATTGCACGTTGTCCACCCTGGCGTTTTTTGAGATCGAGGAATAATGGCTCTAATTCTTGTGATCTGGTGGTAATCAGTTCGGCTTTGGCGGTAGTCAGGATAGTGCGAGGATCGAGGGGAAGTGGTGGTAGGGCTAGTGGGCGATCTGCTTCAATCCAGCCTAACTGAGTTTGCCCCAGCCCAAAGGTGACTTTATGTCCGGTATTAAAATAGGGAGCGCAAGTAGTTAGAGCGCGAACTAGTTGGATATAAACTGGTTGCTGTTTGGCTTTGGGGGCAAAACCTAATTGAATAGAACCAATGAAACCAGTCACCGAGCCACTTTTACCTGCTTGAACTTTGATCGATCGAATGTCGTGACGCAAAATTACTACATGCTCGTTCACCCACTCTAGAAACGGTTCTTGCTCAAATTTTTCGGTGGCAAAGTGATTCCAACGGCGGAGATAGCTATGGAATAAGTTTTCGGGGATGGGTAAGGGCATATGATTACCCCGTTTACGGAAGCTGGTAGCACTGGTGAATGTTAGTTCTAGCGGTGTGGTTTCAACCGCGCTTTGGTGCCAAATTCGATCGTAGGTAGTAGCAGGATTGCAGGCTTGAAGATGGAGAATCTGGTAATTACCAGAACTTAATTCTAATCGAGTCGGTGGTCGATCGAGCCATTGGCGCAAGACATCACATAAGGGTTTCGATAGGGCGGTGATTTGCCATTGGTAAGTATTATGGCAACTGAGCAGTTGTTCTTTACCCTGAATGACGATCGAGCCTTGGAGTTGGGAAATGGTAAATGCTTTTTCCCCTTGTCCGTCGTGCAGTTGTTGGGACAGTTCGGGGTTAATCTGGCGGATCTGATGGAGGAACCATCCGTGGAGTTGGGTGGTGTATTGGGGATGGAGAGTGAGGTCTCGATCGGGTTTGAGGGTGAAGGCGATGCCGATGAGGTCGGTATTGGTGGGGATGAGTGGTTTGCGGGGGGTTCGATCGGCCATAGATTGAATTCCCGTTTGGGGATGGAAACTAGGGATGATTGCTACATTATTTTACGCGATCGAATTTGACTGACGATTAGTTAAATCGGTGATATCACCAAAATAGAATCATCCAGATTGGTGTGAAGTTGATAAATGTCTTCTTTGTAGTGAAGAATCAAGCTTACTAGTACATCACGAGTACAATTTCCAATCCTTAGCCACACTAATTTCGGCGGCGCACCGTATAGTAAACTTCTCTGATAAAAATCAGCATCCTTGGAAATAATTATGAAGCGATTAACTTTTGCATATTCCCAAATATCCTCATCAGGAGAACCCTTCAACCCACAACTTTTGACATGGCGACTACCAGGAAAATCTGATGATAGGATTCGAGGAAGTTTGAATGATAGATTTTCATCAAATAGCAACTTCATAAGGAATGACAGTTAATCGTCGATCTCGATCGGCAGTAAAAGAAAAACAAGCTTGGAGATCCTCTCTAGTTAGATCGGGGAAATCATCTAAAATTTCTTCAATACTCATTCCACCACCCAAATAGTCAAATATATCGGCAACAGCAATCCGCGTGTTCACAATACAAGGTTTCCCACTACGGATACCAGGGTTGATCACAATTCGATCGTGATAGTTCATTTTCATCTGAATATTCAAACTAACATACCTCATGATATCACTCAGGTCTTCGACATTGTGTCGATCGGCCATACATTGAATTCCCGTTTGGCGATCGAAGTTGGCGGTTGATCGAGTGCTATTCTAAAGTTAGTAAAATGTGTATGATTATTGAAATTCACGCATGTCCCTCGCACCTTGAAAACCGCATAACGTCGTTAAACTCCGTGAATCGCTTATCCCAATTGGGTTTGTGGTTCTAATTTCTAAGTTTTCTGAGCTAAATTGTCAAGTTTTGGGGTCAAAAAATGACCTCCGTGGATTTGACAGCCAGAGTTGTTTCCTGTCATGCCTCCGTTAAGGAAGCCTTTCACGATCAGTTCCCCGCAAGGGGATGGAAACAAGTCTTGGGGTTTCCAAACATCAGTCCGAGCTTTGTCAGCATCTTTCACGATCAGTTCCCCGCAAGGGGATGGAAACAGAAGATTACTACAAAATAAAATTAATTTCGGATTGGCAAGACCGATCGCTGTCAAAATACCTATAAGTCACTGCCAAAATCTGTAATCTATAAATGAGTAATAATTTCAATGCCAATCTCAACCGCGCCATCAAAGTCTTTTTTAACGTCGAAACGTTTATACCTTTTTTGATTGGTTCGCTATGTCTGGGCATATTTTCAAACGCCTTATATGATGCGATCAAAAAGTCTATCGGCGAAAGCATTCCAAACTTCTTAATCATTGCTGGTAGCTCTTTGCTGATCTTCAGCCTAGCCGCAATTATATTTACCCTGAGATTGAGCCACGCCACTCAAGCAAAAGTAGATCCCTTACTGGCGAAAAAAGCTACCCCCAAAAAACATCAAGGACTAATCTGCTTAGTCAGCAATCAACAACCATGTAAAGTCGCGATCGAGTTTCATCTCTCCAAACCCGAACTCAAACTCAAACAGTGTTGGCTAATTTGTTCTATCAGAAGTCTCCCCGACGCTCAAGCTCTGAGAGCTGAATATCGCGATAGGGTAACTATCGATGAACCGATCGTCATTGAGGATGTTTACAATCCATTAGAATACGTTCAAAAGATCGAATCAATCTATACGGATAAGCTACCAAAAGGCTGGCAAGCATCAGATATTATTGCTGACTTTGCCGGAATGACGGCAAGTGCTTCCGTCGGAATGGCATTACTTTGTTATGCTAAAAATCGCCCATTGCAATACACGCCAGCGGTAGTAGATCCCAATACTGGTCGAATTACTGGTTCAGCCGAACCGATCGAAATCAATCTGCAATAGTCAAGATCTCTCCCATCTGAAACCGGACATCGTGGGACTGTACCACCACATAACCCAGGCGCGGATCGTACACCGCGATCGCTGGGGTCGCATGGGCAAGATGAAATAACATCCCATAGCCCCAAATTGGCCCTCTACCATTGATTAAAATTGGTAAATTACCACTTAACCGATTCCCCATCTCAGCCACAGCAGCAGCAAATTCGGCTGGAGAAGTAATCCCCCCTGGAATTTCAAAAGTCACTAGACAGCAGATAGTGGGATCGAGACTAGTGTTTTGTGCTTGAACTTGGCTACTAGAAGTAATCGTGAAGATCGGCTGCGACATACAATTAAAAGGCAAATATGGCTACCTACATTATCACTTTCTTGGGGATTAGTCCTCTCAATGCAGAGTATGACTTTCAAGGCAAAAAGACTGTCGCTCAGGTATTTCCCCAGGCGTTGAGAGAAGTCGTCCAATGGGAGCATCCCACTTTTTAAATAACCCTCACCCTAAATCCCTCTCCCTCAGGGAGCTACCGTGTATACACATCTCTAGTTAGAAGCGAAAACCCTAGAAATCCCCCTAAATCCCCCTTAAAAAGGGGTAATTTTAATTCTAGAATTCGATCTTAGCCCCCTTATTAAGGGGGTTTGGGGTATTTCTAGGGTTTTCGCATCAACTCAAATGGACTTGTGTATACACGGTAGCCCTCAGGGAGAGGGACTTTG
>JANNDL010000229.1:0-23506 GCA_031387665.1 Chamaesiphon sp. OTE_75_metabat_95 | reverse complement strand
TTCCCGAACTCGGACAGTGAAACGCTCGCACGGCGACGATAGTTGGGGGGTTGCCCCCTGCCAAAATAGCTCGCTGCCAAGCTTAATCTTCTACTTCTTAACTCAAAAGAGGTGATTCCTACTACAGGTTTCACCTCTTTTGAGTTACGTATGACTGGCACTTGCCTGATGCACTTACGGGGATTCCGCTTCGCACCGCGTATCCGCGATTTGAAAGATACCAGACGATCGATACAGTCCGTGTAAGCATAAATGAATTATCTTTGCTAGCATCAAAGTGATAGTTAACGAACTACTGTCGATCTTCAAAGACTATTTATTAAAAGGTGTTTATACATGGTAAGAAAATACAGTACTCCTGGTTATCATCCCATCAAGAAAATAAAAGTTGTATTCAAAGGACTAAACTCTGCTGTCATCACAGATTTTAGTGTTGCATATAAACTGGTTTTATCGATTCCAACGTTACTCATTGCCTGTATGCTGTATCGATGGGTCGATTTGACAATCATTCTCCTCGCAACTGGTATGATGTTACTAGCAGAACTATTTAATAGTGCGATCGAAATCTTATGCGATTTTGTGGAGCAGCAATATGATCCCCAGATTGGCACGATCAAGGATATTGCCGCAGCCGCAGCAGGAATCGCGATCTTTGTCTGGGCGGCAATTCTGATCATAGAGGGAATTCAGTTGTTAGCAATTTTATAGAAATGCTCGATAATATTGGACAAGGAAAATCTAGTTGAGATCGCCAGGAAACAACGTCGCGAGTCAAAATCAGGCAGTTCGATCTCTTGAAAAATAGTGTGGCAAGACTATTTGAGACTCCCCGATCCTCGATCCTCACTCCCCACTTCCTGCTCAGTTTCTGGTAAATTGGCAAATAGGGCTTGGAGTTTCCACCGCTGAACGTATGGCCAGCCGCCATTTTCCTCGATATCTCTCAGAAGCGTATATAGCGCTTGGCGACTATTTGGCAGAGCTGGTTGAAAGTAATTTTGTTGAATTTCGCGATGGAGTTGCTCTAGAGTACGAAGTAGATGCAGGAGTGCGATCGGATCTTCGCGATTTTGCTCGGAAAGTGCGTGGATTTGATGGGTAATATCTGCGAGGGGCTGCATTGAGGAGGGCAATTCTGTTGCTATTGGTGAGTGTGAAGAGGAATCTTTTTCAGTGTTCATCTAACTTAATTTGTCAAATATCTTTAATATAATTTTATACTTTCAGGCTCAAGGGTTTGCGTCGAGAACAAAAAGCTAACTTCACCGATCGAATCAAGAGCTATCTGTCCAAAAAGCGGTGCTCTAGACCCTGTTTTTTGGTAAGATACCGATCGACAAGACAATTATCTTACTGTGTCTACAGCAACGATCGAACACAATTTTGAAGATTCATTCAATTAAATTCGATTAAAGCTGACCGACAGCCAAATACTGTAATAACATAAAATATATCGAAGCTTGAGGTTAAACATGAAATTTCGCGGATTAGTCGCTGCTCTACTCGCCATCTGTCTTGGCTTGTTGACGGCTTGTAGTGATGCTCCCGTATCGGCAACAACGGTACTGACTTACGAGGACATTAGAGGCACTGGGATGGCCAACAATTGTCCGGTGATTGACGATACTAGTCGGGGTTCCATTCCGCTGGATGCTGCTAAGGGCTATCAGTTGGTAGACATGTGTATCCAACCTACCAATTATTTTGTCAAAGAAGAACCTCAAAATAAACGTCAGGAAGCTGAATTTGTGGCAGGGAAACTGGTGACACGGGCGACTTCCAGTCTCGACCAGATCAGAGGTTCAGTCAGCCTCTCAGAAGATCGGGTACTAACCTTTAAAGAAGAAGATGGACTGGATTTCCAAGCCGTCACCGTCAAAATGCCTGGTGGTGAATTGGTACCATTCCTATTCACAATCAAAGAATTAGTCGCTACCAGCAAGCCTGGTGTCGAAAATATCAACACCTCCACTGACTTTGCGGGCGAATACAAAGTCCCATCCTACCGTGGTAATGTCTTCCTCGATCCCAAAGGTCGTGGTGTAGCTAGTGGCTACGTTGATGCTAACGCCCTCCAAGCCGAAGCCGTCAATCGTCAAGGAGATCGCAAGAACACCAAACGCGCTCAAACTGGTAAAGGCAAAATCAACTTTGAAGTTGCCAAAGTCAACAGTGAAACTGGCGAAATCGCGGGTATTTTTGAAAGCGAGCAGCCTTCTGATACCGATTTAGGTGCGCTAGATCCCAAAGAAGTCAAAATTCGCGGTTTATTTTATGCACGGTTAGAAGCTAAATCTTAATTTGGTGGTTTAGCGGTTTAGCGGTTTAGTTGTTAGCGAATTGGTCGTTAGTCACTGAAGATAAATCAACTGAACAATACTTGAGGTGCTGTATCTGAGATGATATGGCACTTTTTTTGTGGTTTAGTGGTTTAGCAAACCAGAGCCAGTATGCTAAACCACTAAAAACTAAACCACTAGCAACTAAACTACTATCCACTAAACCACCATTCACTAGATAATAAAGACTCGTTATCAGAAGTTAAAATTATGGGTCGCGCTAAAAAAGTTGTACTTGCTTACTCTGGGGGAGTAGACACCTCCGTCTGTATCCCTTATCTCAAGCAAGAATGGGGTGTGGAAGAAGTGATTACCCTCGCTGCTGATTTGGGACAGGGGGATGAATTGGAACCGATTCGGATTAAGGCGCTGAACTCTGGGGCAAGTGTATCGCTGGTGGCTAAAGCTACAGAGAGTTTTATTACTGATTATGCTTTTCCTGCACTCAAGGCGAATGCCCTGTATGAAAATCGTTACCCGCTCTCTACAGCATTAGCTCGTCCATTGATTGCCAAATTACTAGTGGAAGCCGCCGCAGAGTATGGTGCCGATGCGGTAGCCCATGGCTGTACGGGTAAGGGTAACGATCAAGTACGATTTGATGTATCGATCGCTGCTCTCAATCCTAACCTTAAAGTGCTGGCACCTGCACGGGAATGGGGGATGAGCCGCGAACAAACGATCGCTTATGGAGAGAAATGCGGTATCCCCTCGCCTGTGAAAAAGTCCTCGCCTTACAGTGTGGATTTAAACTTACTCGGACGCAGCGTTGAAGCAGGACCCTTGGAAGATCCTTGGGTGGAGCCACTGGAAGAAGTCTACGCCATGACTAAAGCGATCGAAGACACCCCCAATACACCAGAATATATTGAGCTAGGTTTTACTTGCGGTTCGCCAACTAGCATCAATGGTGTCGCTCTCGATCCGGTTAGTCTGATTACCCGCCTAAATCAGCTTGTGGGTAATCACGGGATTGGGCGGATTGATATGGTTGAAAATCGTCTCGTCGGCATTAAATCTCGCGAGATCTACGAAGTTCCAGCACTATCGGTACTGATTCAAGCTCACCGCGAACTAGAAAGCCTTACCCTCACTGGCGATGTCACTCAATACAAGCGCGGCATCGAAGAAACCTACAGCAAACTCGTCTATAACGGGCTATGGTATTCGCCGCTTAAGACCGCCTTGGATGCCTTTATCGAGCAAACCCAAGCGCGAGTCACTGGGAACATCCGGATCAAGCTATTTAAGGGCAATGCGGTGATTGTCGGGCGGCAGTCGGAGTACAGTCTGTACGATATGGACTTGGCTACCTATGGTGAGGATGACCAGTTCGATCACAAGGCAGCAGAAGGATTCATCTACGTTTGGGGCTTGCCAACACGGGTTTGGTCACAGCGGAATCGGATCTAGGCTTTGGGCTTTGGGCTTTAGAAGAACGCGAACGTTCCGAATTTTCCTAAAGCCTAACCCTCAAAGTTCGGTCTTCCCATTATATTTCGGCTGGTTGCTCACCAACAGAACCGAGTTCGCTCTTATGGTTTACCGCAATTACTCGCTACATCTTGGCGGGGAAATTTGGGAATAATATTAGCAACCAGATCGATCGCAAACATGCTGAGACAATCTTCTCTACTCAAGTTACTGCCTGTTGTCCTATTGAGCGTTGTCCAGTGTGCGGGGATAATGAATTTAGGATGTGAATTAAGTCCACCAAAAGTTATGGCACAGCAGCAAGGTGACGAGAATGCCAAACTTGAGAGATTAATTCAACAGTTGAAGTCAGCAAACGACACAGAGCGAAATAATGCCGCGATCTCATTAGGTAAAATGGGCACATCTGCTCGATCTGCCATCGGGCTAATGCCGTCGGTGCAATTGGTTCGATCGGTTCGATGGGAAGGGGATCCCTGGTTAAGTCTACGATTCCGCAAATATTGCCGCTCTTTGGCGATGCTGATGCCAACGTTCGGCTGTCAGCGATAATCGCGATCTCTAACATGGGGTCGTCAGCTAAATCTGCTATTCCCCAAATACTGACGCTCTTTCAAGATCCAGATCGAAAAGTTCGTGTTGCTGTCGTTACGGCATTAGGCCTGATGGAAAAATCCGATCGAACCGTCGTAAGTCAAACTAGAGCGGCATTGAAAAAGTTAGGATATAAAAAATAAATTAAGTCACGCCACGACATTTCTATCCACCATTCGCCAGTTTAAAATGTTGTTTCAATACATCAATTGGAGCACAATCCCAATAGTCAATATGACTGATGATTAACTCTGCCTCATTTAATAACATCTCACTTTTTCCAGTAATTTCAATCCGTGGATACCAAGGCAGCAGAGTATTCCAGCTCAACGACCACCGAGTGGTGATTAATTGTTCTAGTCGATCTATCTGATACAATTCTAATCTTGGCTCTTTAAACCAAGTCTGGATAAATGCGATCGTCTTTTTGTAACGATCGAGTCCGCGAAATTTACTTAGTGGATCTTGAAAATACACATCTTCCGCATAGATTTGATAACTTTGATCGATCGGAAACTTAGCGTAATCTGCTCGTAGAATTGTAATAATATCCATCGCTGTTGTTAGTAAATTTTGAGCTAATTCCTACCTGCTACCCTCTACCCTTAGAACTGTGCCGAAACAAGAATACTTTTGATTAGCTCATTCTTGAGCAATAACTCTGTCTGAATTAAATAGGTAAACATTAACTCATTTGTGATTCCATATTGCTGCTTCTGCTGAAATACAGATAGTGTCGTCAGCAAAAACAAGATATCCTTGGATTTGAGCGGGATAAAATTACCGCCAATATTAGTCGATAACAACTTTGGGAGACAAACGGGTAGCTGGCGGACATTGTTCATCAGGTCGCTTTGACGAATTAGGCACAGTCGATCGAGTCCAAAATCTTTGTATACTAACAGCCTGGTACAAGCCTCACTAACAATCTTTTGATCGGTGAATGGCAAGATACAGATTCCGAGCTGTACTTGAGCCTGAGTCGGTAGACGACAAACCAGCTTAAAATCGATTAGTCCCTGATTGCGTCCTGGGGGGTGGATTCGATCGAGTCGCTCTATTTTAACATCTGCAATCGTTTGACCAACAATCATCGATAGACACAATAATAACCCAGCGGCAATTTTTTCCTTGTCCTCAATCGACTGGGATAGCTCTGGTGTCAGGACTTGACGTTCCACATCAAAAGCTGTGGCAACCTGTTGGAGTGCTGGATCTGATAGTGTTCGATCGAAACTGGTCATCTTACTTGCTAATTTATCATCATCCGTTCGCCCTGGAGCGAAAATTCTGCAAAAAATCTCTAAAATAGGATTAAATACTAAATAACACCCTCAGGCAAGATGGCAGAATCAAAATCGGCACAAGAATTATTTCAGGCTGCCTACGAAAATCGTTACACTTGGGAGCCTGGTTTTCCAGGCTATACTGCCACCGTCAAATATCAACATGGCGATCAAGTATTCACTGGCACCATTTTAGTTAAAGCAAACTTGAGTGCTGAAGTCACTGGCATCGACAACGAAGAAGTGCGGAAATCAATCATCGGACAACTGCGCGAAGTCGCCATCCACCGCGTTCGCCGGACTTTTGCCGAAACCCACAGCATGAATACGTTCGCCTATGGTGAAACCGATGCTACAGGTGCCGTTGAAATCATCCTGCCTGAAAAACCAATGGGCGATCGGTACAAACTCCGCAATAATGAAGTATGTCACGTCCATCGTCATCTACATGGCATCATGGTCACGATCGATACCTTCAGCAGTCATGATACTGGTGAAGGCTATCTCTCCCACCGTTATGATTCCGTTTACGCCGACCCCGAAACTGGCGTAATCAAAAGCGAGAAAATCGTCTTTGAAGACAACTATCAAAAAGTCGGCGGCTTCCAACTCCTGAGTCAGCGGATCATTGAAGGTGTCGAAGCAGATGGCACACCCAGCACTACCGAGTTTAGCTTCTCCAACTTTGAGCTATCACCTGCCAAAGTAGAAGCTGTTGCAGCAGCGGCTTAGGCTTTAGGCTTTCACTAAGCGCAGAGCGCAGGCTCACTTTGGCTACGCTCACTGAGCGTAGTCGAAGTGAGCCTCTAGGGGTAATTCATGAATTACCCCTACTATCAATTTCAACTGACCAAGATATGAGATGCTAAATTAAATTCCATCTCCCAGTCCCCTCGTCTCCCAGTCCCCCAGTCTCCCAGTCCCCCGTCCCCCCATCCCCTATAAAAAATGCTGGCATACATCTTAGCTGTCTTAGTAGGTACGGGTAGCGTTGGTTTGTATATTTCTGCCTTCTTCTTTCCCGAAATCCATCGCAAACAGGATTTTATTTGGAGCGGGGTTGGCTTTTTCTACGCGCTAGTACTTTGGATTTATGCGCGGCAGGAAACAGGTGGGATTCTACTGGGACAAACAACTAGTGTCGCGCTCTTGGGCTGGTTGGCATGGCAAACCCTGACTCTCCGTCGTCAACTAGTACCCGTTAGCCAGCAAACACCGATTCCGAGCAAAGACAAGCTCAAAGAAAAGTTAGGTGTAAAAAAATCAGCACCAACAGCAGTAAAATCCACTCCTCCAGCGACAAAATCACCAACGAAAACTCCTACAGCTAGACCCTCAACCCGCCAGGAAGTGCCATCGACAGACAATCATGTTGTCAAACCCGTTCAAGAAATTTTCCAGCCTGTCACTCCCGTTTCTGTTGCAGAAGAGGCTGAGGAAGCCTGGATCAAACTAGAAGCGCGACCAGCTTCAGCACCTACGAAACCCCTCGGTACGCCAGTGCAACCACCAACGGTGAGTAATCCAGAATCCTCTTCACCATCAGCAGTTGTCCCTGCACCTATTTCGACAAATACTCCCGCTGAGGCAGTTGAAACCGCTGCACAACTAGATTCTGAAGATTGGGGATAGATAATGCAGTGCGTGTACAGAAGATCGATCGAGGATATATTTTAAATATATAGTCCCGTGTATATACGCTTGTTATATCAATATTACATTGAGTAAAATAAAACACAATGTAACGTTAGTGTATCAGCCATGAGTAGACCAGCTAGAAGACCTTTTGCTTATTATCCTTCAGATCTAACTAACGTCAACGGAACTCTATATTTCACCGCTGATGATTCCATCAATGGATCTGAACCATGGAAAATTGATGGCACCGGGAATGCAGTATTGATCAAAGATATCAACGGCCTTGAGCCATCCTATCCATCAGGTTTCACCAACGTTGATGGAAAAACCTACTTTACCGCCTCTGATGCTGCTAATGGACGCGAATTATGGACAATCAGTAGCACAGGAAATGCAGTATTAGTCAAAGATATTAATCCTGGTGATAGTGATTCTTCTCCAGGGGAGTTTACAAACGTCAATGGAACGCTTTACTTCACAGCCTACGATGCCACTACTCAAAGAGATCTGTGGAAAGTCGATAGCAACGGAAATGCAGTGTTGGTCAAAGATGTCAACCCTAGTATTGCGCCATCGTACGCAGTGTACGCATCGAATTTAACCAATGTTGACGGGACGCTCTATTTCACCGCTAATGATTTCGCTAATGAGAACCCCTACGAACAGAAACTTTGGAAAACAGACAATAGTGGAGCTACCGTTCTAGTCAAAAATCTTACTTCTGCGACGGATCTTTCTTTTTCGTCAAGTTTTACTAACGTCAATGGTACTCTCTACTTTGTTACCAGCAGGTTCACCCCGACCGGACTTGATGACAATCCGATCACTCCCAATAATAGGCAAGAGCTATGGAGAGTTGACAGCACAGGGAATATTGTTCTAGTCAAAAGCAACCCTGGTCCTGATTCATTTTCGCTATCGAATCTAACCAACGTTAACGGCACTCTGTATTTCACCGACATTGATGGTACCAATGGAGAAGAATTGTGGAGAATCGACAGCACGGGGAATGCAGTGTTGGTTAAAAATATTAGATCTGGTCCTTATTCATCCTATCAATATTACCCATCGAATCTAACCAACATCAATGGGACTCTCTACTTCACCGCCGTTGATGCTACTAATGGAGAAGGATTGTGGAAAGTTGATAGCACTGGTAATGCAATGTTGGTCAAAGATATCAACGCTGATAATAATTCTTCTTATCTGTCGAATCTAACCAACGTCAACGGTAATTTGTACTTCATCGTCAGTGATGCCACCACTGGTGGACAAGCATTGTGGAGAATCGACAGCGCGGAGAATGCGGTGTTGGTTAAAGATATTGGTTCTCGTCTCGGTCTCTATTATAATCAATCGAGTGCTATCACCAACGTTAACGGTACTCTGTACTTTACGGCCAACGATGCCACCAATGGACAAGAATTGTGGAGAATCGACAGTATTGGTAATGCGGTATTGGTTAAAGATATCAACCCTGGCACTGATTCGTCTCTGCCGTCAGATTTAACCAACGCCAATGGGACTCTATACTTCACAGCTTACGATACCGTTACTGGACGAGAGCTGTGGAAAATCGATCCCGAGGGCAATGCTGTTTTAGTCAAAGATATCAACCCTGGTGCAACAACTCCCGGTGATCCAATCTATGAGCGTTTCAGGACTGATATTGCTGCAGGCAAGGGGGGATTGACACCAGATCAAACGGCAGTGGTTGATTTATTCGATCGAAACCTACTCGCAACAACCAGCACAATTAAAGGATTGAGCATCCAAGCCATCAGTCAAAAGCAGACCAATAAAGTTAATGAAATTGGGTTCTTCAATGTTGACGATCGAACTGGTAAAATTAACGGTATTGCCCCTGGTCAAGCTGGTTATCTCAAAGCCGCGATCGATCGCTCCAAGTCAATCCTAACTACTTTAGGCGGTAATTTTTTCAATACTCAAAAACAAGAAATCGGGCTAGATCCGAATAAAATCTATCAATTCTTTGAAGTTGAAGATGGCTCATTGACGGAAATAAAACAGAAGCTAGATCGGGGTGAAACTCCAACTAATATTCGATTAGCTAATTTAGATGCAAATGGTAATAGTCCGATTAAAGTAACTGGAAATAGTCTCCAATCTGGCTATAATGTTTCTATTAATAATGATGAATTGGTGCTGAAAGTTACTAAGCTTGATGGGATAGTACCGAATAGACCGATCGGATCTGATAATCAAGGTAAAATTGAAGGAAGGACGATCGATTTAACTCAGTATCAAGGTCGATCGCTCACGGTAGATATTACCACCAAGAGTGATGCTTTTTATCAGAGTCAAATCGGTTTTTATGCTGTCAAAGATGCGTTCGGGACGATCGAACTTGCAGATGGTACGACAGTCAAACCAGGAGATGCAAACTATGCGATCGTTGCTGTCAAGAATGCCATTGCCAACGCGGGATTGCGATCGAATCGAGTTGACACCAAAACTAATCAACCGATTGCTGGAGGTCAAATTTACGCGCCTGTAGTTGTAGCTCAGGGCACGATGGATGATTTTGTTAATAAAACATCAAATCAGACTCAAGCCTATTTTAACTACGTCAGTGCTAATACGGATAAAGTAGATCATTTCCGTCAGATTGGGGCAAATACTTTTGGTGTAGAAGATATGTATGGTGGTGGCGATCGAGACTTTAACGATCTAGTTATCCAAATGAATATTAAGACTGTCTAAATCATGGTTTAATTATATAATTTGTTGCTCGATCCAGGTTGAATCTGCGGTCGAGTTTTTCGTATTTGTCACTTAATTTTGATTGGAAATATGCAAAATTCACGCGAACAGTTATTATTTGTCTGTAGTCGGAATCAGTGGCGCAGTCCTACGGCAGCAAATTTATTTAAAAATAGCCAGCTTTATGTCGCAAAATCCGCAGGAACTTCCGATAAAGCCAGAATTAAACTGACTGCTAATTTGATTAACTGGGCTGACCATATTTTTGTGATGGAAAAACGTCACGCGGCGATTATTCGCCAAAACTATCCCGATCTAATTGCAGGTAGATCGATCGTTACTTTAGATATTAGCGATGACTATCAATATATGGATCCAGAATTAATTGAAATTCTCGAATCCCGTCTCGCTGAATATTTAGACGGTGATTAATATTCAACCAGACTGAGGTAGCAGATTAGATTCTGGCTATGTAGGGTGCGTTAGGCTGCGGCGTTTTTATTCGGGGGTTTCCCCCGAATAAAAAAACGACAAGACAGGCGCCGTAACACACCCTACATAATGATTAATTCGTCAAACCATGTTCTAGGGCATACCGTACCAGCTCGGTACGACTGTTCGTACCTGTTTTCCCAAATAACCGACTGACGTATTTCTCGACGTTTCGCACACTGGTTTCAAGCTGCTTGGCAATTTCTTTGTTCATCAATCCTGCTGCGACTAAATCTAGAACGCTCTGTTCGCGGGGAGTCAGATCGATCCGAATTGGGGGTGGAGTTTTGACAATGCCACTGGGGGGGTTCAGCATCCCCCGTAGCTCGGCGGCGATCTGTTTGGCAATTCCCTCCATTTCGGGATTTTGGGCTGCGGCTACGGCGACTACGCGGCGTTCTAGGAGATTTTGGACGATCGCAATCAGCTCATCAGGATCGAATGGCTTGGATAAATAGGCATCACAACCAGCCTGATAGCCAGAAATGCGATCTGCTTTCATCCCCCTGGCGGTGAGAAAAATTACCGGAGTAGCCTTGAACCGAGGATCTTCGCGCATCTGTTTGAGAAACTGATAGCCATCCACCTGCGGCATCATCACATCCGAAATTACCAAGTCAGGCAACTGTTGTTGGAGCAATTCCCAGGCATCCTTGGCACTACTCGCCACTTGAACAATATGTCCACTATCTTCCAGATAAGCTTGCACCGCTTCCCGCAAGCCTGGTTCATCATCTACTAATAAAAGTTTGCCTGCCATTGAATTGCGTCCTTCTGCCCTTGGAGTCTACACTTCTCACTTTAGCAAACCTTGTCCGGTTTCCGGTGACATCTGCGTCAAGATCCTGCTGTCAGCACTTTGGCGGATTTAATTTCAGGGGCGTTTGTTATGATGACGACAGGTAAATAGTTGATAGTTGATATGTCGATCGATTACGACTTTAACTATTACTAGTTGAGAGAGCTTCACAAATAAAATATCTCCCAAAAGGGTAGTAGTAATATTTCATCGTTCAATTACTACTCTGCTTCTACAGATCAAATTCATTATTTAGATTGATGCTCCTCACAAATATGGTAACACCAACATCATTACTGGTTGCAATCTGGAGCTTGCGCTCTGTGCCGATTACCATGTTGATCTTGATGTTTGTGTTCAACAGCGGTAGCATTCAATCTCCCCACCCCAATCTCCAGTTCTGGTCTGACACGATCGCGATCGCAGGCATTATTGGAATCATTACTTACTGGAACAAGCTCAAAAGGTTGCACTGGAATGTGGGATTCACAATTTATTTATATATTTTTCTAGTTTTAATTCTGCGTAATCCCTATGGAATTTTGACACCCATCCCACCAGAAAAATTAGTAGATGCTAGCCCGCAATCAATCCTAAATAGCCTGTGGGTGGGCATCGGTATTTTTGGGATGGGGATGATCTTAGAAATTTTAATTTTCCAGCTACGTCAATTTAAGAAATGGGCTTGGTGGCTAGCCTTATCAATTTCGATTTTATATATAGCTAGTATTGTATTCTTCTTTTCTGGAACGCTGGGTATTTGGAGTCTGCTGGATTCGGACACCAAGCAAGCTTTTAAACAAAGGCTGCGAATGGTGGATGGTGGATCGTGAATGGTGGATGTAAAATTAAGAGCATCAATTCACACAAGCTTTTGTACTCTTGAATACTTCATCACACCAATCTAAGCTTAAAATTCTGATTCTGTCTACACCTGTAGGTGCTTTGGGTTCTGGATTAGGGGGTGGTGTCGAATTGACGATCGCTAATCTTGCCAGAGAATTGAGATCGCGGGGGCACTCGATCGAGATTATCGCACCTGGGGGTTCTGAACTGGGCGACTTATCGATCGTTCAAGTACCTGGAGAACTCCAGCTTACCGCCCAAACCCAGGAATTAGCAGCATCGATTGTGATGCCAGGGAATCCTGTATTGGCGAATATGTGGGCAAAGGCACGGGAAATTCAGGCTGATTACGATATTATTTTTAATACGGCTTTTGATTGGCTGCCATTTTATTTAACCCCATTCTTCGATCGACCGATCGCTCATTTTGTCAGTATGGGTTCACAGATCGCCGCGATCGATCTGGCGATTGAGCAGGTTGCGGTAGATTATCCTGGATCGATCGGGGTTTGCACCCGCACTCAGGCGGAGACATTTAGCTTTGCAGACTTGTGTTGTGTGGTTGGTGGTAGCGGTGTCGATCCGGCTGTCTACGAGTACTGTGCGGCTCCAGAAGCTGCCCTGGCTTGGCTGGGTAGGATTTCTCCCGAAAAGGCTCTAGAAGATGCTGTAGCGGCGGCTGACCGCACGGGGATCAAGCTCAAGATTATGGGCAAAATTCAAGATCCTGAATATTGGGAACAGATTCAACGGGACTATCCCAACGCGCCAATTGAATATCTCGGCTTCTTGCCCACTCATGAGCTACAGCAGGCTCTTCGCACCTGTCAGGGGATGTTGATGACTCCCCGCTGGGTGGAGGCTTTTGGCAACGTGGCGATCGAAGCTTTAGCCTGTGGTGTCCCTGTGATCGCCTATCGGCGGGGTGGACCAGCGGAAATCATCACCGATGGTCAGACGGGATTTTTGGTGGAGCCAGATAGCGTGACTGGACTGGTGGAGGCGATTGGGAAATTGGGTGAGATCGATCGAGCTGATTGTCGTCATGCAGCAGAAACAGTATTCTCCCAATCGGCTTGGGGGAATGTGATTGAGAGTTGGTTTTATCGATTGGTTAGTTAGGGACTCCCAACCATAAAGATGACTTTGGTCTAAAATCCCTTAGAACTGGTCTTTCCGTCCGCGAATTTTGGCGAAAGTTTCGATTCCATCATGACTAGCCACACTAGCTTGCAGCGCGGCTATATCCCAACGAAGGAAAGGATTAGTTCGCTTTTCGATGCCCATCAATGTGGGGACAGTGGGAATCAGATTTTGCCGATCGACTGTAACACTCACTAGTCGCTGCGCTAGTTCTTGATTGTCAGGATCGACTGTGACGGCAAACTTGAGGTTGCCCAGTGTATACTCATGGGCGCACCAGATCCGCGTGTTGTCTGGCAACTGGCGCAACTTGGTCATCGATCCGACCATTTGGGCGGGAGTGCCTTCAAATAAGCGACCACAGCCACCTGCAAAGATCGTGTCCCCGCAGAACAATTCCCCTGGAACGTCGCTCTCAATTGGGGGGAAATAATAGGCAATGTGGGCGCGGGTATGTCCAGGAATAAATAGAACCTGACCCGTATAGTCACCAAATTGAACTCGATCGCCATCAACTAAGTATACCTGTTGACCAGGAATTCGCCCCCGATCTTCGGCACCACCATAGACACAGAGATTGGGGAATGCCGCGATCAATTCCTTGTTACCGCCGACATGATCGCCGTGATGGTGAGTATTGAAAATTGCCACGAGTTCGACTTGGTGACGATCGAGTTCAGCCAGCACTGGAGCAGCTTCTGCCGGATCGACAACTGCGGCAATCTTGCGCTCTCGATCGATCATCAAGAAAATATAGTTGTCCGATAAAACGGCGATCCGAATAATTTCCATAAAAATAGTAGGTCTAATATTAAGCTGATTATTCTTAATTATCTCCCCTCTGTCCGACTGTGTGGGTACACTAGGCTAGTGCCTTTGATAAATTTATTCACTAATCCAGATGTCTGAGCAAAAGTCAACAATTTTAGTAACAGGTGGAGCCGGATATATTGGCTCCCACGCCGTCTTAGCCTTAAAACAAGCGGGCTATAATGTCATAATTTTTGATAACTTAGAGTATGGACATCAAGAATTAGTCGATAGTGTCTTGGGTGTGGAGTTATTTATCGGTGATACTCGCGATCGTGCTTCACTCGATCGAGTCTTTGCGACTCACAAGATCGATGCTGTAATGCACTTTGCGGCTTATATTGCCGTCGGCGAGTCGGTCGAAAAACCAGGCATGTATTATGAAAACAACGTGATTGGTACGCTCAATCTGATCGAGGCGATGCGGGCGGCGGATATTCACAAGCTAGTATTCTCCTCTACCTGCGCCGTCTACGGTATTCCAGCCAGCACCCCAATTGTGGAAGATTGCCCCTTTGCACCAATTAGTCCCTACGCAACGAGCAAACTAATGGTCGAAAATATCCTCTCTGACTTTGATACAGCGCATAATTTCAAATCAGTGCGGTTTCGGTATTTCAATGCCTCTGGAGCCGATCCTCTGGGTCGATTAGGTGAAGATCATACGCCTGAGACTCACTTAGTTCCTCTCGTCTTATTTGCCGCAATGGGCAAACGGGAGCATATTTCTGTTTATGGTACAGATTATCCTACCCCTGATGGTACCTGCATTCGCGACTACATCCACGTTCAGGATCTAGCTACCGCCCATGTATTGGGACTCGCTTATCTACTCGCAGGCGGCGACAGTCAGGTATTCAACCTGGGCAATGGCAACGGTTACTCAGTCAAGGAAGTAATCGAAACCGCTAAACAAGTAACTGGCAAAGAAATTAAAGTCGTCTATGGTGACAGACGCGCTGGCGATCCTTCAATCTTAGTCGGTAGTAGCGATCGAGTCCGCAAAGTCCTCGGCTGGAATCCTGAATTTCCCAAGCTGGAGGATATCATCGCTCATGCTTGGACATGGCATCAACAACGTCATAGGTAAATGAGTGTGTGGGGTCAGTTCGGGCTAAACCTGCGCTCCCCCCAGCACAACTAGGATCGTTCAATTTAGGTGATTCCCGAAAAAGACTATACCCAATTTTAGTGAGGTTTTGGTTTTCTCCTTGCGGAGAGGCTCTGCCGTAGGCATAACCAAAACCCAGGGTATATTTATTCCTGGGAATCACCTTAGCGATCGTTTTGCCAATAGTCAAACTCCTGCTGGTGAAATTCAATATCGATGTCTGAAACGTGCATTTGCATTCGGTTTTGGATATCGGTTACGGCCTGATTATAGATACTAGGGCCGATTTCCTCAAGCAAGAAGTTTAGCAACCCAGTTGCAGTTATGTTGCCAATTTCCTCTTCCCTGCGCTCCCGAAAATATCGAATAATTGAAGCTACAGCTTCTTTATGCTGATCTTTAGATAACTCGAACGACATTGGCAATGCTCCTATCTAGCACAAAGTTAACAAGCAATATTATCCCCCGATCGCGAACTGTTGCCTACTGACAAATTGACATCACTTTAAATTGTTTGAGAGAAAGGAAATTAATTGTGAGTTAAGCAACTATGATGCTAATTGAGCGGTCTTAACCGACCGAATATCCATGTTGTTAAATCGATAATAGTCTGTGGGCAGTGCTCACTCTACAGAATGTCGAACCTACTAGATATTACGGGCAACAATCGTTCGTCCGGCCATTTTTTTAGTTAAAAATTGCTGGAGTGATTTTGGCAACCATGAAACTTTGGAATAACGATCTCCCAATTTTTTTTGCAATAACTCTACCTCGATCGATCTTACATTACTGAAATGGGCGGAATATTGGCTGTGAATTTCTACAGGAGTTCGATAGTAAGTATATTCATCTAGCCACATACAGGTATCTTTACTCCATTGCATCGGGCTTTTATCACCCTTGAAAGATCCCATTCCTAGCGATCTTAATAGTAGGGCATAATAAATTCTGGGAGTACTTTGCTTCGGAAACCAGTGCAGGAAAGGAATATCACAGTGCCCCTCCCGCCACGTACTTTTATCGGGAAATATTGTTAAAAGTTGACCACCTGGTTTAAGTACCCGCTGAAATTCAGCTAATGTTTTGTCAAGCTCTTTAACATGTTCGATAACTTGATTGCTAACTAAAAAATCAAAGTAATTATCTGGAAAAGGAATTTTGTTCTCTTCCATTTCCAAGATCTGCGTACCAAGTAAAGCTGAATTTTCTAGCTCTGAATAAACAGCCGCCCCATAGAAAGTATCGCAACCAAATGCCTCAACTTCTCGCGCTCTCAATATTTTAACAATCTCGCCGCCGCCGCAACCATAGTCGAGTACTCTGACTGACTGGGAATCTGAATTATCAATTACCCACTGAGCACAAAAATCATAATTGCTGATTGTCGTTAGTCCTGATGCAGACATATCTATTCTCCTCGGTAAAATCGCTTGGATTTCCGTAATTTCTGTAGTTGCACTATATCTCAAGCTTATTACTAAGTATGCCCAACTTGATACCAAAGATCGATCGGATCTTCAGATCTAAACCGCGCACTCGAAGAGAGTATTTGAAAAGTCAGAGAGATCGATCGATTTATGAGGGAATCGATCTCCTCAGGGAGAGGCTTCGCCAACGCAAAGCGTGCCATTGGAGATCGATTTTAACCACCCCAAATATTCACATTACTCAATTGGTAATGGTCTGTGGGCTGCCTACCCTACAAAATGTTCTAAAATACAAGTACATCGATACGGTTGCATGTATGACAACTCAACTCAAGATCAACCGAACACAAGCAGTAGAAATCACCTGGGAACCCCTTCCGGCTGGATTTAGACTAGAGGACGAACCTGTGGAAAATAACGGACAACCATTAATCGCAGGCGCATTGCGAGAAAGTCTCGAAATCGCCCAACGCATTCAACCCCAGATGTTGATAGCTACCAATTTTGGTCTGTGTGCGACGATGAATGGAGAATTGGTGATCAAAGCACCGGATTGGTTGTACGTTCCCAATGTCAAAGAGCAGTTAGCCGCTCGTAACAGCTATACGCCCAATCTAGAAGGCGACTTACCGCTGATCGTGATGGAATTTCTCTCAGCAACCGAAGGCGGAGAGTACTCAGTCAAACCAACTTACCCCCCTGGCAAATGGTTTTTTTATGAGCAAATATTGCAGGTGCCAATTTATGCGATCTTTGAACCAAAAGCTGGATTATTAGAACTATACCGACTCCAAAACGGCAAATATGAACTAGAACAGCCAGATGAAAATGGTCGTCATTGGCTACCAGAAATCGACCTCTATTTGGGGACTTGGAATGGAACGAAAACCGATCGCAGCGGCTATTGGCTGCGCTGGTGGAACCAGTCGTTAGCGATCTTACCTTGGGCGGTAGAAAAGATTGAAGCCGAACGCCAACGTGCCGAGCAGGAATCCCAACGTGCCGAACAGGAATCTCAACGTGCCGAACAGGAGTCCCAACGTGCTGAACAGGAGTCCCAACGTGCCGATCGAGAACGTGAAGACAAGGAAAAACTAATCGCTTATCTTCGCGCTCAAGGTATCGATCCAAGCGAGATTATTTGAGTTCGATCTTCCCGCTCCTTTGTGGGGTAGTTCTAAAATTGCTTGACAAAGGCGATCGCTTCGTCGCACCATGCCAACCACTCAGTCTCGATCCGCACCCCCTGTCTGACTGTCAGGTATCGGTAGCGACGCTGGAGATCTTGGGGTGAGACATTGGCAAATATATGCTGCTCGATCGATTTACAAGCATCTAAGAGATCTTGATGTTGAGCGCGGTGGTGCTCTAGTTCGCACAGTATCACTGACGGATCTACTAAATCTCCCGCAAATAATTTAACCAGTAGATCGTCCTTTTTCCCTGAGATCACAATTGGTTTGGCAATCCACACCCGCAGGTAATCTTCACCTGCGGGTGTCACTTTGTAGACTTTTTTATCAGGGCGATTGTCTTGCTGGACAACTTCTGCGGTGATATGACTTTGTTCCTCCAGCTTGGTTAGCTCCCGATAGATCTGTTGGTGAGTAGCATTCCACACAAAACCGACAGAACCATCAAATTTCTTTGCCAGATCGTATCCGCTACATGGTGCGGTGTGCAGCGTGGCTAAAAGAGCATGAGATAAAGCCATGATAGATATCCTAGACGATCGATCGCCGCAGTGATGTCACAAGTAATTGACATATGCAAATAAGTGCATATATAATTTAAGTATGCACTTATTTGCATATTAAAACAGTTGCAACTATTTTTTCGACATTATTTTTATGATCAGTCAGCTTAAGTCTTCAATCCTAGCCGCAACTTTTTCTATTTTAACAGCAGCCTCGGTCTTACTATCAGTTAGTAGTGTCAGTGCATCCGAAGATAAGCAAAACTATGTAGCTCCCACGGTGGGATTTTTTGGCGGGAATACCCTGTACGGTATCAATACAAAGTTTGGGATTGCCGAAAATGTTTCGCTCAGACCATTTATTCAGTTGAATAGTTCAGGTACAGGAAGTGTCACTATCTATGGTGCAAGTGCTACATACAACCTAAAAATTCCTGACTCTAAATTGATTCCCTATTTAGGACTTGGAGCATCAGCAATTTCCGCAACCGGAACAGCTCGTGGTAGCGGCGGTGTTTATTTTGAAGGTGGTATCGATTACAATGCCAGTGATAGCTTTGTGATCAATGCTAACTACAAGTCAGCAGCCGATACATGGATCAACATTGGTGCAGGCTATAGATTTTAGATTAGTCTAAACGCTTAGTTTGGCAAACCATTGTCATTAGTCGCTGGAGGTGTCAATTGATTGAGTTGCTGTTGCCATTGTTGGACAGCATTTTGGGCAGCTCCAGCAGTGGAAGTGCGTTCGGGAATGACTTTGGCGATCGAAATTGCGCGACGAAGATCGGTGGTGGCAACGCTTTGAGCGATTTCTAGCATTTGCCCACCCCAGTTATCCATTGCTGACTGCGCTTGAGCGCGTAATGGCGAACTCTTTGGTACTCTAGCTGCGGCTTGGATGGCACCGAGGAGGGCTTCAGGAGTACCTCTTTCAGCTAATTTTTGGGCGGCGGCGACATTATTCGCCGCTTGGAGTTGGGCTTGCCAATCATCGACGCGCTCTTTGCGCTGGGCGGACATGGCTCTACCCGAACCAATTCTTTGCGCCATCTTGATTGCCGCTGACAGATCGCCAGAACTTGCCAGGCTCTCTGCTTGTTCGAGGATCGGGGTATCTTCAGCCCGCTGGATGTCCGCTGTCCACTGTTTGATCTTTTGTTGTGATGAGGCGTAGAGGGCACGTCCTGGGCGAATTTGACTCAATTGAGCGATCGCGCCTTGGACTCCTTCGATCGTATTACCAGATGCTAAAGTATCAGCAGCCTGGACAAAGGGAGTATCTTCAACAGTTTCAATTTGTTTGCGCCATTCGCTGACCACTTGAGCGGCTTCTTTGCCCCGTGGATTGCTTTTGGGGATATTTTGGGCAGTGGTAATCGCCGATTGCAGATCCGCTACTGTCCCAGTTGCTGCTAGGCTACGGGCTTGCTGGAGTCCAGCCAGATCTTGGACTTCTAGTTGCCAAGCACCTGAAAACTTTTTAGCTTTCTCGTGCATGGGGCTATCTGGTTTGATGCTTTGGATCAAGGAAATCGCTGTTTCTAGTTCGGCGATGGTGCTATTGACAGCATGTGATTGAGCTTGAGCTAAGTTGATTAGATTTTGCAATTCAGTTTTGACTTCTGGAGCTTCTGGAGTTTTGTTGGCAATTTCCAGGGCACCTTTCCAGTCACTCCCATCTAGCTTCACTGTCGCTAACTTGAGCATTTTTTTCGCTGCGGTAGCGATAATATTTTGAGATTCCGCATGGGCAAAACTTTTGGGATCGATCTTCCTGGACATCTCTACCGCTTTGAGGAGAGCGGGGATTTCGGCACTTTTAATTAATTGCTGCGCTTCATCTAATTTGGAGTTATCCGCCTTGGCGACTTGCACCATGTCAGCTAATTCTTGATACTTAGTTGTTGCCCAGTAGCGATTGTTGAGAGTAGTCAATTTGACGGCTACTGCGTAAGCGTTAATCCACTTTGAACCATTCAATAAATCTCTGGCTTCGCGATCGTATCCGACTGCTTTGTTCCACGTTTCTTCCCATTGTCCCAATCTTTTTTGGACGATTTTATGAGCAGATACAGTATCAGGAACTTTCTTGGCAGCTTTGACTGCATCATCATAGTTACCGTCTTGATAGGTACTTTCTGACAATCGGAGAATCAGTAACGACCACTTTTGGACGTTGCTCTCTACATAACTACGGGTAGGATCGTTTGGTGCAATATCTTTGACCAGATTCATCGCAGTGATTAAGTCTGGCAATGTTTGCTTACTTGCCGCCAATTGTCCGCAATAAACTCGCAGGGATGCCGATGACATTGGCACAAACATTTCGGGACAATTTGGTACTGCTTTAGGGTTTAATAATAATCCTAAAGCTAGGTAAACTAGTCCACCAGAAATACCGAGGGTGATGATCGCCCAGAACACCCAGCTTCGGATGAATGGCAATCGCAACCACTTAGGCATCTGGCTCACTAATTGTTTAGTGACTTGGGTTGCCTGTTCAAAATCAAAGCGGGAGGAGGGTTTGGCCAAAACTTGAATTAGATGGGGGAGTAGGAATTGGATTCGGTAGAGCTATTTTAACAACATCTTAGCTTACTTCGGTCACGCGGGAGATTAGCTTTATCGCATCAACTAATTGCGCTAATTGTAACTGTTGATGAGTCGCCATCAGGGATAGTCTAATTCTACTGGTGGGAACTGTCGGAGGGCGGATCGCGGGAGCAAAGATCCCTGCTTGTTTGAGTTTACTGCCGATCGAGATCGCTGTCCTTGCATCTGGTAGTTCAATGCAGATAATCGGTGATGCTGAAGGAATCAGTTTGAGCTGGGGTAATTGTTCGCTAAATCTTTGTTTTAGGTACTCTACATTTTGCCACAGTTGTTGTCGCAGGTGGGGGCTGGTCGCAATGATTTCGATCGATTTCAGTGCCGCAGCCGTGTCAGCAGGGGACAGTCCGGTAGTGTAGATCCAGCTAGCACAGCGGTTACGGAGAAAATCGATCAGGTTGTTACTACCCGCAACATAACCGCCCAAACTGCCGATAGCTTTGCTCAATGTCCCGATCTCAATTAATGGCTGTCCTACCAGATCTTCAGATTCCACAATCCCTGCACCTGTCGCCCC
Organism: Chamaesiphon sp. OTE_75_metabat_95; assembly: GCA_031387665.1. Taxonomy (GTDB): domain Bacteria; phylum Cyanobacteriota; class Cyanobacteriia; order Cyanobacteriales; family Chamaesiphonaceae; genus Chamaesiphon. The sequence continues at coordinate 2,034 of JANNDL010000229.1, read as the reverse complement.
AAAGATGCCTGTGGCATGGGCTTCATCGACTAATAACATCGAACTGAATTCGATCGACAACTCCTGAATCTCAGCGATGGGACAAATATCCCCATCCATACTAAAAACAGTATCGGTAATAATCAGGCAGCGACGATAATTGGCGCGATGTGTCTGGAGTTGATGACGCAGATCTGCCATGCAGCAGTGCTGATATTCGACGATCTTTGCCCCACTCAACAGGGCACCATTTTTGAGACTAGCATGATTGAGCCGATCGCTCAGGATGAGGTCTTTCTTGCCAACGAGAGCCGCGATCGTCCCCAAATTAGCTAAATAGCCAGAACTAAAGACTAAAGCCGCTTCAGTGCCTTTTAACGTGGCGATCGCCTGTTCCAAATCTTGATGGAGCTGCTTGTGTCCGCTCGTCAGCCGCGAACCCGTCGCCCCTGTCCCAAACGCTTGGGTAGCGTGGATGGCAGCTTGAATTACCCGTTCATCCCCAGCCAAGCCGAGATAATCATTACTCCCAAAATTGATTAATGCTCGCCCATCGATCGTCACCTCCGTTCCAGGTAAGCTAGTAATTACCTGAGTCGATCGAGACCAATTTGCCCGTTCGATGGTAGCTAGGGATCGATCGATCCAGTCATAGGGATTGAAGTAGGTCAATTTTGGAACTCTCGATCGATTAAAATAGGTGGATTGATAAATATTAACCAAATATTAACTAAATTATTATGGCGCAAATTCAGTTCTCGGTCGGCATCACTGAACCAGTCGTTCCTGATGTAAAACTGACTCGATCTAAATCCGGTCAACAAAGCACAGCCTCATTTTACTTCGATCATCCGGCGATTTTGGGACAGGATGTCAATGAAGAAGTGACTGGAATGTACATGCTCGATGAGGAAGGCGAGATTATCACCCGCGAAGTCAAAGCCAAATTTGTCAATGGTAAGCCCGCAGCACTAGAAGTGATGTATATCATGAATACCAATGCTGAATGGGAGCGATTCTTGCGGTTTATGGAACGTTATTCCGCTGACAATGGACTAGGCTTGAAAAAGGCAGAGTAGGTAGTTGATACTTCTCCTTGCGGAGAGGCTTCGCCAACGGCTACGCAATGCCAGAGGCAAGGCTTCTGCGAAGGCAGAGGCTACGCCAACGCCAACAGTACAAGTAGTTGATAACTGAGTTTTTAGGGTGGGGCTTAAATCTCATCTTAAAAACAATCCGTCTAAATAAAGGGGAATTTAGACCGCTAATTTTAGGTAACTGGCTATGTCCCAACCTCATCCAGATCCGATAGCAATCTCGATCGATTGTGCGGTAATCACAGTCAGCGATACCCGCACACCTGACACAGATAGCAGTGGAGCATTAATTAAGCAACTGCTGCTAGCTGCGGGACATCAAATTTGTTTATATCAGATTGTCCCCGACGAACCCGACCAAATTCGGGCACAATTAGCCGCAGCTATTGCCAGTCCTAAGCCAATTCAGGCGATCATTTTTAATGGTGGGACTGGAATATCTCAGCGCGATCGTACCTATGAGGCGATCTCTAGTCTGCTCACCAAAATCTTGCCTGGATTTGGTGAGATTTTTCGGTTGCTCAGTTACCAAGAAATTGGTTCCCGCGCGATTAGTTCTCGCGCCATTGCTGGCACATATCAACATTTACTAGTTTTTTCTCTCCCTGGCTCTCGTGGAGCCGTCCAGCTAGGCATGGAAAAATTGATTCTGCCAGAGCTTGTCCATCTGGTTACTCAAAATAGTTAGATCCGTAGGGGTAGGTTCATGCAATCTAATGTCGATGCTATATTCAATCTTGAACAAAACCTACCCTCCTCCACTAGAAGCTGATAGGAGGGTAGTTTCATACAAGGAAATAAAAAGGCACAAACCCCAGTGCTTCGTCTTCAACCGCCCTGAACTCAAGTGTCTCGTTCCGAGCAACTAAGCCGACATTTTACGTCGTTTAAAGGATGAAAGAAACTGCTCTAGGACACTCACAAGCGATTATGCTAGATATGTGTTCTGACAGCCAAG
>JANNDL010000185.1:0-90716 GCA_031387665.1 Chamaesiphon sp. OTE_75_metabat_95 | reverse complement strand
GCAGGTTGGTTCGCACAGCGACTGGTTCCAAACCGCTTTCATTCAACCCGTTTAACCGAACAGAATCAGCGTGCCATTAGTTGTTATGTGCTGGTCGGGCTAGGGCTTGCCGCCGCAATCTCATATAGCGGACTGTATGGGATATTGGCGAATCTATTGCTGTGAGCAGAGGAAAACCGTTCCGTTAAATCATCATTCGTACTGCGATGTCTGGCGTTTTCACGGCGATAAAATCATCGAATTGAGGGCTTTCGTCATCAAAACGTAGGTCAACAAAGCATACACAGGTAAATGACATGACCCAAAATGTAAAATCAGCACAACATATACGATTTCTTCGCAAACCCTTCCAGATCGTTCGCGCCAATTTTCGCGCCTACCTCACCATCAACGCCATTGTGTATGGCTCATTCATCGCTGGGTTAGTAGCGGCGATGGTTTTCCCCAACCTAGGCGCAACTCAAGTAGCCACCCTAGAAGACAATGGAACGTCGGATCTTGTTCGATCGTTACTCCATAACCCTTGGCTGTTCTCGCTGACCATTCTGGGAGTCAATGTCTCGACTGCCGCGCTGTGGATCGTACTCCCTTCGCTGCTCGTTCCCTTCTCTGGCATCGCTATATTCGCGTATAAGGCATTCACTCTCGGTTTGCCCATAGCCCCGACTACCGCTAGAGATGCGGTGGTCTGGATTCCGCACTCGCTGACGGCACTCATCGAATTCCAGGCATACGCCCTCCTGATGTTCGGCGCATACATCCTCGGTCGGTCTTGGGTGCGCCCCGCTACCATCGGTGCTCTGAACCATGGTCAGGGTTATGTGCGTGGGCTACAACAGCTTGGTTGGCTGAGTCTGTCCACGCTCCCACTGTTCATCGTCGGCGCGATCTGGGAGGCGTTCTCGATCCGCTACCTGATTCATCCGTTGACCCAATGGTTGTTGTAACGCCTTCCACTGCGCGAGGGCGATTAATAAAAACTGGAGAACGACAAAATGATTAAAAAGATCCCGATGCGCCGCGCCGCTCCTCTCGCTCTCGCGCTACTTTTTACCACCTATTTCGCTTCCGCCTGCTCACAGTCCCTAACGGAGAAACCTATGATTGCTTATCCTGAAACCAAGCGGGGCAATGTTGTCGAGAAGCCTTTCGGTCAGACGGTTTCCGATCCCTATCGCTGGCTAGAAAACGACGTTCGCAGCGATAAGGAAGTCGCTTCCTGGGTCGAATCGCAGAATAAAGTTACTAATGCTTATCTCGATAACCTGCCAGGTCGAGATATCTTCAAGGCGCGGCTGAAGGAGTTGTACAACTATGAGAAGTTCACCATTCCGGTCAAAAAGGGCAGCCGATATTTCTACTTCCGTAACTCTGGCGTTCAGAACCAGCGGGTGCTCTATGTCCGCGACAGCGTGGATGGCGCAGGGCGAGTGCTAATCGATCCCAACAGTTGGGCACAAGATGGGGCGATCGCGCTGGCTGAATGGTCGGTTTCTGACGACGGCACCCGTCTGGCCTATGCGGTGCAAGATGGCGGTACGGACTGGCGCACGATTCGGGTGCTGGACGTAAACACGGGCAAGGTGCAGGACGATGAGGTCAAATGGGCGAGGTTCACCAGCATCGCCTGGGCTAAGGACGGGTCTGGCTTTTTCTATGCTCGTTTCCCCGAACCGAAGCAGGGCGCAGCGGCTCAGGGAAACATAGAAAACCATGCCGTCTATTTTCACGCGCTCGGTACGCCCCAAGCGCAGGATCGGCTGGTACTTGCAACCCCAGACCAGCCGACTATGGTGCATTCCATGATAAGCGTCACCAAAGACGGGCGTTACATCACGATCTTTTCCACACCAGGTTCATTAATTGCCAACTTACTAACGGTGGTAGACCTGAATAGCTCCGACTGGAAACCACGCAAGCTCGTCAATAAGCTCGATTATTTATGGGGCGTTGTGGGCAATGTGGGGACAAAATTCTTCCTCGAAACCACCAAGGATGCGCCCCGCCTCAAGGTAGTGACGATGGACATCGCCGCCGCAGATCCGGCGATCGCGGATGTGGTGCCAGAACAGGACTCGGTGCTGAACGGCGCATCATTAGTCGGCGGACGGTTGCTGCTGTCCTATATGGTTGACGTGAAAACGGAGGTCAGGCGATATACCCTCGATGGCAAGGCTGACGGCATAGTGAAGCTGCCTGGTATTGGTACTGCGATCGGCTTTGAGGGTGGCATGGAGGACAAGGAAACCTTCTTCGGCTTCACCAGCTTCAACGCTCCAGGCATTATCTATCGATACGATGTCGCCAGCAACACGGCGCGCGCGTGGAGCGAGGCAAAGGTATCGATCGATCTCAACCGGATCGCAGTCGAACAGCGTTTTTATACCTCGAAGGATGGCACTCGTGTCCCGATGTTTATTGTCCGGCGCAAGGATGTAACTGGTCCAGCACCGACCCTTCTCTATGCGTATGGAGGCTATGGACTGATCGACCCCCCTGCCTTCTCGCCGGAGCGGCTGGTGTGGGTCGAACAGGGCGGAGTGTTCGCGATCGCCTATGTTCGCGGCGGCGGAGAATATGGTCGGGCATGGCACGAAGCGGGTCGCTGTCAGAACAAGCAGAATGTGTTCGATGATTTCATTGCGGCGGGCGAGTATCTGAAGGCACAGGGGATTACGTCACAAGACGGCTTGGCGATTCAGGGCGCATCGAATGGCGGACTTACGATCGGTGCGGTGGTCAATCAGCGACCGGATTTGTTCGCTGCCGCGCTGCCCCAAGTTGGGGTCATGGACATGCTCCGCTTCGATAAGTTCACAGCGGGAAAATTATGGGTAGACGAATATGGGTCTGTGGCACAGGAAGCAGATTTCCGTAACCTCTTCAAATATTCGCCTTATCACAACATCCAATCCGGCAAGGCATATCCCGCAATCCTCGCCACCACTGCCGACACCGACGATCGCGTGGTGCCAGGACACAGCTTCAAATATGTCGCCGCGCTCCAGGCAGCGGAGATCGGCTCCAAGCCGCACCTTGTCCGCATCGAGACCCGTGCGGGTCATGGAGCGGGCAAGCCCCTTGACAAGGCGATCGACGAAACGGCAGATATGTGGGCTTTTGCCGCTCACTGGACGGGGTTGGATGTGAAGCCAGTGAAATGATGGTCAACTTATTTAATCAGGGAAAAGGTCAGGTAATGTTCAAAATATCTACTAACTTATTTGCGGGATTAGCGATCGTCACAATGATTTTACTATTCTTGCAGCCTTTAATTGCGAAAACTATTACGCCAGATTTAACACTTCCTAAGCAACCTATATCGATCGCAACTGCTGCTACTGCTCCTAGTCTGGAAATTGCTATTTTAGGCGGTAAACCTATTAGTGTTCTGTATATAACTCGTGCTGGTGATACTGTGTTGGCACGTTGCTATCCTGGCTATCAACCGACCTTAGAGATTCGATCGATGGGTAGTAATCCTAATGCAAATATTCAAAAAGAAGGGGTTGTGACCTGTCAGCCATCTCCATAGCGATCGGTTTGAGAGCAAAGCTAGACAGAAGTAACAGTCTAGCTTTGCTCTCACTGATCTCGCCCAGTTTCGATCGCGTTCGCGGAGCGTCTCGTAGAGAAGCGCGCCACCAAGGCGATCGGATGATTAAAACTAAAGATTAACTGCTGAATCTTGAGTGTTTGAATTTGATGAGGCTTGTAAAATGAGTGTATAGCAATAAAATTACTATCGATAATTTGTTGAATAATATGAATATTTTAACAGCACAATCTTTTCAGTTTTAAGTTTGTTAATTTAATGTCATCAGAGGCTGTTTGAAAATAATTTTCAATTCACAATTTAAGCTTAAATCAATCATACATTTCAATCGAATATAGGAAGATAGAAATGATTCAACAAACGATCGACATAAAACTCCAGTCTCAAGGGCAACCGATCGCCCCCAGTGCTGAACTCCAGCGTCTGGAGCTATTGGTAGGGAAGTGGAACACAGAAGGCGAAACTCACGCCAGCGCGGATGCCCCAGCCGTCAAAGTAACTGGAGTGGACATTTATGAGTGGATGACTGGTAAGTTTTTCCTCGTTCATCGTGCGGACGGACACATGGGGAATGAAGAGTTAAACGTGCTCGAATTCATCGGTTACGATGCGTCGAGCCAAATGTATACCTGTCACAGCTTCGATCATCGCGGCAACTCCGACTTATTCCAAGCCAATCTCCGCGACCACACTTGGACGATTGAGGGAAAATCATCGCGGTTCACAGGCATATTCGCCAATACTGGCAACACTTTGACAGGTCAATGGGAGCAGTCCAGCGACGGTGTAAATTGGCTCCCGTGGATGGATATCAAGTTAACGAAAGTCTTGTAAATGAACGATTACAACGGATGCGGCGATTCTTCTCAAGAGCGTCGAAGCATCCATCATCAAACATTGGAAGCTAAAAATATGTCACGCAAAGCAACCGCAACAAAACCCCCGTCTCTACAGCCATCACTCACTCCCAGTGCCGAACTCCAACTCCTGAATGTATTTGTCGGCAAGTGGCCTACAGACGGGCTGTCCTATGGATTGGGACAGTCTCATGAAAACCCTTACGACTCATCCGTTCGTTGGCTTGGTGAGGAAACCTACGAATGGCTACCAGGCGGTTTTTTTCTCATTCGCCACTTTAATGGGCAAATCGGCGACTTACCGATAAGTGGGGTCGAAACAATCGGCTATGATGCCGCCAGCAAGACATATCCTTCTCAGGTATTTGACAACTATGGCAGAATTCACCTCGGTCAGCGGCGTTTTCACGATGGTACTTGGTCATATATCGGAGCAGAATACCGCGCCACATATGCGTTTCGCAATGATGGCAATCACATGGCTACCCATTGGGAGTGGTTATGTGAAAATGATTGGTCTGTCTTGATGGATTCGGAGGCAACCAAAGTCGAGTAGGCGGTGCGGTGCGATCGAAGCTACTAAATAAAACAACAAAGAAAATCATGACACAAACTAAATCAGCATTACCAGTCGCCTATCAGCGCGGATCTACACTCGCATCGACCACACTCTACAAGGGCGGTTTATTTTCCTTCCTAGTCAAAGGAGAGGATTCAGGCGGTCGCGACGCAATGATCGAATACCGAGCCAAACCTGGTAACGAGCCAGCCCCTTACATGAATCAGTGGGAGCATGAAACGTATTACGTGCTTGAGGGCATAATGGAATTCTACTGTGGAGATAGTGAGGCGATGGTAGTAACTGCGGGGGAAATGGTCTTTCTCCCTCAAGGCAAGGCACACGCTTTCTATATCCGTTCCCCGCAAGTCCGAGCATTGATTTTGGTGCAGGCTGTCGGCGAACACGCGGTTGGACTGGATCGACATTTGATGGCAATGGGCACACCAGCGACCAGTATGGAACTGCCTACTGATGCAGTCAATGATGAGTTTATCGATCCTGGCGACTCCATTCGTGTGGGTGCTGCCAATGGTATTCGCTTCATCTCTTCGGGAGAAAATGCCCAGGAACTGCCTCATTACCCAGGCTTTAAGTTCCAACAGGAGCCAGTTGGGAAGTTAACTGACATCGATCAACTATGAACCAATACATCCCAGAGATCTTTCTTATTGTGGCTGTTCGTCATCAACCTCGGTATCGCCTACGGTGCTGGCTTGTACGAAAAGAGGATCGTTCTACCTCAGTGGTTTAGTAAGTCTGAGGAATCCGAATTCCGTGTGAACAGTGATGCCATGCGCCAAACTAACACAGGACTGAGATTTTGGGCGTATGTCACCACAATACCGCTGACTCTGCTCACACTGGCAAATCTTGTCGTTGCGTTGCAGTCACAAGATCCAAGAGACTTCCTGCGAAAGTCCGAGAGAGTTGTACAATAGATAAAAATTCAACCAATAGAAAGTGAGCTACGAACAAGCTAAGAATTTAGAGCCAACAGCGTTCAAGCGTTTGAGTGGTGTCACTCCAGCAACATTTGAGCAAATGGTAAAAGTAGTAGCAGCAGAAAAGTTCTAGCAAAAAAAAGCGGCAGACCGAGCAAATTAAGCATTGAAGACCAAGTGTTAATGACGGTTGAGTACTGGAGAGAGTATCGGACTCAGTTTCATATCGGGGTAAGCTGGGGATTAGATGAAACAAATGTGTTGAGAAATATCAGAAAAGTTGAAAATATATTAATCAAGTCAGGATTATTTAATGTGGAAGGGAAGAAAAAGGTAAGAGAACTAGATTCAGACATAGAAGTGCTAGTGGTAGATGTTGCAGAGCATGAAGTAGAGAGACCTAAAAAAAACAGAAAAGACATTACAGTGGCAAACAAAAATGTCATACTGTAAAATCACAAGTCTTGGTAAATCAAAAAACGAAAGAAATCATCTGTGTTGCAGTTAGAGAAGGGAAAGTACATGATTTTAGAATCTGGAAGGAAAGTCAGATAGGCATAGGGGAAAAGATAGAGATATTAGCAGACAAGGGATATCAGGGAATTAAAAATATTCACAATCACAGCCGAACTCCAATCAAAAAGACGAAGAAAAAGTCTTTAAGCAAAGAGCAAAAGAAATTCAATAAGCGATTAGCAAAAGAAAGGATTGTGGTTGAGCATGTCCACAGAAGATTAAAAATATTTAGGATTCTCTCATCAAGATATAGAAATCGAAGACGGAGATTTGGGTTGAGGATTAATTTAATTGCAGGAATTTATAATTACGAGCTGTATTTATCCTCACAACAGGCGATCGGTTGATACTTTCGCAGGAGGTCTAAGGCATGATTGGTGGTTGGCTGCGGTGATAATTATCCTAGTCGAGAGAATCGGCACTTTTGCTTTCTTTATTCCGACTGCCATCAAACTGATGAATGCCGAGATGCCCGCAGCTACTGTCTCGACGATGGTATCGCGGTGGGTGCGGCTGAATTACGTGCGGGATGCGCTCACTTTAATCGGATGGTTAGCAGCATTGAAAACGTTCTCGTTGCCACAATGAAATGGTTTAACTTTGCTACTCATAGTAGATGTTTACATTGACAAATGTGAGGCATGACAAGATGACATTCATCAGAACTTGGCGATTTATCACACTGATGCTGGCTGCGTTTAGTCTCAGTTTATCGATGACGCATTTGCTAGAATTGCCGCAAAGAATGCAGTTTGATCGGCAACTTTGGGTAAAAGTGACAGTTGTTGAAAATGTTTATAAGTTATTTGGCACAGTCGGCGCAGTTTTTGAAATTGCAGCAATTATAACGACAATTATACTGACGTTTCTGGTTCGAGATCGAGGTTCAACTTTCTACTGGACATTGGGCGGAGCAATTCTCTTGGTGCTGGCATTTGTAAGTTGGATCGTATTTATCGCACCAATGAATGCTGAATTTGCCAAATGGTTGACCGATCCCATTCCAGCAGATTGGACGCGATATCGCGACCAGTGGGAGTATGCACATGCTGTAAATGCCGTTATCAAAATCATGGGGCTAAGTTCGTTGGCGATCTCTGTGCTGGTAGAAATACCGAAAACTCGCTTGTAGATGGAAAAGAGCTACTAATCCGATCCTCGCACCCTCAAATTTCATGAATAAGATCTGGCGTAAATGTCTATTGAGTTGGCAAATTCCGTCGATCGGATTTGGAATAACGTTTATCCTTGGTTTGGGATTCAGTTATTCCAATCAAGACATTAGATTGGAAGTTCAATCGGTGGGATTGGTAGTATTCACTGTCTTAGTAGCGATCGGTAGTTATTACACTGTTCGAGCTTTTCGCTCCTGGCAACGCTCCAAAAATAAAAACTACTTCAAACAGGCGATCGCCGGATTATTCTCCAATCTCTTGCTAATCTTTTTTGTAGTAACTAGCATTAGTAAAATCTATAGCCTAAATTATCCTTTGAATACAACTAAGCATTCAATAGAGAAATTTAAGCCTTCGTCGAATATGTCTAAACTTCCAGTCTGGATTGATACAGATCCAGCCTGTGGTCAAGGTGCGACTAGTGATGTGGATGATTGTTGGGCATTGATGATGGCACTTCGGTCGCCAGAACTCGATCTGCGGGGCATCAGTACAACTTTTGGCAATACCAAAGGTGAAACTGCTCTTCAAGTTGCGCGTCAAGTGATTACCTACGGTAGGCACGCCAACGGGCATTTGGGAGGCACGGAGCGAACGCCTATTTATGAGGGTAGCCATTCTCAAGGAAGTCCAGAGTGGAAATCGACACAGGCATCGGCAGCAATCGCATCCCTACTACGCAGAGAAAAACTGACGATTATCGCTCAAGGGCCATTAACAAACATTGCCACCGTCATTATTAATTATCCCAATCTGGTGAAGAATATCGATCGGATTATTATGGTCGCCGGAAAACGACCGGGTGATTTATTCCATCCTGGACAGCAATGGTGGTTTCATTTCCGCGATTTCAATATTCGTAAAGATACACCCGCTGCCAAAATTGTTTTGGACTCTGGCATTCCGTTGGTACTTACCCCATTTGAACTGGCAACAAAGGTGACGATTGCGCGATTTGATTTAGACAAATTAGGATCGGGTGATGAAGCGGCTCAATGGTTGCGGCAGGTAAGTCAGCCCTGGATGTCGTTTTGGGAAGATCGTCTGCACAAACAGGGATTCCATCCTTTTGATGCGCTGGCAGTTGGCTACGTGACTATGCCTGACTTGTTTAACTGTGAGATTTTGCCTGCGCGAATTGGGTTTAGTATATTTCTCGAACCGTTTGGACTGGGGCACGATCTGGAAGTAGTACAGGCGATTGTCGGGCAGCAAGTATACTACTGCTCGGATGTCGATTTACAGTTTAAAGACCGCTTAATCGATCGTTTGATAACTCACAGAAAAGTTAGTAACGATCTTTGAGGAGTATGGTTTTAACCGCTTCAGTACTCTACATCACGAGATTCTCACACTTTAAGCCTAAGAGGGTGTTTGAAAAGTAATGAATTTCAACATCCTCATTACACCAATTCGGTTAACCGGACGATTGCCGTTAGGCACAGCGTTGGCTCTGCCAAATCATTTTTTGGTCGGACGGAGGATTAATCGATCGCCGCTCCAGCACTTGGGACTGAGACTTTCTGAAAGAGGATTCCCATCAACCTTTACTTGGGTGATCCCAGCCAAAGTATTGTCATAAATCCACTCAGCACCACGATTTTTAGTTAATAAGCGCATACATCCATGCGAAGCGGAATAAGGCGGCACTGCGTAGGCATGAAAGGCAATTTCTCGCTCTGCATGAAACCAAGTGACAAATTTTGCATCTGGATATTTGGGCAGAACGCAACCGTAACCTTGGACTAAATAAGTTGGTGGTGACAGGGGCGTACAGCGAGAACCCCGCTTTTGACTCTGGGCAGTCGAGCGACAATCTGCATTGCAATTCCCCGCACCTGGAGAGGCGTTAAACTGAAGTGGTAAAGTTTCGCTGCTTAAATTTTTGTTAGCCCAGTTTAAAGTAACTGTACTGTAGGTACTGCTGTAAAGATTGACTTGAATATTGCTGATATAGGTGCCAGTAGTATCCCCTGTAAAGCCACTACTCCGCTGGCTGGTGTTCTGTTTGCGACCGCATAATCCCCATTGCGAACCCTGGGTAACACGAGGCTTTCTGACTGCGGGAGTAGGCTCTGGAGTCAGTCGATCTTCAGGAAATGACGAAGGTGCTGGTGTTTGAGCTAGCAAATTTTGATCCAGCAATGTGGATGAAAATGTCTGTGAAGGCAGAACAGTTAGAACGAGCGGTACAAACCCACCCAGAATAGCCAGTAAAAGGCCGATAGTACGGTTACTCATAGTTGCCTTTATGACTCCTGCATTTGTGTGTCCAGGGATTTCCCGCTCGTTTGTCAGTGACAGTCTGTTGTACTTGGCTGCGGCTGGGGCTGCGTTGCGAATTATATTTTGTCATTGATTAAATCCCTCACTGTTGCAATCAAAATATCAACCATCCTAGAGGTTATTGGCGAAAACTGTCGCAGGAAGGCTTTTATTAGATGTAAATATTGGTCATCTGGTCAATCGTTGGCGGTAGGGTCACGTTTGCCCTGCAATAGCCTCTCCTTGGAGAATCGCCACTATCAACTTTTAGATCGAAACCACCGCTACTGATTCCGCAAAGCGGACGCTCCGCGATCGAGTTAAAATTTAGGAATATTTGGATACGGCAGCCCAAACTCTTACCCCGGAATAGCAGGTACATCTCGGAGTAAGTCGGGTTCGTTGTGGACAAAGGTAATTTGCAATGTCCCTACTAGCTCTTGCTCTTTAAGCGTTGATTCATGACTAGGAATGAGTCGATCCAGACTCTCTTGGCTTAACTGCAAACCTGTCTCTTGCAGCTTTGCAGAAAGTCTGTCCAAATTAGAGATCGGCACCTGGAAATTGATACAGATTAGGATATTTGAGTACAGGTGAAAGTCGGTAATCCAAGCTTCTGCTTGAGTAATTGCCTCACTTACACGATGAGTCATCTCAATTCGTTCTGCTTTAGTGAATCCATCCAAGCGTAGGAACTGTTGCTTAAACATAGGATAACCTCTGATACTAATCAGCTTCATTTAGATCGAAACCACCGCACAAATAACTTTTCACCTTCAATCCAAATAAATATCAGCAAGCTACAACCAAAACAGACTCCCAGTTCAAATAGACTCAAAGGATGAGTCCCGAAAAACGATCGCAATGGAGCGATATAAACCACCGCCAACTGCAATAGAATCGTACCTAAAATCGCCCACAACAAGAGTGGATTGCTAAAAGGATTAATTTCAATAACGAGTTTATTAACAGAGCGCACAGCTAAAGCATGACCCATTTGGGCGATACAAAGCGTGGTAAAGACGATCGTTTTCCAGGTATCGGGATCGCCAGGATAACCGACAGCATGGGTGCGATCGAAAGCCCATTTCATCAACCCGATCGTGACGATCGCAAATACTAATCCAATCCGAATAATATATCCACCCAAACCCCTGGCAAAAATGCTTTCAGTAGGTTGAAATGGATCTCGCTGCATCACATTTGAATCCCCAGGTTCTAATGCTAGAGCTAGAGCTGGAACGCCATCGGTGACTAGATTCATCCATAGAATTTGTAAGGGGGAAAGCGGTACACCACCCAAACCCATCAGCGGTGCGGCGGCGATGGTGAGGATTTCACCGATATTGCTACCGAGGATATATTTGATAAACCTGCGAATATTGGTGTAGACAATTCGCCCCTCTTCAACTGCGGCGACGATCGAATTAAAATTATCATCTAATAGCACCATATCGCTAGCTTCTTTACTGACATCCGTACCCGTAATCCCCATTGCTACGCCGATATCTGCTTGTTTCAATGCGGGGGCATCATTTACGCCATCTCCTGTCATGGCGACTAATTCACCCTGTTGTTGCAAGGCTTTGACGATGCGTAATTTGTGTTCGGGGGCGACACGGGCATAGACGCTGACTGACTCGATGGTTTGCTTCAGAGTTGCGTCATCCATCTGCGCGATTTCGTTCCCGCTCACCACCTGGCTGTCAGTCTGAGTGATGCCTAGATCGGTACCAATTGCGATCGCCGTCAGGGGATGATCGCCTGTAATCATCATCGTGCGGATTCCAGCAGTTTTGCAGGTAGCAACAGCAGCACGAACTTCGGGGCGTGGGGCATCGAGCATTCCGACTAATCCTACCCAAATTAGTTCTGATTCGGCTGTATTTTCGTCAGGAAGGTGGGGAAAATACCGATAGGCAAAACCTAAGACTCTCAGCCCTTGACTCGCTAGGTGGGTGTTTTGGGAGCGGATGGTTTGTCGCTCTTTTTCTGTCAATTCCACATACCGATCTTCGGCGAGGGTATGAGTGGATCGATCGAGGATCGATTCGGGCGATCCTTTGGCAAACAATAGATAATATGGGGATTGTTCGCAGATGACGCTCATCCGCTTCCTGTCGCTATCGAATGGATATTCTTGGATGCGAGGGTAACTTTGAGCGGTAGCTTCAATTCCGGCTTTGTGAGCGAGTACGAGTAAGGCTCCCTCTGTCGGATCTCCCAAAATTTGCCACTGATTATCGGCATACTGCAACACGGCATCATTGCAGAGAGCGCAGCCCCAGAGTAAACCTTTTAAAGCTGGATCTGCGAGTGGCTCGACGGGTTTACCATTGAGTTGAAAATCCCCGTTGGGAATGTAGCCTTCTCCCCCAATCTGATATTCAGCCGTCAAGGTAGCCACTTGTTGCACCACCATTTTATTTTGGGTAAGTGTACCCGTTTTGTCAGAACAAATAATCGTCACTCCGCCGAGTGTCTCTACGGCTGGGAGTTTGCGGATTAGGGCTTGGCGTTTTACCATCCGCTGGGTGCCCATTGCCAGGGTGATGGTGATGACGGCGGGTAATCCTTCGGGCACGACAGCTACCGCCACACTCAGAGATGTTTTGACTAATCCTTTGAAGGTATCTAGATTGAATGAACCTCGGAGCAAGTCGGGTAACATTCCGCCGATAATCGTCAGAGCGACAATTGCTAATGCTCCACCAACTAACACATTGCCAAGCTGTGTTAATTTCTGTTGGAGTGGAGTCGGCTGATTTTCGACACCTTGTAAGAGCGCGGCAATTTTACCGAGTTCGGTATTCATCCCCGTAGCGGTGACAACGGCAATACCCCGCCCAGTGGTGATTTCAGTGCCTTGATAGACTAAGTTTACTCGTTGGCGAAGCCTATCGGAACGATAATCGCCCAAAGGTGTCTCGGCGGCTAATTCTGTTGCTGCGGTTTTACTACTAGCCGTTGCTTCGCCTGTGAGGGCGGATTCCCTGATTTGGAGTTGTACTGATTCAATTAATCGAGCATCTGCGGCGAGTTGGTTGCCAGCTTCGAGATGAATTATATCTCCAGGTACTAATTCCCGCCCATCAATTTCGCTAATTTTACTGTCGCGCAACACCCTAACTTTAGGTGCAGCCATCTGTTTGAGCGCGGCTAATGCTTGTTCGGCACGACTTTCTTGGAAATAACCTAAAATCCCATTGAGGATCACAATTGAGAGAATTGCGATCGTATCTTTATACGGCAATCCAGTTGTCTTTCCCGCCTGAATTTCCATGAAATCAAAGATGCCTGAAACCACCGCCACAACCATCAACATTACCAACATAATATTGGTAAATTGGTCGAGTAAAATCTGCCACCATTGACGACTAGCTGCCGCGACTAATTCATTTGCGCCAAATTCTTGCTGTCGATCGATTACTTGTGGTTCTGTTAAACCTGTTCGATCGTCCGTTTCGAGTTGTGCTAATGTCTGTGCAATAGTCAGTGTATGTCGATCAATATTTACATCCAGACTACTTGTTATTTGAGGGCGA
Source organism: Chamaesiphon sp. OTE_75_metabat_95 (assembly GCA_031387665.1). GTDB lineage: Bacteria > Cyanobacteriota > Cyanobacteriia > Cyanobacteriales > Chamaesiphonaceae > Chamaesiphon. The sequence continues at coordinate 77,299 of JANNDL010000185.1, read as the reverse complement.
GTTGATAAGGATGAGGACATAATTAGATTTAAAATATTTGCATTATAAATTTATGTTTAATATAGTTCCCATAGTGAAGATCTGCAACCAACAATCAACTAAACAGGTAGGAACAATGTCTTGTCGGTTTTTTATTCTGGGGTTTCCCCAGAATAAAACCGCCGCTTTATGAGTTTTCCCTACCTGTTTAGTTGATATTTAGTAAAATCATTCTCGTTTTTCTACCACAATAGTTAGATGAGCAACCATCGCACCAATCGATCCTACCGCAGCCATAATCGGAAAGAACGCCGCGCTGATGACACCACCAACAACACCAACGGTTAGGGGGATTTCAATCAATATATGTCCTTCTTCATTTTTGAGAATAATCCGCCGAATATTACCTTGATGAACGAGTTCTTTGATCTTGGCACCAAGGGCATCACCATTAATACTAAATTCTTCTACCCCAATCTTTTCTAGTGTTTTTACTTCATGCTCTCCGGTTATTAATTCAGTTTGGATTGTTTCGACGTTTTCTTGAAAGTTATCATTTTGGACGTTCATGTTATTAGTTCCTATCCTTAATTATGTTTACAAATCAGCTAAAATCTAGAGAAAATCAGCAGCAAACTGAGCACGGGTAGTCGGTTGCTGCAAAATTAATCCTTCGCCGCCTAATGGATGGTTACTATCGATCGATTGCCCTCCAACAGAGATAAAAACTTTTTGATTGGGATCGAGACTGGTAGATGTATAAATCACCTGTGCGACTCGATAAATCATCGAGGTACTGCCACCACCAGATCGAAATTCTGGTGATAAGTCAACATGCACCCCATCTGCCAGAATTTGCAAACTCAGAAGTTTGGTACCTTTGGGAATAGTACTGGTTAAATCGTCACGGGGTTGGGCTGATAGTAGCTTTTGAACAGCAGTTGTTAATACTTGCTGTGGTGTAAAACCGGATGTGTTTGGTGGTAATGATTTGGCAACTAGAGTTAGTTTATTTTGGTTAGATCTTAACCAATAAACTTGCGGTTGAATTCGCTGGGATGAATTATTGGGAATAGTCGTAGAAATTGTAACAGGAACTGATAACTTTTCACTCTGAAGAGAAATCGGATTACTTCCCGCCCAAATACTCAAAGCGACTACTGTTGTAAATAATAGAGATTGTTTGACAGCAGATTTATTAATCAAGAATCTTTTCATTCTATTTCCCTAATTAGTAGTTGAGTCTTCGGGTAATAGTTAGTAAGGAAATTTAGCGTATCCTAAGCAGTCATCTGAGGTTGTGCTCTGCCAAATTTCCAGAGCAACATCACACCCAAACCGAATAGATTAATTAGGAAAACTACTAAGCCACCCAAAATCGGAATTAACGCCAGCACTGTCAAGATTGCCAAACCAATTAAGAACTGCCGTATTGCTGACTGGTTGTCATTTCTATCGATGCGTTGTCCGACAAATAGAGCCACGCCGAGCGAACCAACTAAAGAGGTAACAACCGCACTCAAACTCAATAGTGGAATCAGCGGAATCCCAATCAATGTAACCGCCAAAAACACAGTGCCAAAAAGAATGGCAAAAATTCCGCCAATTCCCCAAAGTGCTGTCAATCCAGGCTGTTGACGCAGCTTTTCCGCCAAATCTGGCAAAAACTGCGGGCTGGATTGCAAGATTAGCAGTCCCAGAATAGCAGCTACAACAGCAGCACAAATCCTAAACATTGCACTGAAGAAATATTGCGCGAAGAAGCTTTGTCTACCATAGGAACCATACATCATCCCATGTCTGTCACTAAATGTCGCCTTCTCGCCACCAATAATCGCCCCTGGTTCCTGGATGATTTTGCCGCCAAAAGAATAAGCATCACCATCTACCCGCGATCCTGCTTTGAGGATAATATCTCCGCCAAAAGCGATTGCCGTATCCAAAACTCTAGCATTAGGTAATACCGTCACACTCCCACCAAAAGCACTAGCATTTTCGACAGTTTGGTTCGCTGGTACAGTCACACCGCCCCCAAAGCGAACTAGGTTGGTATTGTTAATATTAATATCAGTCTGTGCTAGAGCATTACCAGCAAAAATCAAACAAATGGTAGCTATAAATGCCAAAATTAATTGTTGCCATTTCATAGATTTTATCCCTATTAATACTAAGACAAGTGAATACTCCTCATAGTATTAAAAGAAGATGAGGAACCTGTGAGGAAGTTTATCCTCTAAGCAGTTTTAATTATTAATAGAGGATTAACGAGTGCTGGTGATTTTCCAGCTCTGCCCAGAAATGTTGTCACACTTTGCCATCGTCAGTTGATTGTTTCTACCGTCATTGAGAACGTTCAAACAATTACTCGCACCTGTCAGCGCATTCGTCACAGAATAATAGCCGGAATTCCCAGGAATTGTCTTACTCGGCGTAACAGTCCAGAGTTGTCCAGGTAGGTTGCTACATTTAGCCATTGTTACTTTATTATTTTCACCATCATTAATAATATTCAGACATTTATCCGTACCTGTAAATGGAGTCTGTAGGCGATAAGCTTGAGGATTATTTTCACTACCTGTCATGCTCCAGCGTTGTCCAGCGATATTGGCGCACTTAGTCATCGTCAATCGATTATTTTTACCATCTTCGATAATGTCTAGACAACTGTCTGCGCCTGTAAGTGTATTCCGCAATCGGTTTTGCTTGACCTGAGCATTAACTTCATTAGCTAGTAGACCAGCCAAGATTATTGGTAAAACAACAATGAGTTTTTCAAGTTTCATGCAAGTATAAATGTATTTATTTGCTTGTATTGTACTAGATAGAAATAGATGTTAGCATCTCTCGAATTAGTGATCTTTGGGATAATCGATTGAGTCAATAGGAAGAGATATGTTTAAGTCAAAATTATTTAGGAAGATCTCTTCAATGCAATGGCCGATCAGATTAATTTGTTGATTATTATTATCTATTAAAGCTGAATTAACAGTTCGATTGAGTTGTCGCAAAATCGGAACACGAGATTGACTGCCAAGTGTTGGTAGCCAATCTCGTGTTCGCAATGGTACCGTCGTTGTCGGCGCAACCATTTCAGTTAAAGCCTGTTGAAGTGGCAGATAGAGATCGGCACTTTCAAAGTAGCCAGGTAAGATAACGGTGGGTAACATTCAAATAGTCAGATCGATCCAAAATATGATGAAACTAAGCCGGATTTGTAGACTGCAAACCTAATTGAAATCGAGGTTAGTGCCTTGCTAAAAAGTATTGTCCGCTGCTAGGTCTGTCGAGACAACCGATAATATTCATTAGGGTCGATTTGCCCGAACCTGATGCACCCATAATTGCTACATATTCGCCTTCTTCGATCGACAAATTAATTCCCTTGAGTACTGGAACCTCCAGCGATTCCAAGTGATAGGTTTTAGTAATATCTTTGAGCGAAATCATACTTGCCATAATCAATTAATCCCCATGCAATGCCAAGATCGGGTCTAGTTGTGCCGCATTACGAGCAGGAATACCGCCCGCGAGTACCCCAACAATCAGCGAAAGGACAAAACCAACCACCACTGATAATAAAGACACCACAAACGGAAATTTGAAGATCGTCGCGGTAGCGAAAGCAATGGCGATACCCAACCCAATCCCAATCGCCCCACTAATACTCGAAATGACAATCGATTCCATCAAAAATTGATTTAGAATCGCTCCACTCGTTGCCCCAACTGCTTTTCTTAGCCCGATTTCCCGCGTCCGTTCCATCACCGAAACCAGCATAATATTAGCGATGCCAATGCCTCCAACCACTAGGGAAATACCCGCGATCGCAGTCACCATCAGCGTCAACAATCCCATAATATTCGTGAAAGTCTTAATCAGATCCACTTCATTAGTGACAGTAAAATCATCCTCTTTAGGTGGGCGAATATTATGGCGCAGCCGGAGTACATTCGTCACCTGAAATTCTGCTGCTTCGAGTTGGTCGGGATTACTCGCTTTGAGCCAAAAGCCATTAATTGCCACACCTGTGAGCGCATTGTTACCAACAATCTCGGCAGACATATTAGTCAGTGGCAGATACACCACATTATTCATATCTTGCAGCCCGACAGCCCCTTTCCGCTCCATTACCCCCACCACGCGATAACGTTTGCTCTGAATCCGAATATCGCTACCGATCGCCGTTTCTGACGCAGCGAACAGATCGTCTCGAATTTTGGCACCGATGACCACTACTGCTTTGGCTATATCCAAATCCTGCTGCTGAAAAAATGTCCCTACTTCCGGCTTGACATTTCTACCGCTGGAAAGTTTAAATCCGTGCCAATGGCAGTGATTGAAATGTTGACATTCCCCCGCACCACCTGAACACCTGGGCGATATAAGAACGCTGACACCGCAGTCGCGGCGGGGACTTGTTTGGCGATTATCGTTCCGATAGGCTCCGCCAACGATCGCGCATCTTCCCAGGTGAGTGTACTAGCAGAGCCAGCCCCCTGAATGATGCCGCCCGTTCTCGCTGCTGCTGCTGATACTTGCAGGATATTAGTCCCCAGTGCCTCAATTCTCAACTCAGTGGCTCTTTGTACGCCTTGACCGATCGAAGTAATTGCAATTACAGATGATATCCCAATAATTACGCCCAACATCGTCAATCCGCTGCGGATTTTGTTACTCCACAGGGTTTCCACTGCCATCAGGAATATTTCCAGCAGTGAGATTTTGCGTTTGTGACGGCGAGATGGACGCAAAAGAGATTTGTCCGGTAAATCCCCTCCTCGGAGGGGTGCCCGTAGGGTGGGGTGGGTAGATCTACGCATAAATTCAACTATCTATAAAATGGTAGTTTCGGAGAGTGCTATCTATTGTCCACCCCCGTCTGTAATCGCAGTGGCTTTACGGGTTCCAGGTGGAAAACTGAGTAAAACCCGTTCGTTCCCAGTCAAACCAGACTTAACCTCAGTCTTATCATTTACAGTTGTCCCCACCACGATCGGCACAAACACAGGATCGCCACCCTTTTTCGCTACAAATACACCCTGAACTGCTTTCTGCTGAACGATCGAAGCTGTCGGCACAACTAGCACCTGATTTAGTTCTCCGGCTTTAAAATCGATCGTCACATTCATCCCTATCTTGCGATCGATCGATTCAAAAGTCGATGAAGGCTAACATCGGTCAGAATATTCATACCAGAGCCGGAATCATGGCAAGTGCGATCGATCGCTACGCCCAGATATTTCCGTTTTTGCCCTCAATGCAATATCGAAGATCTCGATCGATATGGCGAGATCTATTGGCATCGGCTGCACCAAATTACAGGGGTATTGATTTGCCCCGAACATTCCACCCCGCTCCAAGACAGCACTATATCCTTTCAAGGGCTCAATCGTCATGAATACTATGCCGCGAGTAGCGATAACTGTGTCGTAGTCGAGCGGTGTGACACATATAGCGATAGAACGAAACAACAACTTCAAACTCTTGCCACAGATATTTGGTGGCTACTCAACCGTAATTTAGCTGCTCATTCACCCGAATACTTCCAGCAGCAATATCGATCGCTATTAATCGATCGAGAATATGCCAACAGTAATGGGCGCGTTCGTAGAGTTCGACTCGATCGGGATTTTCGATTGTTTTATGATCGGGAGACGCTAGCGTTACTCGATTCTAGCTTAGAGGAAAACAGTGATTCTCAATGGCTGTATGAAGTTACCCGCAAGCATCATAAGTCTTTTCATCCAATCCGACACCTATTATTAATTCGATGTACTCGATCGAGTCAAATTAGCTGTCGATGCGATGCTCAAGGCAGAAAAACCGCAGCGATTGACGATCGGTGGGATTAGTAAGGCGATCGGTCTATTAGCTTTACTGGAGCAACACTTGGATTTGATGCCGATGACTGGAGATTATCTCGCAACGGTGATGGAGTCGATCGAGGATTTCCAGATTCGGCGGATTAGATGGGCAATGAAGGAATTAGATCGGAGGCGGGAACCGATGGTCGCTTGGCGCGTGATGAGATTGGCTGGATTGGGCGGGAATATTAGCGATCGAGTGAGAGAAGTGTTAGTTGCGGATGTTAATGATAGCTTCTAGTTGAGTGGTTTTCAATTTTACCTGAGTCGCCACAGCAATTCTCATTATGGAAATTGTTCACCTATTTTCAATCGCAAGAATGGTTGTAAGCCCGATTCTGTCGTTGATGATTTTGGTGTTGAATGGCTGATAAACACTTGAAAATAGTACAAAAGTTTTAAAATGAGAATTGCTGGAGTCGCCACAGGATCGCCCATGTCAAAATACTGGTATAAAATGGTGGGGTGAAAATAAAAAGTTCTTTGCTTGCTCCAGGGAATTGTTGATCGATGATGGCGGCTGAGTCTATTTAACTGATGGCTAGACCAATAGTTTTATCGATATGGTTATGCGACAGAAGAAGATAGTTGCAGATAACGAATACTATTCTGTTCTACAAATATTGCAGCATCTATTTGCAATTATCAGTTGATTTTTTGCTTTTTTTAGCAATTGTAGCAAAATCAGTTAAATAGCTGAAATTACTAGATATTTTCAGCTAAAACTACTATTCTCACTCCAATATCTATATTCTGGACATTTGTATCACATAATTAGATCGAGCCATAGTGTTTCATGCTGGAGAAGATAGATCGTGTTAAATCGGGTATCAATTAGCTCTGAATCCTCTCGCTTGAGGTGTAATTTGGCAAGGGTGTGGACGCTAGGATTATTACTGGGATTGGGCATAGTCGATCGAGGCTGGGCGCAGACGCTGCCTAATCCCAGCAATACGATCGATCGCAATAATCTCCCGCCTTCTCAAATCCCTCTCCCCGAACCCCAACTTCCAGAACGGATTCCGGCTCTTCCCGATCTATTAAAACCTGGCAATCCGACTGTGCCTGACAGTACTACTCCCGATTTACCAGGGACGATTCGGGTGAAACGATTTCAAATTATTGGTAGTACGGTATTTACTCAAGCTGATTTCGATCGAGTCACTCAAGCATATCTCAATCGGGATATCTCGATCGCCGAGCTATTTGAGATTCGATCGAAGATTACTGAACTCTATCTATCCAAAGGTTACGTTACGTCAGGCGCAATCGTGCCACCTCAGCGGATTGGTAAAGCAGATGGGGTGGTGGAAATTCAGGTGATTGAAGGACGGGTCGATTCGATCGAGGTGAAGGGAAATAGTCACTTGAATGCGGATTATGTTCGCAATCGAATCGCTCGATTTACTGGTAAACCGCTCAATCAGCAGCAACTCCTGACGGGATTGCAATTATTGCGACTCAATCCGCTGATTAATAACGTGCGGGCGGAATTAGCGGCGGGGCTGCAACCTGGATCGAATATTCTCACTGTCGAAATTGGCGAAGCTCCGATTTGGCATTCCCAAGTTAGTGTCGATAATCATCGCTCTCCCAGTGCGGGTACAGATCGCCGCCAGGTACAAATTAGCAATAGTAATCTATTTGGTTGGGGCGATACTGTCAGTCTGGGTTATACCAATACCAATGGTAGCAATGGAATTGACGTTAATTATCAAACGCCACTCAATCCGCAGAATACGCGCTTGAGTCTAAATTATGGGACTTCTAATAGTCGGGTGATTGAGCAACCATTTAATACCCTCGATATTCAATCGCAATCTAGTTATTATGAAGCGTCAATCCAACATCCAATTATTCAAACCCCAACCCAGGAGCTAGAAGTTGGATTAGTCCTCAGTCATCGTCAAAGTCAAGCTACACTCCTGGATAATATTCCCTTCCCTTCTGCTGGAGCCGATCTAAATGGGCAGACGAAACTGAGTGCTGTGCGCCTCGTCCAGAGCTATACCCAACGAAATGACCGAGAGGTCTTCGCCGCTCGATCACAGTTCAGCGCGGGCGTAGGTGCCCTCGGAGCGACGATAAACGGTTCGGCTCCGCTCACCGCAAGTCCTTCGTCTCCAGACAGTCGATTCTTAGCTTGGCGGGGACAAGCCCAGTATGTCAAATTACTGGCACCTGATTCAATTTTATTGGTGCGGGGCGATGTCCAAGTCGCAGATCGCGCAATGTTGCCCCTAGAGCAGTTTGGCTTGGGTGGTGTCGATAGCGTGCGCGGCTATCGCCAGGATGCACTATTGGCAGATAACGGCTTATTTGCATCGGCAGAGGCGCGATTCCCGATCGCTAAATTTGCCAAGGATAGTACTTTACAAGTGACTCCCTTTGTCGATTTTGGCATGGTTGGGAACAAGTCGAGCGAAAAACTAGCCCAGACAACTCTATTATCGACTGGAGTGGGGCTACGTTATCAATTAAGCGATCGATTAACCGCCAAGGTTGAATGGGGAATTCCACTAATCTCACTCGAAGGGAGCAAACGCACATGGCAAGAAAATGGCATCTATTTTTCCGTCGTCTACAATCCTTTCTAGGTAGGCGTTACGCGCTCTGGTGTTGTGGGTTGGCGATGTTATGGTTATGCGTGACGGTTCAGCCCTTCTCCTGGGGGAGAGGCTTCGCCAACGACTCCGCTCAGGACAAGCCTTCAATCTTGACTGGAGTGCGGGTGAATGCGGCGAGTTCCCCTGGTGCAAGTGCGAGTAGTGGGGATTTAATAGATCGCGCTCAACAACTGTACCAGTCGGGGAATTATCCCCAAGCGATCGAATTACTCAAACAATCGATCGATACTAATCGTAGCAATCCGCTCAAACAGGCGATGGGTTGGAGTAATTTAGCCCTAGTCTATCAGCAGTTGGGCGATTGGCAAGCGGCGAATAATGCGATCGCTCAGAGTTTAAAACTGTTACAAAATCCGGCGATTCCAGGTAGATCGGGGATTCTCGCTCAAACATCCGAGATTCGGGGACAATTACAGTTCGCTCAGGGACAAACTGAGGCTGCGCTGACGAGTTGGGAGCAAACAGAAAAAATATATACTCAAATTGGTGATGATGGGGGGATTACCCGATCGCAAATCAATCAGTGTCATGCGTTGCGGGTGCTCGGTTTCTATCGACGGGCGCAAACTATCCTCGAAAAGTTGCAAACAAGTTTAGTTAGTAAACCCGATTCAGTAATTAAAGTAGTAACGCTACGCTCGTTAGGGATTGCGCTGGAACAATCAGGATCTGTCGATCGAGCGGGTACGGTGTTGGAGCAGAGTTTAACTATTGCTCAAAAACTGAAGTTAGATAATGAAATTAATGCGACTCAATTAGTGTTGGGGAATCTAGCCAGAACCAAGCAAAAAGTATCGCAAGCGATCGATTACTACTCACTTGCATCCACCTCACCGACTAATTTAGTCTCGATTCAAGCTCGATTAAATCTGTTGAGTTTGCGAATTGAAGCCAAACAACTGGCTGAAGCCGAGCAATTAATTGCACCAATTCAACAGCAATTAGCTACTTTACCGCCCAATCGGACTAAATTTAATGCCCAGATTAATTTTGCTCAAAGTCTGAGTAAACTCAATCGTCAACCACTGGCAGCGCGAGTCTTAGCCGAGACAATTCAACAGTCTAAAAATTTGGACGATCGCCAGCGCACTCAATCTTTAGCTTTAGGTACCCTCGGCGAACTGTACAAACAACAGGGACAATGGCAAGATGCTGAAGATGCTACCAGTCGAGCTTTAACGCTGGTAGCTAGTGCAAATGCTGACGATCTTGCTTATCGCTGGTATGGACAATTGGGTTATGTATTAGCAAAGCAGAATAAAGATAAACAAGCGATCGAGTCCTATACTGAGGCGATCGAACGACTAAAATTATTACGAAAAGATTTAGTCGATGTCAATCGTGATGTCCAATTTACCTTTAAAGAAAGTATTGAACCTACCTATCGAGAATTAGTCGGGTTATTACTCAAGCCCAACAATCAAAATAGTACTGGTAAAAACTTAGAACGAGCGCGAAACTTAATTGAAGATCTCCAAGTTGCCGAACTTGATAACTTCTTCCGCGAAGCTTGTTTGAATAATAGTAAAGTAATTATCGACGAAGTAGTCGATCGGGAAAACCCTAACGCGGCAATTATCTATCCAATTATTTTAGAAGATGAATTACAGGTAATTGTAAAAATTCCTGGACAAAATATCTTAAAACAACATCGAGTTGCCAAAACTAGACAGGCGGTAGAGCAAGATTTACAACAATTGCAAGATTTGCTATTAGAACCCGATCGTACCAAAGATATCCAGCGATTATCGCAGGAAGTCTATAGTTGGTTAGTTGCTCCATTTGAGAGTGAATTTAAGGGCAAAATTAATACCTTAGTCTTTGTCCTCGATGGCTCGTTTCGGAATGTACCGATGTCAGTACTTTATGATGGTAAACAATATTTAATCGAGAAGAATTATGCGATCGCCACTAATTTAGGCTTGCGATTACAGTCGCCTAAACCAATCTCTAAATCGACTTTACACGTATTAGCAGCAGGATTGGCGAAACCATCTAAACAATTTGCTAGTATGTTTAGCGACTTGCCAGAGGTACCATCGCAGATGAAAGCAATTCGCGATACTGGAGTGATGATGACTGAATTAAAAGACGATAAATTCACAATTCAAGCCTTTGGAGAGCAAGTCAAAGATATCCCTTATAATGTGATTCATCTGGCAACTCACGGACAGTTTAGTTCGCAAATTGATAAAACATTTTTACTGGCTAATGATGGTGAACTCAAACTGGTAGAATTCGATAAATTACTCCGCGATCGCGCTCAAACTCAACGAAATGCGATCGATCTATTAGTAATGAGTGCCTGTGAGACGGCGGTGGGCGATAACCGCGCTACCCTGGGGTTAGCCGGAGTCGCAGTCAAAGCTGGAGCGCAAAGTACTTTAGCATCATTGTGGAAGGTAAAAGACAATTCTACAGCGGTATTGATGGGCGAGTTTTATCGGGAGTTGAAAACGGGTAATATCTCCAAAGCGGAAGCTTTGCGCCGCGCTCAGATGAAGTTAATGAAGGAATACAGTAATTATTCAGCTCCTTTGTACTGGGCACCATTTATCTTAGTGGGTAACTGGTTGTAGTTAGAGAGTCGATCTGACAATTTGAAAACTTAAACCCCGTAATTCTATCTATGCGTCGTGACTCGATTTTCTATCAATTATTTCGCCAGTCTCCAACTCTATTATTTGAGTTGTTACCGCAACCGCCAGATAATGCCGAGAGCTATATTTTTGAAGCAATTGAGGTGAAAGAAACAGGCTTTAGAATGGATGGCGTGTTTCTGCCACCAAATTCATCAGGAATAGTTTATTTTTGTGAAGTGCAGTTTCAACTCGACGATCTGTTATACGAGCGGATGAATAGTGAGATTGGTATTTATGTCTACCGAAATCGAGAGCGGTTTTTTGACTGGCAATCGGTAGTTATTTATCCGACGAGAACTGTAGAACAATCTCGAACAGAAACGGTAAGAGATCTATTAGCCAGTCGAAGAATTATTCCAGTATATTTGGATGAACTAGGCGAGATAGAAGAATTACCCATTGGGTTGGGTTTGATGGTATTAACAACTTTGGAGGGAGATGAAGCAATAACTGAGGCGAGAAGATCGATCGCCCGCTCACAGGGAAGCAAAGATATAATTGAATTAATCTCCACAATTATCGTGTATAAATTTAGTAATCTCAGTCGAGATGAGGTAGATACGATGCTAGGAATTGAATTACAACAGACCAGAGTTTATCAAGAAGCCAGACAAGAAGGTAAAGCTGAAGGTGAGATTATTGGTGAAGCCAGAATGATTATGAGATTACTAAATCGTCGTCTGGGGGCGATTCCAGATCGATCTTCAGTTCAAATTCAACAATTAAACGTACCGCAGTTGGAGGATTTAGGTGAGGCTTTGCTCGATTTTACGAGTTTGGCAGATTTAGAAGGGTGGTTAAATCAAAATTCAAATCAGTCGTAATTAGTAATTTGGAATTCCTTCCCAACATGAATAGCAAGTACCTGTTCTCTTCCCTCACCGCTATCGGTATTGTCTCGTTCGCTCCTATCACTCGTGCCCAAACTTATCAACCATCCAACCGGATTCCGGTAGCGGATAATAGTCGAATTGGCACTCAGGTGGTGGGAACGACGAATAATAACTTCACCATTACAGGCGGAGTGAATCTAGGACAAAATTTACTGCATAGTTTTACTGATTTCTCGGTACCGACAGGTGGTGGGGCAACATTTGACAATTCATTAGGGAAGCAGTCAATTATTACTCGCGTTACTGGTGGGAATTTTTCGGATATTAATGGGTTAGTTAATACCCAAGGAGCGAATTTCTTTTTACTTAATCCCAATGGGATTGTGTTTGGTACGAATGCTCAGTTGAATGTGGGGCAGACTTTTGTGGGGAGTACGGCGAATGGGATTGATTTAGTCGATGGTGGGGGGAACACTTTTAATTATCTTGCTAACCAGAGTAAGGATGCTCAGTTATTAACAATTAATCCTAATGCTTTGTTTAATGTTTCTCGCTTAAATATGGGCGCAACTCTTCCCAAGAGTCAAGGCATTGTTAATTTTGGAACCATCACTCCAAACAATGATAATCAGTACGTTGGTTTGATTGGTGGCAATATTACTTTAGATGGTCAATATGGTGGGGGTAAAATCATCGCTCCAGGTGGGAGAGTCGATTTGGGAGGCTTAAATAGTGCAGGTATAATAACGACAAATGAGAAAGGTCTATCATTTGATGGTAATAATTTAATTCGTGGTGATGTAACACTTACAAATGCGGCTCAAATCTTTGTTGTAGCAAATAAAAAAATAGGTGTAGTTAATACATATTTCAATCCTCAGCCTTATATTGGAAGTAATATAAACATTAGTGCCTATAACTTACAAGTCAATAATAATTCTAGTTTTTTTGGAGGAATTAACTATACTAACGGAACTCCAAATCTGAAAACTGGTAACATTAATATCAACACGACAGGGGCAATTATCATAGACAAGGGACAAGTTGGTAATCTTATACTGCCAGGTGGAGTGGAAAATGCTGGTGATATTAAAATTGTTGCCAAGTCATTAAGTTTAAATAATGGCTCAACAATTCAAGCACCGACAACAGGAAAAGGCAATGCGGGAAATATTGATATCGAAACGACTGGAGATATTGTATTTTCCGGCTCTTTCAATCAATCAGATATACCAATAAGTTCAAATCCTCTAATATCAGGAATATCTACTACTACTTATGGAGAAGGTAATGCTGGAAGTATTCTTATTAATACACAAGGTAAGCTGTCACTTAGTAATAATAGCGGCATTTTAAGTGCAATAAGTCCGATCGGTCTAAGTCCTACTTTAGATTTTGTCAATCCAATAACGATCAATGTTGCTCGAAACAGTCCAGGAATTACTATAAAAGCCCAAGAATTAGAACTAAAAAATAGTGGGAATATTTTGTCTAGTAACCTTGGGCAAGGTAATGGAGGTAATATTGATATCACAACTAAAGGAAATATCACCATCGCTAATCAGAGTAATGTTTCAACTACTGCTGCCCAATCTATTTCAGGCAATGGTAAGGGAAATGCAGGAGATATTAATATCACTTCAACCACAGGGAGCTTAAATATTATAGGGACAAATGATTTATCTGTTCTTCAAGGAATTAATACAGATGCTCTATCATTCATAAATAGTAGTACTTATGGATTTGGAGATGCAGGCAAAATAAAAATTAATGCCAACCAAGGCAAGATATCTATAGCTAATCGAGGTGGAATTTTTAGTAGCATTACTGCAACTGGAGTAGGTAATAGTAATGGAATTAAAATCGATGCAGGTGAGTTAGAAATATCTAATTTTAGTAATATTTCAACTGTTACATCACAGCCAATTTTTGTAGATGGTAAAGGCAAGGCTGGTGATATTGACATTACAACGACAGGAAATCTTACTATTACTGGAACGAATAATCCATCCAATCTCCAATTTACGAGTGCGAATGCTTTATCAAGTATAAATAGTGGTACGTATGGACAAGGTGATGCTGGAAAAATCACTATTAATACTAACCAGGGGAAATTGTCTCTAGATAGTGGAGCACAAATTTCTTCATCGACAAATGGGACAGGCAATGCCGGAGATCTGACTGTTACGGCTGCTAATGTTGACATAGATGGCGAAACTCCTAATACAAGTTACAGCCGAGCAGGTGCGCCAAGTGGGTTAATCGCAGAGGTTGCTCCAACCGGATCTGGTAAAGCAGGAAATCTAACACTCACAACTGGGCGATTGAATGTTAGTAATGGGGGAAAAGTCCAAGCTCCAACATTTGGCAATGGCAACGGTGGAAATCTATTCATTAAAGCCGATGAAATTAATGTTTTTAAGACTCCAGGTGTTGACTCTTTTTTCTTAACAAATATCAATGTGGGAGTTGGCTTCGATCCCTTTAGAAATGTAGATATTGCTGGTAATCCAGTTTATGCAACAGGCAATAGCGGCAATTTAAAGATCGAGACTAATCGCTTGCGTCTGAGTAAGGATGTGGCAATCACCGCAGACAGCAGATCTGGTCAAGGTGGTAATATCGATCTCAAGGTTTCAGACTACCTACTAATGCGCCAAGGTAGCAAAATCTCAACTACAGCAGGTACAGCGCAACAAGGTGGAGATGGCGGGAATCTCAAGATCGATACTCAATTCGTTATTGCTACCCCTAAAGAAGATAATGATATTACCGCCAATGCTTACACGGGTAAGGGCGGAAGTATTCAGATTAAGGCTCAAAGCATTTTGGGACTACAATCTCGCTCTCAAGCAACACTAGAAACAAATGACATTACCGCCAGTTCCCGACTCGGCACTAATGGTACGGTTACGCTCAACACGCCCGAAATCGATCCCAGTCGTGGACTCAGTGTCCTACCGACGACGATTACAGATCCTACGAATCAAATTAATCCCAACTGTTCCGCCAAAGCGATCGCAAATAACTCCTTCACCAACGTCGGACGCGGTGGGATTCCGGCTACCCCCAAAGATCCCCTCAACGAACAGGAGATCGCCACCAACTGGGTAAGGCTCAATCCCCAAGATACTCGCTCCCTTGCCGCGACTCCAGCCCCTGCAACCCAAATCTACACATCCGCTGAGGGTAAACCGATTGTCGAAGCCCAAGGATGGCGACGAGAGCGCAATGGGGATATCGTACTGGTGGCGGGGTCATCGCTACGGACATTACCCCGTCAAGGGCAGTCACCGTCAGGCTGTGTCGGTCAATAGCGATCGAATCCAAGTTATCTTTGCTAAGATCGAGATACTACTACTCACGAATTTAGGATGAATCCGATGACTAAGATAGCTTGTCGCCAGGGACGAATTTTCCCCGAAATTCAGTGGACTATCGATCGAGTAGCCGAACGGGAAGCCGAACGGGAAGCCTTTTATCAGCGTTGTTATCTCATCTTCGATCGAGTCAGATCCGAACTAATTGCCACCTACTATAACTGGTATGTCGCGATCGAACCTGATAGTGGCGATCAATTTATCGATCGCGATTTGGAAGTAGCATCATTACAGTGTCGAGCAAAACACCCTAGCAAACTTCACTATACGTTTCGGATTAATGAATCTGGAACCTGTGGCACGATATGATATCGGGGTTTATTGGCGATGAGGATGCCATACTGTTTGAGATCGATCTGATCGCCGCAGATGGATTAAAGCTATCCGTCGATGCCCTGTTGGATACGGGGTTTTCCTACTGGTTAGCTATAAATGAGCAAGATGTAGAAGGGCTGGGATGGGAGCGGGTACGAGCACAAGTGATGCGAACAGCACGGGGCGATGTCAGGTTCGATATTTATCTTGGCAGAGTTGAATTTGATGGTGAAGAGTTGGATATTCTAGTTCATGTCGGGCAAGAATTAACTGAGGTTTTGTTAGGTCGAAAATGGCTGCTGAATCGTCAGTTAGTTGTCAATTTACCAGATGGTGAATTAACTTTGGGACGAAAGATTTCTTGATTTAATTTTACCGAACAGCAGGGATCTAAAGCTCCCGCCTTGAGGCGGATTGTTTTTAATAAGGGGTTTAAGAATCGAATATTACCGATAACTTGAGATAGCCGAAACCCCATCGATAATGCAACTAATTGAAACTGGAGAAAGTCCATGACGATCAATATTCGAGATCCCCAAACTCTCCGCCAGATTGTTCCGGCAAGGGTATCGGCACATCTCTTAGAAAATGGGTGGCAAGAACAGCGTCGTGTAGGAGATCGAGCAGCTTTCTGGACTAAAAAGATCGTCGGAGATGAAGAAGTAGAAATCTTATTACCTCTCGATCGCGAAATTCCAGACTTCCATTTTAGAATTAGCGAAATCTTGCAAACATTAGCAATAGTCGAGCACCTCAATCCTCAAGAAATTTTCGAGAAATTAGTCAGTCAGAATCCACAGTCGCTAATAGTTAATGTCTAAATACAGTCTAGCTATTGTAACCGTTTCTTACGAACATAAATAATATGGGCACCGATCATAAAACTTGCTAGACATTTTGGTAACGAGCTTTCAAAAGTTTGATGATTTTGGAGAGAATTGGCTTGCACTGTTTCTCGTCCATGCTGCCGCTCGACCTCTTCAGCGGATATGGCTAGTGCAGACTGATTGTTGAACTGAATTGCTAAGGTACTAAGAGTGACCGTAATAGCGAGTAAATAAAGTAATTGCTTTCCAAGCATCTGGTTTTCCTCTAGATAAAAGTAAGGTTGGTGAATGTAGCTGTGTTCTTAGGAATTTGGAGCAGAATGAAATCAATTGTTAAATGCGACTGAGGGTTGAAGAGACAATTGAGGCTGAGGCGACAGACAACATACTACCGATACCGAAAAACATTAATAGCATCAATGTAACTAGACTAAAGTCAGTATTTTTATATTTTTTCAGTCCTGGAAAGAATTTACTAAAGATATAAAATCCATCTAGCGGGGGAATTGGCAAACAGTTAAATAGAAATAAGTTAAAGTTAACGATCGCTGCTAGAAAGAAGAAATCTTCACTTAAAAAATGATAATATTCTGAGGCTTTGAGTAGCCCGACAGAAATAAGTCCTAAAATTGCATTCGATACAGGGCCAGCGGCTGAAACTATCAAATCTCCCCATTTGCGTGACCTAAATTTATGCGGATTGACAGGCATTGCACCCCAAGCTATACCAAACACGCACAGCATGACAATCGATTCCGCTCCCATCAGGACGATCGGATCGAGCTTCAGATGCCCAGTTTCGATCGGGGTATTATCGCCTTGACTGATTGCGACAATGCCATGCGCCAGCTCATGCAGACAAATTGAGACTATCGTAATCACAATTAGTCTAAAGTAACTAAGTGGATTTTCTGCCAACATTTGAATCATCATAAGCTTAAAATCCTGAATTGAAGAGATTGTTATACTATGTTGGGGTGCGATCTTTATGTGTCTGAGATCGCGTCGATTCATGAACTCGATCGAACAAAATAATGATCGTGACTTCAGAGGATTGTCTTAGCTATTATCGTTTTTTTAATCTCTTTTAGCGTTAGCGGTTCTAGTTTCAGGCGATCGAGCGATTCACCTGCGTGTTCCTCTGCATATTTCAACAAGGACTCATGTATACCATCATGTGTGGGCTGATAAGTAGATGCATACTTGTAGCGATTAAAGAGACTACCAACCATAAATAATTACCTTGATTGTTACAAGAAGTTTAAGCTGTTCAGATTAAAGATTGACTTGAGACGTTCGCGATTTAGTTTGTTATACACTTATCTTTGATTTAGACAAGTTTTATGCAAAATACCAAAACTTTTTTTGAACTAGACTCAACCCTGAAGATTTTGTACTTTTGTCATAGTATCTGGAAAAGCAGACACTTCTACCAACATCTTTAGTGATAGTAAAAGTGTCGCTGTCAACTGTCAACTGTCAACTGTCAATTAATTACCGTCCGTACAAAACGCTATTTGCTTTTATTGCTGTAGAACTACCGTTGTTAATTGCATTAGCTCGCCGTTTCCGATCGAGCATTTCTTGCTGGCTCCGAGCGACACTTCCGCGAATTTCATTGCTGGGATTGGGAATTAGAGTAGGGTTAGAAGGATTACGATATTTTCTTCGTCCACTCACACTTGGATATTGTGGTTGGGACTTCAGTTCCTGCCGCCATTGCTCTACCTCACGATTAATTTGAGCGTTGCGTTGAAATATTGCATCCATGTTCGCATATTGAGCATTTGCCGAGTAAGGAATGAGAGTAACAATTGCGATCGCTAGCAGTAATTTGACTTTCATAATGTCTCTGTGGGTAAGTTTAATAATTTTTTCTGACAATATTTAGTGGCTATATTTTACAAGCCAAAATATTCTTTGCACTCAAACCGATAGTTACTGCTTGAACTCTTTGTAATGGCGTACCATGATGATCTTGTGACCAGACATTATTGTCTCCTAAACTATAGGCAAATGCCCTAATTTCTTGAATGTCTCGATCATCAAAAACTAGATTTGGTACTGCTGCCATATAAAAACCCGATAGACAATCTGCTTGTAGCTCAGATATTGGACTATTGTTACTATTGAACTGATAAGCATTTTGCATCGCATGAGCATACTCATGTCCAACTACATATGCCAAAGCAGCGTCCCCATATTGATATGCCATTTTTACCATATCAGTGGTGATATAAATTGAATGGTCAAGCTTACAATAAATTGCATTACCTGCTGCCATCGGACCACAGCCAGTGTTAGATCCAGAACGAATTGGTTTATAGATTCGAGGCATAGCATTATAACCGTAAATATTGGCAACCCCTGCATACATAGATTGAATGACAAAATTAGGCTTTAATTCTTTAGCAATTGATTTATTTTCAATTAATAATGGTAGTGGAATCGCGATAATAATTGCTAAGAGGCTTCTAAAAATATTGTTTTTCATTGTTATGTGGAATTCGTGTTATTTACTTATCTCTCACCTTTGCAACCTTTATGCAAAATACAAATATTTGTTTGAAACAAGCTTGATTTTAATAAGATTAAATCTACGATGGAGAACATAAGCTTTATCATGACTCAAATCTATTCATACGGCTAGAAGAGTAAATCATCTCAACAAGAAAAGGGGGACTTGTTCATGATCCCTCTTCTTGCTGAAATTTCACAAAAACCTAACAATTTCTGTGAAATTTATTCATCTTCCAACTTAACGAGAACACTGTTGCTGATATACCTGAGCAACAATATTTTTAGCCCCTGGATCGGAAGTTAAATTGTACTGTTGTGCTAAGATTTGACAATCTCGCGCTTGATTCGTTGTTGTTGCGGCTGCTCCACTCCGATAATAAGGAGGATTGTAGAATTGTGGTGCCCCAGATCCCCATCGACGACTTTTGTAAGCAGCCTCACCCTGACTGGCACTGCCACCAAAGCGTATGGTACGATCTCGACTTGCTTCTGCTGCGCGTTTGTTTGAGCAATCGTCGCTAAAGCATCCGGCTTGTGCGGGTTTTGGCACCAGTTGACTAACCCCAGAAGTTAGTAGTAATATTGCGCCTATTTTTAAGGCTTGGGAAGTTATAGACATGATCTTGTCCTTTGTAATTGGATGTTTGGGAATGAGATTGACTCAATAAATTTGAGCTAACTAACATTCCTTCTTACCTATCAGTCGATCTCGATCTTGTTATGCAGTCTTATCGGATTATTTACACAACTTCATAAAGTCTTGAGTTGAACTCGATCGATTAAAAGTTAAATTTAGTCCCAAACTCTACACTTCCGTAGCTAAAATCAGTACTATTTGCCTTGCCGTCTATCACATAAGTTGCTGGTGCATTAACATACTTATATTGCAGATAAATATCTTGTCGATCGGAGAGCGCGTAACCAACTCCTGCCTTCAACTGATAGGTCAATCCTGATGCTGAACCCCAATCTTTACCCTCACCCTTTAAATTAGTTGAAGCAAATCCAACTCCTGCACCGACAAAGGGTTTAATCTGACCACCTGTTTCAATATCGTAATACCCATTTAGGATCGCAGCAAAAGTAGTAGCATCACAATTGATTGGCGCACCATCATTACCATTAACAATTTGATTTGCATTTCTGGTCATTGTATTAGTTGCATAAGCAACCTCACCCTCTAGTCTAAAGTTGGATGATTTATATCCAGCAAAGGCATTGATATTACTTAAATCGATTAGACTTCCCAAGGCATTATTTCCACTCCAATTTCGCGTGGTCTTACTAGCATCAGTTGCCGCCATATTCGGGAAATTAGCTCCCCGTACTGTCCCCCAGTACCACCCAGTTTGACGATCGTCTCGTTGCACAGTTCGAGATAGATTTTTCTGCGAGTGAGGTTTTGATGTTCTTTGTTCGGGGGAAACTGACACCTTGCGATCGGAGAATGACATTTTCAAAGATGAATTTTCTCCAGCAGTAGCAGATCCAATTGCAGTCATCGAAACCAGAGCAGTAATTAGCAAAGAGCCAGATAGTTTGAGGGAAAGCATAAGTTAAATTCGGATGTGGTAATTAATTTGGTTAATCACTTATCAGCAGATGAGAATACTTTTATGCAATTCTCCAAAAAATTTCGACCTTAAATAAAAAATACTTCCCTACTATACGGATAGAGAGAAGTAGACATTTGATAGTTGATAGTTGATAAATGTTTATTTTTGGGAAGTCCCTTAAGTCCTGGGAATCTCACAGACAACTCGCAAACCATCACCCATAGCCCCGGCATCGGGGCTACCGCTCAAGCGAGAGGCAGAGCGGCATTGGCGCGGAGGAAAGTACCAGCAGCCGCCCCGCAGTATGCGACTATCATCATCATTTTCAGACAACCAAGCACTTCCATTCGTCGGCGCACCTTGATAATTATCATGCCAATAGTCTAAACACCACTCCAATACATTCCCGTGCATATCGTACAAGCCAAATTGATTCGGGGGAAAAGTACCTACAGATGTCGTTTCTTCCTTACTTTCTATTTTGCGTTCTTGAAAGTAAGTTACATCTGAAATATAGCTAGCTAACTTACCTGTAATCGTCTTGCCAAAGTAGAAAGGGGTGGTGGTTCCAGCCCGACAAGCATATTCCCATTCTGCTTCGGTTGGTAGTCGATAATCTCGCCCTGTCTCTCGCGATAAACGTTGACAAAATTCGATGGCTTCTTCCCATGACACCTGATCCACAGGTAGGTTATCACCTTTAAAGAGAGACGGTTCGGGCTTGAGTTTTCGCTCTATTGGTGATGTGTTTGCAATTACGCGCCAGCAGCTCTGGGTGACTGGATATTTGCCGATGAAAAATGGTTGAACTGTTACTTGATGTTGGGGCCTTTCATTTTCATATCGACCACGTTCGGATGCTGGCGAACCCATCATAAACTTACCACTGGGTATCGCCACCATTTCTAGCCAAATATCTGGTGCTAATGTCTCTTTAAAGGCAAAAGCTCGACCCTGCTCTCGGCTAACGATCTTACCCTTTTCATCAACCTGGACGGTTTCAAACTCAAAAGGGTAGAGGGCATCACCAGACTCGATGATACCTTCGATCGATGGTTGATCTGTACCCTGGTATTCTGGCTGTTTAATCTGTTCGTTTGTCATAATGTCCACTTCCATAGAGTTTCAACTTCTCCACTTAAACTGGCTGGTTATTTAACCTATCAGTAGATTTCGCGATCGTTATGCGATCGAACAAAAATTCTAGTCATCCTCAAACAACAAGTTGAATTAAAAATATTAACTACGCCAAAATTGCAATCAGCCATTTTGCTGATGTTTTTCAGATAAAAAGCTAACTATTTAAACTCAATTGTCCGATCTAAATCTCCAGACAAAATTCTGTAAAGTTTGGTAGTATTACCGCTTATTTGTGATTAGACTGGATTACAAGTTTTGTTAGTACTATTTTTTGAGATATTACGTTCCTCCACCCCTTCAATGAAATTTCAATACCCACTTTCGCTTCTATCGATCGTCGCGATTACTTCGATCGCACCCTTCGCCTCGGCTCAAACCTATGAACCTACAAACCGGATACCTGTAGCCGATAATAGTCTCGGTACTCAAATCTCTCGTACAAATAATAACTTCACTATCATCGGAGGATTGGATCGGGGACAGAATTTATTTCATAGTTTTAGTGATTTCTCCGTGCCTACAGGTGGCGCGGCAACATTTGATAATTCATTAGGGAAGCAGTCGATTATTACTCGCGTCACTGGTGGGAATTTTTCGGATATTAATGGGTTAGTCAATACCCAAGGGGCGAATTTCTTTCTGCTTAATCCCAATGGGATTGTTTTTGGTACGAATGCTCAGTTAAATGTGGGGCAGACTTTTGTGGGGAGTACGGCAAATGGAGTCGATTTAGTCGATGGCGGGGGGACAGCGGTTAAATTTAGAACTAATCGGAGTGGTGATACTCAGTTACTCACAATTAATCCTAATGCTTTGTTTAATGTGTCTCGCTTAAATATGGGTGGTGGGAATAGTCAAATTAGTAATTTTGGAACGTTACAAACTGCTAATCCGAATCAATATATTGGGTTAATCGGCGGAAATGTTAGTATGAATGGAGGGAAAATCATTGCTCAAGGTGCCGCAAGTAATATCAATATCGAGGCAGATTCTTTTTCTTTAAGTAATGATGCTCAAATCAACGGCTCAAATCTTGGACAAGAAAGAGGGGCGAATATATCCATCAAAACAAAAGATGCTGTTTCCCTACTAGGGAATGCAAGTATCTTCAGCACAGTAAGTACAGCAAGCGAGGGCAATAGTGGAGGTCAAATTTCTATTCGGGCGGGTTCTTTCTCCTTAAAAGATGGATCTGCACTGGGAACACCTAGTGAAGGTTCCAACGGTGCAAAAACACCTGCGAAAGGCAATACGGGAAATATTACAATTACTGTGGACGATACTGTTGATATTGGAGGTATGAAGAACGGATTTAGCAGTCAAATTATCACTAATGTAGGGGAAAATGCACAAGGTGATAGTGGTGATATTAGAATTTATGCTAATTCTATTTCCCTACGAGATCGTGCTTTACTCTCAACATCAACTCGTGGACAGGGAACCGCTGGAAATATTACATTGGCAGCTAGAAATAATATTTCTATTACGAGTGTAGGTATTAGTACCTCACCAGAGCAAGGGAGTGTTGGTAATGGAGGTAGAATTAGCATAAATGCTAGTTCTATTTTCCTACGAGATGGTGCTCAATTGCAAACCGCTAATACAGGAGGGCAGGGGAATGCGGGAAATATTGATATTGCCGCAACTGGTGCTGTTGATATTACAGGCAGTAAGGACGGATTTAGCAGTGGGATTACTACGGATTCTTTAGTGCCAAGCGCAATAGGTAATGGCGGTGATATTAGAATTGAGGCTAGTTCCATTTCCTTACGCGACGGTGCAATTCTTTCTGCCTCAACTTTTGGAAAGGGAAATGCGGGAAATATAAAGTTGAATGCTGCCGATTTTATTACAGTTGTTGGCAGTAAAATTTTCGTCGTATCTCAAAGCTCGAATGGTAATAGATCTGGAGACGTTTTTATAAACTCACCTAAAATAACTTTAGATAGTGGCCTCATCACCGCTGACTCTGTTTCTGATAACGGCGGTAATATTCAGATCGACGCTAAATCATTTAGCCTTCGTCGTGGTGCTCAAATTTCCACTAATGCTAGTGGAACTGCTCAACAAGGCAGTAACGGCGGTAATATTACAATTACTGCCCCCAATGGATTTATCGTTGCCGCTCCCAATGAAAATAGCGACATTACAGCTAACGCATTTAGTGGTAGTGGTGGAAAAGTTAGCATCAATACTCAACAGAATTTCTGGATATCTCCACTCAATAGATCGGAGCTTGAAAAGCGTTTAGGCACAACCGATCCTACTCGACTCAATCCATTCACTCTACCAACCAACGATATTACCGCTATCTCTCAAGTCAATCCTAATTTGTCAGGACAGGTGAGTATTACACCACCGCAAATAGATATCACCGCTGGATTGTCACCATTGCCGAATAATGTCACCGATCCTACCAATCAAATCAATCCCAACTGTTCCGCTAAAGCGATTGCGAACAACTCCTTTACCAACGTCGGACGCGGTGGTATTCCCGCTACCCCCAAAGATCCTCTCAACGAACAGGAGATCGCCACCAACTGGGTGAGGCTCAATCCTATAGATGCAGTGCCATCTACAACCATTGCTACCACTCCAGCCCAATTATCAAAACCAATTGTAGAGGCTCAAGGATGGCGACGAGAGCGGAATGGAGATATTGTTCTGGTGGCAAGGTCATCAATAGGGACATTGCCCCGTCAACCGCAGCCACAGTCGGGTTGTGTCGATCGAATGTCTAAATAGTAATCCCGAAAAGCTAAATGGATACAGTACGATCCTAATATTTCGTCCGAATTCTCTATTCGCCCTTAATTATGTTGTCATTGTACATACAGACTATTATTCCATCACGGAAAGCAACAAAACAGTATCTTAGTGGGAGTGGCAGCAATGAATGAACTCGATAATGAAGAGAAAGAACTTTTAGCAAGCTTCGAGGCAGGGGAGTGGCAATCTGTTCGAGATCCAAATCACCTACTAGAACTTCAAAGTTATGCCAAAGCAGCCATTGCTAAAGACAAACGCATTACGTTGCGTCTATCTTCAGCAGACTTAGAAGGCATCCAAACTAGAGCAATCGAGGAAGGTATCCCCTATCAAACACTCATTTCCAGTGTGATCCATAAGTATGTCACTGGTCGATTAGTTGAAACAAATCAACGCAATAACTCACTTTCTCGATAAAGGCTACGCATATAAAGTCCACATCCATAGACTAACTTCTAACCCGCGTAGGTGGGTTTTGCATTCCGAGACGCGGTTTCAACCGCAGTAGCAACTTACGTTACTAGCTCGAATTTCTACCAGATCGGATTAATTTTAGTCTTTTTGCATAAAACCTCAAAGTCCGAGTGATAGGTAACTATCAACAGCAACAAACGAGTTCGCAATCGCGAACTTAGAAATTGCTAATGATGTAATACGTTGACTCTGATTCAGGAGAAAATTATGAAAACGACTCAAACCGATCGATTCTTCACCCCACTTTCCAACACTGAAGCCGAAACCATCAATGGCGGCGATGCACTTTCCTACTACCTCGCGGGAATTTCCGCCTCTACTGGTGCTTATCAATTTCTGCCTTTATTATCAAGCTATTGATTTGATTTGTTTGGCATAAAATCTCTTGATTTGAGTGATAAGTAACTATCAACTGTCAACGGTTTAACCCATGAAATATCCTAATATATTACAGCAAAGTCAAGAAGATTGTGGTGCGGCTTGTCTCGCTTCTATTGCTAAATATTATGGACGTAACTTGACGATCGAGCATATTCGGGAATCGATCGGTACTGGACAAACTGGCACCACATTATTAGGTCTAAAACAAGGTGCAGAAAGCCTCGGTTTTAATGCCCGTACAGCCAAAGCTGCGCCAGATTTGCTCGATCACCTTGACGAAGCTCCCCTACCTGCAATCATTCACTGGAAAGGTCATCATTGGGTTGTTTTATACGGTAGCAAGGGGAATAAATGTGTCGTTGCTGACCCTGGTGTGGGGATTCGCTATCTGTCAAAACGCGATTTAGCCACAGGATGGACGGATTGGGTTGTACTGATGTTAGAACCAGATCCTGTCCGCTTTTTTAATCAGGAGGAAGATGAAGTTAAAGGATTTGGCAAATTTCTCAATCGTGCTTGGAATTATCGGGGGGTACTGGCGCAGGTTTTAGTATTGAATATTATCCTCGGTTTACTTTCGCTCACTTCTCCCTTTTTGATGCAGATTCTCACAGATGATGTGCTAGTAAGGGGCGATACCAAACTATTGACCACAGTAGTCTTAGTTGTGACTGTGATGACTTTAGTTAGCAGTAGTTTAGAATTAGTCCAATCTAATTTAATTGCCAACTTTGCTCAACGGTTAGAATTAGGACTGGTGTTAGAATTTGGGCGCAAGATTTTGTGTTTACCGCTAGCTTATTACGAAGCACGGCGCAGTGGAGAGATTACCAGCCGTCTCCAAGATGTCCAAGAAATTAATCAGTTGATTTCTCAGGTAGTGATTAGTCTACCTAGTCAATTCTTTATTTCGGTTATCTCTCTGGGATTGATGATCTTCTATAGTTGGAAGCTAACAGTGGTAGCCATTGCGTCTGCGGTAATCATGACTTTATCAACGATCGTATTTTTGCCATCTTTGCAGCAAAAAACACGCAGTTTATTAGTCACTGAAGCAGAGAATCAAGGAATATTAGTCGAAACATTTAAAGGTGCGATTACGCTCAAAACTACCAATGCTGCTCCACAGTTTTGGGAAGAATTTCAAGCTCGATTTAGTCGGTTAGCGAAGTTGGCATTAAGTACGATTCAAATTGCGATTATCAATAGTAGTTTTTCTAAAGCTGTTTCCAGTTTGGGTGGGATTGCCCTACTATGGTGTGGCGGAATGCTGGTGACAAATCCGGCTGAAAATCTGAGTATCGGTCAACTCCTGGCTTTTAAAGTCATGAATGATAATTTTCTAGGATTAATTAGTATAATTATCAAGTTTACTGATAAATTCACTCGCGTTAAAACAGCTACTCAAAGATTAACAGAAGTAATCGATGCAACCTCAGAAGATCGGGGCGATCGAAACAAAGCCTATGTACCAATAGCTGCTAATGCAGAGATTGAATGTAGCCATCTTAACTTCCATTATGCAGGTAGAGTCGAACTGTTAGAAGATTTTTCTTTAACAATTCCAGGTGGACAAGTAATTGCGGTCATTGGTAAGTCTGGCTGTGGCAAAAGTAGCTTGGTAAAATTACTAACAGGACTATATCTGCCGCAATCGGGTAATATTCGGATTGGATTATACAATTCACAAGATTTATCTTTAGATTGTCTCCGTCAACAGATAGTATTGATTCCTCAAGAAGCACATTTTTGGAGTCGCTCAATTGTCGAAAACTTCCGCTTGGGCAATTCACAATTATCATTTAGAGATATTGTTACAGCTTGCAAAATATCTGAAGCCGATGAATTTATCAGTAAATTACCAGATAAGTATCAAACTATATTAGGTGAATTTGGTGCAAACATCTCTGGGGGACAGCGGCAAAGATTAGCCATCGCTAGAGGCATTGTTAACGATCCCCCAATTCTGATTTTAGATGAATCAACCGCCGGACTAGATCCAGTCAGCGAATCGCAAGTATTAGATAAATTATTTGCACATCGACAGGGTAAAACTACAATCTTAATCAGTCATCGTCCCCGAATTATCAATCGTGCTGACTGGATTATTTACCTAGAAAATGGCAAAGTCAAACTTCAAGGTTCGCGCGCCGATCTCCTGAAAACTGATGGTCAACATCTAGATTTTTTAATACCCTAATATCTTTAAAATAACTTAACTATAAATTAAACTTTTATTATGGTCACGCTACCCGATCGGAACCAAATGTACTCACAAATTCAGCCCAATCAAAATCATCCAGCAGATCTTCCGTTTCTTCGTCCAGTCACGAGTGAAGAATTTATCCCTTCAACTAATCGCTGGATCTCGATCGCCGGATTTGTCCTGACTGGATCGGTTGCAATCGCCGCAATTATGGCTTATACGATCGAATATAATATCACAGTCAAAGCATCTGGAATAGTTCGTCCAGTGGGAGAATTACGTTTAGTTCAACCGGAGATTGAAGGTGTTGTTAAAAACATTCTAGTCAAAGAAAATCAATCTGTGCGTAAAGGACAAATTATCGCCGAACTAGATGACACCCAACAGCAAATCAAAAAGAGTCAACTCCAAGGAACTAGCCAACAAACTAACTTGCAAATTGGACATATGGCGACTCAAATTCAATCATTAAATACTCAGATTGCTGCTGAAGAACAATCGATCGCCAGGGGAATTGCAGCAGCGGAGGCTGATTTAGCCAGAAACCGACGAGAGTATGCAGATAAGAGGATTACTACTCAATCTGAATTACTAGCCGCTGAAGCTCAATTGCAAAAAGAACAAGCCGATCTCCAAAAAGCTCAGGCTAATTTAGCATTTGCTGAAGATGAACGCAGAAGATATCAAATGTTAGTAACAGCAGGTGCGATCTCTCAAAATGATTTTAATAAAAAAACACTGACTGTTAACCAAAATAAAGCGGAAGTTGTCTCAGCTCAGAAAACAATCGATATAGCGATCGCCCGACGTAAATCGGCTCAAACTAATCTTAACCCCAGTAATGCGATGGTGTCGATCGCCGGACAAAGAATCGCCCAAG
Source organism: Chamaesiphon sp. OTE_75_metabat_95 (assembly GCA_031387665.1). Classification (GTDB taxonomy): domain Bacteria; phylum Cyanobacteriota; class Cyanobacteriia; order Cyanobacteriales; family Chamaesiphonaceae; genus Chamaesiphon. The sequence goes on along the minus strand of JANNDL010000185.1, from coordinate 48,906 downwards.
AACAGGCTAAAGGTGCTGCCACTATTGCAACTTTGAAAAAGGAAAAGCAATCATTAATGCAGCGATCTGTAGAACTAGCTAGTCAACTGAATCAAACTAGAAAAGAGCTAGAGCAACTAGCCGTACAGTTACAAAAAAACACGATTAAAGCAACCAGCGATGGAATTATTCTGAAGTTAGATTTACGCAACACCAATCAAGTTCTGCGTTCCGGTGAAACTGTTGCTCAAATCATTCCCCAGAATTCTCCATTAGTCATTAAAGCAATGGTGCCGACTGCTGATGTCGGCAAAGTAGCAATCGGTCAAAAAGTCCAGTTGCGAGTAGAAGCTTGCAGTTATCCTGATTATGGTACTCTTAAAGGTATAGTTACTAGTATTTCACCCGATTTAATTTCTCCCTCAACTAATAATCTAGCGGCTACCACTACTCAACCTTCAGGTGCTAATCATAGCTATTTTGAAGCAGTCATTAAACCAGAAAATCTGACTTTTGGGCAGACTCATCGGCTCTGTCAGATTCAAGCCGGAATGGAAGTAAAAGCTGACATTATTTCTCGAACAGAAACAGCATTACAATTCTTGTTAAGAAAGGCAAGATTGATTACAGATTTATAACTCTATTTGTGATGATGAAAACTAAAATCGTCTTGAGTACCCTCGTTCTGGCTGGTGTAGTGTTCGGTGAAAGCTCTGCCCAGTCTCAAAGCCTACCGCCGAGTACGCGCACTCCGGTGGCTGATAGTAGTCTCGGTACTCAAGTCTCCGGTGCAAATAACAATTTCACCATCACAGGGGGATTGAATCGGGGACAGAACGTATTTCATAGTTTTCAGGATTTTTCTGTCCCGACAGGTGGCGCGGCAACATTTACCAACCCAGTGGGGAATAAATCAATTATCACTCGCGTGACTGGTAATCAGTTTTCAGATATCGATGGCACAATCAATACTCAAGGGGCGAATTTCTTTCTAATTAATCCCAATGGGATGGTATTTGGATCGAATACTAAACTGAATGTGGGTCAAACATTTCTAGGGAGTACAGCGAATGGGATTGATTTAGTTGATTCTGCTGGGAAAATTCTTAATTTTGGGACTAATCGGAGTGGAGATGCTGAGTTATTAACGATTAATCCTAATGCCTTATTTAATGTATCTCGCTTAAATATGGGTGGGGGAAATGGACAGATTCGTAATTTTGGAACGTTACAAACTGCTGGAGTGGGACAATATATTGGGTTGATTGGTGGGAATGTCAACCTAAATGGTGGTGGAATTACCGCTCTGAGTGGGCGAGTTGAGTTAGGTGGATTATCAGCACCAGGAACCGTGATTTTAGGTGTAGAGGGAAATAATCTCAGAGCACAATTTCCCAATAATGTCATGAGAGGAGATGTATCCCTGACTGATCAAGCTGGGGTAAATGTAGCGGGGGTTGGTAATGGGGATGTTGCCATCACCGCAAAGAATCTAGAGATATTGGGAGGAAGCTTTGTTAGCGGCGGGATTATTTTTCCAGGTTTTGCAACACCAGGAGCTGTTGCTGGAGATATTAAAGTTAATACCACTGGGAATATTGTAATCGCAGGATCGAATAGCGAAATTTCCAATAAAGTCCTCTCGAATTCGATCGGTCAGGGTGGAGATATAATGATCGATACTGCTGGTTCTTTAGCATTAAAAGATGGTGCTCGACTTACAGCCTCAACCTATGGAAAAGGAGATGCAGGGCAGATCAATATTATCGCTAGTGGTGATGTTTCTTTTGATAACCGTGCGTATATATTTAGTGATGTAGAAACTGGCGGGGTGGGAAAAACAGGCGGAATTGAGATTGTGGCTCGGAATATTTCTTTGACTAATCGTTCTCAATTAAATGCAAGTACCTATGCACAGGGAGATGCAGGAAATATCAAGATTACTGCTGGTAATATCTCTTTTGATGGCGGTCAAAATGGGTTTCCCAGTGCAGCAAGAAGTACAGTAGGACAGGGTGCAGTTGGGAAAGGAGGCAATATTGAGATTACTGCTCAAAATTTATCAGTTACTAATGGTGCTCAATTAACTAGTAGTACTTTTGGACAAGGGGATGCAGGAAATATCAAGATTACTGCTACTGGCAATATCTCCTTTGATGGCGGTCAAGGTGGTCTTCGCAGTAGAGCAGCAAGTACAGTAGAAAAGGGTGCAGTCGGGAAAGGAGGCAATATTGAGATTGTTGCACGGAATCTTTATGTTACTAATGGTGCTGGATTATCTGCCAGTACTTACGGAAAAGGAGATGCTGGCAGCATCAAAATTACAGATACTGATAATGTTGCTATAGATGGCAATGAAGATGTTTTTTTTAGTGGATTATATAGTCAATCACAACCTAGATCGGATGGAAAAGGAGGAGAGATTATAATTAATGCTCGGAATATATCTCTTACTAACGGTGGTGGGGTAATCGTCAATAATATAGGAGTAAATAATGCCGGAAACATTATCTTTAATAGCAGTACTATTAAACTGAATAAGGGCGTAATTGGTGCATCATCATCTAATTTAACGGGTGGAAACGTCAAAATTACTGCCAAAGAATACTTATTGATGCGGAACAATAGCATTATTTTTACTGATTCTGGTAGTACTCAGGTAAAAAGTAATGGTGGAAATATTCAAATTAATGTTCCATTCATCGTCACTGCACCCAACGAAAACACTGATATCTCAGCTAATGCCTACAGTGGTAGTGGCGGTAAAGTTAACATCGATACTAAACAGAACTTCTGGATATCTCCACTCAGTAGAACCGAGCTTGAAAAACGTTTAGGTACAATAGATCCTAATCAACTCAATCCATTAACTCTACCGACTAACGATATTACCGCTATCTCTCAAGTCAATCCTAATTTGTCAGGACAGGTAAGTATTACACCACCGCAAATAGATATCACCGCTGGATTGTCACCATTACCAAATAGCGTCACCGATCCTACCAACCAAATAAATCCCAACTGTTCAGCCAAAGCGATCGCCAACAACTCCTTTACCAACGTCGGACGCGGCGGGATTCCTGCTACCCCCAAAGATCCCCTCAACGAGCAGGAGATCGCCACCAACTGGGTGAGGCTCAATCCTCAAGAAACTCTTCCCTCCACGCCCATTGCTGCCACTCCAGCCCGACAACCGATTGTCGAAGCTCAAGGATGGCGACGGGAGCGGAATGGAGATATCGTTTTGGTTGCAGGGTCATCTTTAGGAATATTGCCCCGTCAGCCGCAGTCAGGTTGTGCTGTTCGATAACAATCGTATGATTTGATTCTGAACGAGACTGAGCGTCTTTCATCAAATCACGTTAAAATTGTGTACACAACGGTACACTAATTTAACGAGGTGGAAATGCTGCAAAAAATTGGAATGCGAGAGTTTAGAAACAACCTAGCTAAATATCTAAATGCCACCTCTCCAGTGGCAATTTTGCGGCATGGGCAAACAATTGGCTATTTCTTCCCAACCCAGCCACAGCCAGAAGAAGCTGAACTAGCCGGATTAAAACGAGCAGCAGAGAAACTGGATGCGCTTTTACAAGAACAAGGGATTGGTGAAGACGTATTAGTTGCAGAATTTCGCCAACTGCGAGAACAGCAATAGTAACAATTTTTATGTCAACGAATAAGAGCATTGTAATTGATGCCAACATTTTAATTCGGGCAGTGCTTGGTAAAAAAGTCCGCGATACGATTCAGACTTTTGCCCCAACGACACAATTTTTTACCCCAGATCTCTGTTATGACGATGCTGTAAAATATTTACCAATTCTGTTTGCCAAGCGCAACCTTCCCAGCGAAGATGCGCTATATGTTTTAGCAAGTCTAACCTGTTTGATTCAGATTGTAGATAATGGTTTATATAGTTTATATGAAGCAGAAGCCAAGCAACGGATCGCAGTGCGTGACATTAATGATTGGTCGATTGTCGCTGTATCTTTGATGCTAGATTGTCCGATTTGGACGGAAGATAAGGACTTTTTTGGGACTGGAGTAGCTACTTGGACAAGCGATCGCATTCACTTGTACCTATCCTAAAGTTACTGACTGGACATTTGTCTGGTCAGTCAGTAGAATGAAAATAAATGCTTATCGAACCATGACTCCAACCACCCTGCCAAAACTAGATCCAGCGGTGATTAGAGAACAACTATCTCTATCCCAAGAAAAACTCAGTAGCTTACTCAAAGTCAGCACCAAAACCGTCAATCGGGCAGAGAAACAACATCTCCCCCTCAAAGATGTCGATGTCCGCGCCAGGTTAGCTAAACTTCAGGAAATAGCTACTTTGGGGCTAATGGTTTACAGCAGCGATGGCTTGAGGGAATTTCTGACTACCCCATTACCAGTATTCGATCGATATACTGCGATCGATCTGATGTCCATCGGTGAATACGATCGCGTAATTGGAGCTTTAGCAGCAGATTTTGAAGGGTTGGGCTACTAAAGGATGTCCATTCAGTCTTATGTTCGACCTTGGGAGGGGAAGGCGGTACGTCATATTCCCAAACTAGCTATTGGGCAATATGATATCTACGACTTTAGTTATGCAGGTAGAAGTGCCGAAAATCGGTGGAACCTGCAAGGTGAGCCGACATTATACTTAGCGAAGGAGAAAAATGTCGCTTTAGCTGAGTATGCCAGACACTTTCAGATCGATCGTACCCCCCAACTGGCACGACAGGCACAAGAACGGGCAGTGTATCGCTTTGATGTCCGATTAGAACGGGTGGTAAACCTCTGCCAGCCAGAAGTATGGGCAGAACTATCCCTCACCAATGCCCCCGATTGCTTTAAAGATCGCGATGTAGCTAGAGCCTGTGCGAATTTTATCCGGTACACCACCGCAGCCACGGCTATATTTGTCCCATCAATGGCTTTTCTAGACGATCTAGAACAGTGGTGCTTAGTCTTATTCTTAGAAAAACTCCCCGCAGAAGTTCGAGAATTTTTACCTGATGTGACGACAGATGGAACGTTTAGGATTGAGTAATCCCAAATTGTTAAAATCTTCACCGACCGAACTTCTACCAGATCGCATTAATTTTAATCATTCTGCATAAAACCTCAAAGTCCGAGCGATAGGTAACTATCAACAGCAACGAACGAGTTTGTGATCGCGAACTTAAAAATTGCTACTGATGTAATACCTTTCTAAGCTATCGCTTAACAGGAGTAGACAGTGAGTAATTTTATGCAAGATTCAGAATTTGGTCGCGCCATCAGCGATGTAGCTGCATTAGTTCAGCAGATAACCACAGGGTTTGAAACGATAGATCCACAAATTTCGGAATTCGATCGTGCCATCAGCGATACACATACCTTAGTCAATGGGATAAACACACTAAGTACGGAGTTGGCAAACGAGCCTGGGCAGCCGCATGATGATTTGAGAGCAGAACTCGATCGAATTACGCAAGAAGCCTCACAAGGAGCCACAGAGGTCGTTCAATTACACAGAAGCGAACCGCCTGATGGCGATTGGGGGATTTCGAGTAGCAATCAAAATATGATGGACTTGCTTGGTGGTATTCACCAAGATGTGGCTAAGATCGTCGATCCATCTACGACTGATGAAGAACGCGATCGAATTAGTCGTCGAACAGCACGTCAAAGCCAGGTGATGGGCGGGATGAATGCTGTCGATAGTATCTGTAATTCCGTTGGACAGTCCAACCAAGATCTGATCTGGCAAAATGCCCAGCATCAGAGTCAAATAAACCTCGATGCGGCTGAAATTCAACGCAACAGCCATACTGATGCCATGCAGCAAGCCGTGACACAAGGTGATGCGGATGCAGCGGCAAAGGCGGCTGAAGCAGCAGCGCAATCACATAGTCAAATGCACTACTACCGCAACATGACGGATATATATGAAGGAAATACCTGAGCGGGTATCTAACAAGATTTTCCAGAGTTAAGCAAATAATTTTCAGCCCCTTTGCATAAAACCTCAACATCCGAGTGATATGTAAACAACGAGATAGATTTTGAGCTTTCGATCGGATTTAAAACAACTAAAAATTCTATCGATTTATTCAGTACCAAAGACAAATAAAGGGAGTTTTAAAACAATGACAAATAGTCCTAAAAATAATCCTAAATCCCAAAATTGGATCGGAAAAGCTGCTCAAGTTACATCTGTGGGCATTACGACTGCTCAAATTTATGGTCGTCATCAAAGAGTACAAGCCGCAGATTCACTGGCAAATGAAGCTGAAGTAGCAGCAGTCGAACATATCACCACAGTTGCTGCTGCGGTCAACGCTGTTGATGCTCAAGCTGCATCACATATAGCTAATGTTATGGCTACAGTAGACATGGTAAATTCTGGAGCTAATATTGACATAAATAATACTGTTGAGATTGCAGAAACATTAGATGTATCTGAAACCTTATTTTCATTTGTTGGATCATTATTTAGTTGACATTAGATGTGCCTCAAAAATTGATGAGTTAGCTGTATAAGTTCGCGTAGAAAATAGTTAAATGCTGATTATGACGTGTTTACAGTAAATGCATCTAGCACAAGCTAGCTTTTTATTGATAATTAAGACATCAATTGTTACCATTCCAATATTTTCTATTAATTAATCATGAAAAAAACTATTTCATTCTTTTGTATTGCATCTTTAATAATTATTGGTTTTCAACCAGAGCCATCATCAGCACAAGCACAAGGAGCGGCAAGGGCAGGTGCAACGAAATTTTTCGGAAAACTAATACCAGGAAGAGTTAAAAAGAAAGTAGCAGATTTGATTGATGGTAAAATTTCCATTCCTAATCGACAAATTAAAAAATTAGCCCCCCATGAAGAGTTAGTTGAATTGGATTTAAAACGCTGGCAATCTAACTGCAAAGGTTCAGCAAAAATTCAATTACTTTTATCAGCAGGTCGATCAATTCTTTCTCCAGAAGACTTAAATCAACTGGCAGAACAAGCAGTAAATAGTACTATTAATAGCTGTCTAAGAGGTCCACAAACTCTCAAAAGTAGAATCAGAGATTTAACATCGGACTTGGTTCGTGAAATTCTCAGCGAGCAACACAATTTCCAATTAACATCATTCAATCGTCCAGATAGTTAAATAGTTGACAGTTGACAGTTGATAGCGACACTTCTAATACGGTAAGCGCAAAGCGCAGGCTATTGCTTTTGGCGTTAGCCTGCCGGAGGCACAGGCTAACGCTCCGCTACCACCAACGGTTAAGTAAATATTTTTATTAGTCCGCATAGGCGGACTTTGCATCACTAGCGGCGACTTTAGTCGCTGGCTAACTAGGTTTTTTAGGATGGGGATTTAGCGGATGCACTACTTATTGGGGTTATTGTTAGGATAGAATTTTGTTCCATTGGGATAAATATGGAAGATATCACCCAACGACTCCGAGAACTGGTAGCAGAAGCGTGTAGCCATCCAGCCAGGAGTGCCCCGCGCCAAAAAGCCCTCACTCAGATTATCCGGTTAATCGATCGTCAACTCTGGCGAGAAGCATCCAATCCTGGTTATTTCGATGCTTTGCAGCAAACCTGGCTATATTTTTGTCGGAATATTTGTGAAGCAACAACTGCAAAAGAGAAGTACGATCCCGATCGAGCAAGTCTGATTACCTGGCTGAATAATTACCTTAAACGCCGCATCCAAGATATCAATATCAGTAAATTTGAAGATCTGTCGATCTTCACCTCCTCAGTCAAAAGTGGGAAAGATGGGGAACTAATCGATATCATCGACACAATTCCTGCTACCCCCGATATTCCGCCGCTGCTACAGGATCTCCGCACTTGGGCGGAAACCGATCCTGATGGAACATTGCAAAGTACCCACATTAAAGGACACCCCAACGTCAACTGTCAACTGCTGATTTTGCGCCGATTGCCCCCAGAAACCAGTTGGGACAATCTTTCCAAAGAATTGGGGATCGCTATCCCCACATTGAGCGCATTTTATCAACGAAAATGTATTCCCAAATTGCATAATTTTTGTGAATCTGAGGGATATGTAAATAGTTGACAGTTGATACTTCGGCTACGCAATGCCAAAGGCAAGGCTAACGCCAACAGTACGAGCAGTTAACAGTTGACAGCGACATTTATTCTGATAAAATTCATGACTTATAATTTGATGACCCCGAATCATAACGCCTTAAAATTACCGATCGCCAGTGAAGCGATCGTCTTTGCCAACCAATTTTCACAACAACAACCAACCCCAGAGAAACGAGCGCAGGTTAGTCTCAATACCCTCGCCGTCTGTGCGATCGATGATTATTTACAGATGATCGGATTTGAGACTAACCTAACGGCAGGAGATAGTTGGAATCCGATCGCGAGAATGTGTGCGGATACAGCAGATTTGGAAGTGACAGGCATCGGTAAACTAGAGTGTCGTCCAGTTAATCCTGGAGATCTGGAATATTCTATCCCCCCCGAAGTTTGGCTCGATCGAGTCGGTTATATGTTCGTCGAGATCGATCCAGCCGCAAGAGAGTCAACTATCTTAGGATTTGTCCCCCAAGCTAGCGCGAGTGTGAGACGATCGCAACTCCGATCGCTTGAAGATTTTATCGACCATTTGCATGGATTAATGACTACCCCAGTGGTGCAATTACATCGCTGGTTGGCAGACTTAAACAGTGCAATCGAACTGGGTTGGCAAACAGTAGAATCTTTATTTGCGACCCCAGAATTAGCTTTTCGCTCGGCGAATAGCAGTCAAATCTCTAATTCAATTCAAAGGGGAAAAGTCATCGATTTAGGGATTCAACTCCAGGGACACTCAATTGCCTTAATCGTCGAACTATCACCAGTAGCAGATACAGAACGCACTCAAGTTCGATTGCGTGTCGCTTCCACTACTCAAAGCTATTTATTACCCAATATTCAGTTAATAGTTACCGATGAATCAAACCAACCATTTTTAGAAGCACAATCTCGAACAAATGACAATATCATTCAGCTCCAATTCACCGGAAATCCTGGCGAAAAGTTTGGCGCGATCATCAAATTGGGAGAGGCTCAAGTCAGCGAACAATTTGTGATTTAGGGACAGACACTATTAACTCTCAAATGTCAACTGTTTAAGTTTTGCAAGACGATCAGAGCACAGTCAATATGGAAAGATTAGTCACGATCGAGATCGCCAATGGTAATAGCGATCTAGGTTATCATGTCACCTTACAAATTGCCCAGGAATACTTATCTCCAGACAAGCGGACTTATGATCTTCAAGTCCAGGAGCAAGGAGAACTTCCTGCTGCTACATCACTTTTGCAAGACTTTCAGGATTGGCAGCAAAGTTATCTAGATCTAGATCTAAGTTCCCGACTAGAAGCTAATCTTGGGCAAATTACTAATATTTCAAATGTCGATTTGCTAGCGAAATGTCAGATAGCCGCCCAAAAATCGCTTGATGCTTTCAATCGCTGGTTAAATGCTGAATCGTTGCATCAAATTCGCGAACAATTAGCCCGTAAAGTCAATCCTGACGAGCGAGTTAGATTTGTGCTCAAAATTGACGATCCGCAACTACATCGTTTACCTTGGCAAGTAGCAGATATTTTTAGCCGTTATAACTCTACCGAAGTGGTTTTGAGTTCGCCACAGTTTGAAAAGATCGAACAGTTGACTTCAGCTAGCTCTGGAGTCAGAATTTTAGCAATTCTCGGTAATAGTAAAGGGATTAACATTGAAGCAGATCGTCAAACACTAGCGAAACTTCCCGATGCCAAAGTCGAGTTTTTAGTCGAACCTCAACGCGAACAAATCAACGATCGATTGTGGGAACAGCCTTGGGATATCTTGTTTTTTGCCGGACATAGTTCTAGCAGTAAAGATAACACTACAGGGCAAATTTATATCAATCAAACCGATAAATTAAATCTCGAAGAACTGCGTTACGGACTGAAAAAAGCGATCGCTAATGGCTTGAAAATCGCCATCTTTAATTCTTGCGATGGGTTGGGATTGGCAAAAGCTCTATCTGACTTAAAAATTCCGCAAGTAATTGTAATGCGAGAACCAGTACCAGATTACGTCGCTCAGAGTTTTCTGAAGGTATTTCTCACTCTGTATTCTAATGGTAACTCTTTTTATCGATCGGTTCGCGAAGCCCGTGAAAAACTCCAAGGATTAGAAGATCGATTTCCCTGTGCGACTTGGCTGCCCACAGTTTATCAGCACGGCACGACTCATGCTCCCACTTGGGAAGAATTACAGGGAGCAGGAAAGACTAAAAAACGTCATCTGCAAGTAGCATTATTAACTAGTTTAGCTACTGCAATCGCCATTTCTGCAATTCGGTTTGTGGGTATCCTCCAACCGCTAGAACTCAATGCCTTCGATTTAACGATGCGTTCTCGTCCTTCAGAAGTGCAAGATCGACGGATTTTAGTAGTTAAAGTAACTCAGGAGGATGTCGAACGGCAAAAACAACAAAAAGAGTTACAAAATGCCTCTTCTCTATCTAATACATCACTCAATCGCCTCCTCCAACTCCTCGAAAAATATCATCCCCAAATTATTGGGATCGATACATTTTTAAATCGTGAAATCCCTGCCAAATATACGGCAATTAACGATAGTTTAGCATCTGGTAATTTAGTTCCAGTCTGCAAAGTTAAAAGTCCAACCGATCGAGATCTAGAAATCGCTCCGCCTACTGGAGCAAATTTATTATCTTTTGCAGATACGATCGCCGATCGAGATGGCACAATGCGCCGCCAGTTACTATCGATGGACGCTCAACCAGGTAATTGCAGTACCCCCTACGCCATCAGCACGATGTTGGCATATCAATACCTGCAAGCTCAACCTCAACCGATCGAACTAAAAATTCATGCCAATACTCTACAATTAGGTACCAAACAGTTTGAGCTTCTAACCGCTCATACGGGCGGATATCAACAATTTGACTCGCGTGGCTACCAAATGTTGATAAATTATCGCTCTAATGATTCTCTTACTGCTGCAATTCCTTCAATTTCACTGGGGGAAATATTTACCTTATCAGATCCTCAAAAACTGAAGCAGTTGATTGCAGATAAGATCGTCTTAATTGGGACGACAGACAGCAGCTTTAAAGACATCTCAAAAACGCCCTATGAACCGCTCAATACCGATCCATGCCCCGAATATGGCGGATCTCAATGTATCCCTGGTGTCTTCCTCCAAGCGCAGATGACTAGCCAACTCATCAGTGCTGCCTTGGATCGCCGTCCGTTATTCTGGGCGCATCCATTTTGGATCGATAGCTCGATCGTGTTGCTATTCGCCACGACTGGAGCTTTACTGGCATGGGGTGTGCCTCGGTTGTGGGTATTGGTAAGTTTGGGTGGTGGGATAATTGCCATTCTCTGCGGTGGCTCGGTGGTATTACTCGCAACTTTTGGCTATTGGTTTCCCCTCATCCCTTCCATATTCGGTTTGATAATTGCAGGTAGTTGTGTCAAGATTTACTTATTACAAGGAACTAAATTTAGATCGGTTAATTCAAACTTTTCAGTATCAACTTCCAGATATAAAAATATATGAACGAGCGGCGATCGAACGAAACGACATTTCATCTTTTACCAATTGTTTTAGGTATAACAATTAGTCTGGGGATTGTGATGCCCTTCGCTCTCATCCAACCAGACACCTCAACCGCTCAACAGTTAAAGAAAAAGAAACAAGTCCCCCCCCCTCCATCACCACCTTCAAAAGGCTATCCTGGAAATCGTACTGTGAGTGCTTCGATGAGTGGTGGTAGTTGCGACTTGAAATTAATCGCCCTAGCCCCAGAATTTAACCAGAATCCTTCAGATCGAGTTTCCGAAAAAAGTGTCTGGGGACAAACCACTGTAGAACGCCCAATCTTCTGGTTTTTTGTCCCTTCGACCCAAGCATTAAAGCTAGAATTTTCTCTCCAAAATCGACAGGGTGAAGATATCTACCGCGCTCCCATTCCCACTCCTGGGCAACCTGGCATAATTGGAGTGCGAATCCCCACCAGTCAACAACCTTTACAACTAGATCGAGACTATCGTTGGACATTAAAAGCTCAAGTGCCTTGTGGAACGACTACCAATCGAGTGTTTGTCGATGGATGGGTCAAACGGGTGAGCTTACCTAGCCAGGGCAATAAGAGCGATACTTTTGCCCAGCAGGGGATTTGGTACGATGCCGTCACGAGTCTGGCTCAACAGCGATTACAAAAACCCAATGATGTCCAATTACAGCAGGATTGGAGTGATTTATTGGAGTCAGCCGATTTGAACGCTATTGCAAAACAGCCACTAGTAAAATCAGGCTATTGATGCCATAAATTTAGGTCGCACTGTACGGTCGATCGTTTCACCCCAGCTAATTTTAGCCTTCAAAAGTATACGATTTTACTATATCTCTACAGCAGGTATTGCCGATCGACTGGGTAAGCTATTTCATGTCGATCCGGCATTATTCAGCAGCTAAGATGTATACTCAATAAGGTATTGTGGAGATTACGCGACTTTATTGTTGTTGATTGCTCTCTGCTTTAGATCAAATTACGCAACTTTATTTTCTCAGTAGTGTACATAGTCAACGAGACACCAATAATTTCAGCTTCTCAAATTACGCAACTTTATTGTGTTTCTACATTTTTTTATATCTCGATCGACAACATTATCGTAGACTGCGTGAATATGTAGAAAAACACGCAAGTTGTCGAGATGCCCTGGATAATTGGTACAAAGTTGCCACAAAGCTCGACTGGGAAAACTTGGTAGAAGTCCAAGCTGTTTTCTCCAAAGCTGAGGCTGTTGGTAATTTCACAGTCTTTAATATTAAAGGTAATCGTTATCGATTAATTGTCAGTATTGACTATGAAAGAAAACTAATTTATGTCAAGTATATTCTCACCCATGCAGAATACGACAAGGATGAATGGAATAATGACCCTTACTTTTAATCGTGAAAAATACAGAGAACTTCTGTCTGAATATCAGCCAAAGATAATTAAGACAGAAGTTGAAAACGAAGAAGCTTTGACGATTGTAGAGCAGTTAATGCACTTACACGATCGAACTCCAGAGCAAGATGCAATCTATGAATTATTGGTTGTTTTAATCGAAAGATTTGAGCGAGAATTTTACAAATCCGATCTAGGAAGTAATCCTGGATCGATGCTGGCTTTTTTAATGGATCAACGAGATTTGCACCCCATCAATCTCGTAACCATATTTGGTTCGGAAGTAGATGTTAATGATGCTATTAGTGGTAAAAAGATTATAGATCGATCAACTGCCGATCAATTGGGTGGATTATTTCATGTTGATCCGAGCTTGTTTCAATGAATGGGAACTGACGATGGTAGGCGATCAATAAAATGAAGATCAAATCTATAAAAGTTGATAATTTTAAATCTTTAGTTAATTTCGAGTTGCCTTTAGCTAAATTTAGTTGTTTGGTTGGGCTAAATGGTTCGGGTAAGTCAACGGTATTGCAATTCTTTGATTTTCTGTCTCAGCAATTTAGAGGCGATCTGAGTGGTTGGTTGAAGCAGCGACAATGGGAGGCATCTGACCTTAATTCAAAGTTGACTCGCAAGCAGAATATTGATTTTGAGATTTTACTTTCTAGTGTGGATTACTCTGAATTTGAAGTTAAGTGGTCTGCTAGTTTCAATCGCCAAACACTACGCTGCACATCTGAACGATTAGAATGGAATAAGCAGCTACTTTTGAAAGTAGAAAATGGAAATTATCAAGCATGGACTTTGCAAAGGGTATCACAGGGAGTTATTCCTGGTAAAGATGGTATTAATACATACTTAAGCACTATAGAAAAGCGTGAAATACTATCTGGAGATATTCCCTTTAATTATCAGGGATCTGTGATGTCACAGATTAAAGATTCTCAGCTACCTCAAGAAATAAGGCAGCTAAAAACTTTCTTTGCTAATTTACATGCACTAGATCTTTTAGCTCCTGAGTTACTCAGGCAAAGAACTAGAGATGCAGGTAATAGCTTGGGATTGGGTGGTGAGAAACTATCAGCGTTTTTGCATGAAATTGGCGAAGAAAAACAAGCAGATATTCAATCAAAGCTGGCTAAAATTTATCCACGATTTAAGCACTTCGATACATCATCTCTTCGCTCCGGTTGGAAAAGTCTCACCATTCAAGAGCAATTTGGAGATACGATCGTCAAGACGGAAGCTCGACATGTTGCTGATGGATTTCTGCGAATGCTGGCGGTTTTTGCTCAATTGTCTAAAGAGCAAAGTTTCTTGTTGCTCGATGAAATTGAGAACGGAGTCAATCCAGAATTGATTGAGTTTCTAATCGACGAATTGGTAGGAGCTAGTCCCCAAGTATTGATTACTACTCACAGTCCGATGGTTTTAAACTACCTAGAAGATGATGTTGCGATCGAGGGCGTTATTTATATCTACAAGGGCAAGAATGGAGCAACGCAAGCGATTCGATTGTTTGATCTTCCCTCAATGCGTGCAAAGTTGACAGTGATGGGAGCTGGTGAGGTTTATGAAGATACCTTATTAACTCAACTTGATCGAGAAATTACTGGGAGTTTGTAATGTTCTTAATATTAAGTGGAGAGGGAGCCTCCGATATCGGCACTAAAAATGATGAAATTGGCCCAATGACGAAGTTGGTTGATGATTGGATCGATAGACAGATTGGGTATTCATTAATTGAATGTAGTTTCTATACTATTATCCCTAAAAAACAATTGACCGAAACAGCAAAAGGGATCAAGCCTCGATCGATGAAAGGAAAAAAGCAGGAGAGTGAAACGCGATACTATTATAAAAATGCCCAAGCTTTAGCCTTACTAGCCCAGCTTAAAGGCAAAGAACTTGGTAGCGATGTACCGTTGATTTTAGTATTGTTTAGAGATGCAGACGGTACGGCGAGTGCCGAGCGTGGAGTGTGGCAAGATAAGTGGAAATCAATGCTAAATGGATTTGAAGCTGGACAGATTTCTACTGGTGTACCGATGATTCCCAAGCCGAAGTCTGAAGCGTGGATTTTATGTGCTTTACGAAACAAGTATCAAAATTGTGACAAACTCGAAGATGAATCTGGTAATGATGATTCACCTAATTCACTCAAGCAGCAGCTAGAGGAGTATCTAGGGGAGCCTGGATCGAGAATGTTACTCAATGACAAAATTGATGCTGGTGAGATCGATATTAACCAGATTACAAATATGCCTAGTCTGACTGCATTTAAAAATAGGTTGGATGAGGTGTTAGGTGGTTTATGACTGAGTTACAGGAAATGAGGATAGATCGATCGCTGTAAGTCTGTTTAGGATTATGTTTAGCCTTCGCTAGAGCTAGTTTTAAGGCATAGCCTCTGATTTTGAGGAAACCGATGAGGGTGTCGAGTTGCTGGTATAGGTCGATTTCAGCAGTTTCAGCGGCGGTGAGAGCGATTTCGCGGTTCTATTGGAGGAAGGTTTGCAGCCGCGATTGAGATGCTGCGGACACTTTGAAGTTAATAATCTGCGCTGATATAGGTCGTTGTTTTGGTAAGATTGAAAGTACCTTACGGGATATCAGCGTATTCAGCTTGTGTAATTACGCAACTTTATTGTGTTTCAACAGGGGCACCCCTACAAGTTGCCCTTGATTGGTACCCACAAGTTATCGTCATCAACTATCAACTAAACTATGCTTCCCCAACACCGCTGGCAAATAGCACAGAGCAACTCGTCCCAGGCTGCAACGCTAGCAGCGGGAATCACGCTAACACCGGAGGAGGCGACATCCCCTTTACTGGCACAGGTATTGCTAAATCGGGGCATCGAAACGCTCGAACAGGCGGAGTTGTTTATTCATCCAGAGACGGCGGAGTTGCCCTCGCCGTTGACTGAGTTTCCCGATTTAGAGATTAGTTTAGACTTACTAGTGAACGCGATCGATCAGAAGTCCAAGATTGCTATTTGTGGCGACTATGATGCGGATGGCATGACGAGTACGGCGTTGCTATTACGCGCTTTGTCTGCTTTAGGTGCTGATGTTGACTATGCCATTCCGAGTCGGATGTCAGATGGCTATGGCATCAATCGTCGGATTGTTGAAGAGTTTCACGCCGAGGGTGTCAAGCTAATTATCACAGTGGATAATGGCATCTCTGCGGTGGATGCGATCGCTAGAGCCGCAGAATTGGGTCTACTTACTATCATAACAGACCACCATGATTTACCGCAAGTATTGCCGCCAGCAAATGCGATTCTTAATCCCAAATTGATTGCGGAGTCTTCGGTTTATCGATCGATTGCAGGAGTAGGAGTTGCTTATCTATTGGCTCTAGAATTGTCAGCTCGGTTGAATAAACCATCTTTGAGCGATGAGTTATTGGAGCTATTTACATTGGGGACAATCGCCGATTTAGCACCACTGACAGGAATTAATCGTCGCTTAGTTAAGCAGGGATTGCAGCTATTGCCAAATTCTAAAGTTACAGGGATTCAAGCCTTAATTGAAATGTCGGGCACTCAAGGTGGAACTGCGGCGAAAAACACGGCGATGAAACCTGAAGATATTGGGTTCAGGTTAGGACCGAGAATTAATGCGATCGGGAGAATTGACGATCCGCAGATTATCATTAATTTGCTCACAACTGATGATATGGGTGTGGCATTAGCTAGAGCAATTCAGTGCGAACAGGTAAATAAACAGCGTCAAGATATGTGTGCATCGATCGAACAAGAAGCGATCAATCTAATTGAAAATGGCAACTATGATATTAAGCAAGATCGGGTATTAGTAATTGTTCATCCTGGTTGGCATCATGGGGTAATTGGAATTGTAGCTTCGCGGTTGGTAGAACGCTATGGTGTGCCAGTATTCATCGGCACCAATGAAGATGAACATCCGCTTGGTGAAACGCACGCTGTAGACGAGCGGAGCGAGGCGTGCCGTCAGGCGGAAACCATCTTCTATACGTCTTCGCCTACAGCGCGATTTCATCCGCACATTCGCGGTTCGGCGCGGAGTATTCCTGAGTTCAATGTGTTTGATGCTCTTAATTACTGTCACGATCTGCTGGGTAAATACGGCGGACATCGAGCTGCTGGTGGATTTTCGATGCCGACTGAAAATCTAGTACAAGTTCAACAAAGGTTGAGTGAATTTGCTCATAAATGCTTGGAAATCGAGCATCTCAAATATTTGGTCAAAATCGATGCTGAAGCAGATCTAGGCGCAATTAACATGTCGCTGTATGAACAAATTGATGCCATTCATCCCTGTGGCATGGAGAATCCCGATCCTGTATTCTGGACGGCAAATGTGCGG
Source organism: Chamaesiphon sp. OTE_75_metabat_95 (assembly GCA_031387665.1). Classification (GTDB taxonomy): domain Bacteria; phylum Cyanobacteriota; class Cyanobacteriia; order Cyanobacteriales; family Chamaesiphonaceae; genus Chamaesiphon. The sequence goes on along the minus strand of JANNDL010000185.1, from coordinate 31,585 downwards.
GTAATCGAACAAAAAATTGTCGGTAAAGGGCATCTCAAGTTTACGGTTGATACGCCAGAATTTCCTAGAGGAATTAAAGCGATCGCGTGGCGATTTGGTGATTATTTTCCACTGCCTAAATATCTAGATATTGCTTACAAGCTCAAGGAAAATAACTGGCGTGATTTGAAATCGATCGAGCTAGAAGTTGTGAGTGTCAGATTACCAATTTCAGCTCAAACTTATCAGTTTAATTATCAAGATCGCGAGTATGATTGCAGTATCTCTGATGACAAATTGCGAATCACAATTATCAATGAACAAGGTGGAGCCTTGGTGATTAATAAGGGTCAAAAGATAGCAGAATTAATTAATCTATCAACACCAATAGAATCGATCGATATTACCAAACCTTTTTACTTTCAACTCGTCAAGAGTGCAATGCAAGCATTACAAACTAATTAAAAAGTTGATAGTTGACATTAAAATGAAAATACTGCGCGAACTGTGCCTGTGACGATCGAGCTATTACTACTCTGATTAGCTGGATTAGTGATAAGTTGAACGATCGGAGTAACTCGCAAATTTTGACTTACTGGAATATTATAGAATGCCTCAAAATTTGTTTGAGTAGCATTGCCAACTTCTCTGAGTAAAAACGGTTGAGCAATGCCAATTCCCGCTAGATCGTTTTTGGTAAATAGATCTTGAACGGCGATGCCAGCCGACCAATATTGAGGGCGAATATCGCCGAGGCTTGTATTGGGATAAGAGCCAGAACCATAGCGGGCAAATAAGCCAACTTTGGGTGAAATTGCAGCTTCAGCATTTACGCCGACAACGCTAAATTTGCTGCCGAATAATTCACCACCGCTGTTAGGATAAAATTATTGGTAATCGCAGCGGTGGAGAAGTCCCGAAAGCTGGCGTTGGCATAGCGATTTCGATCGACAAAATCTGGTGCTACCATTTGAGGACCGATGGTGACGCTCAGATCCTTGGCAGGGTTGAATGTGTAATATAAGCGTCCCAAACTAAGCTGTTCGCGTCCTGGGACAGCAAAATCTAAGACGCTGCCAAAATTAGGCTCTAGAAACCCAGCCGCATTGTCACCGCTGCCAGGACTCGCAGACACGAGACGGACTTTGAGCAGGTCTGTGCCGTCAAAACTAGTATTGAGGTCTAAACTGACCCGATAGAGGCTGGTTGCGTTGAGCTTGGCGGCACTGACGATCGCACCTCTAGGAGCAATAATTCTATCACCGCCAAATGTACCTGCATTGATCGCAAAAATCGCTTGTCCACTAAGTTTTGTGGTTGTCGAAAATTGCTGGCTCTCTACTTTGGCGACATCAGTTTCGAGCCGATCTATTTTACCTGTGAGAGCGGTAAGTTCTGTCGCAAATTCTATTTGTAATTGCTTAAGTGTTTCTAGATCTGCGGGAGCTATTTCAGCTATGTTTTTGATTCGATCGGTACAAGAGTTGAGATCTTTGGCGAACTTATTTCTATCGATCGGATAAATGCTGTCAAAACTAGTTTCAGTAGATGCTGATAGGCAATTATAGCGATCGACAATCGACTTCAACGATTGAAAGGCTCGATCGCTAGATTTAATATCTACAGACTGCTGAAGATCGATTCTCGTGCCGTTCGCGTAGCGTCTCGTTCCGAGAAGAGGCTATTGCTGACGCAAACGCTCCGCTACCGCCAACGACTGGATTAATTCATTCGCTCGAACGGTAGTTAATCCAAAACTATTGACGATAATGAATACAATTGAAAAAGCGATGCTCTTGCCAAGTGGCTTTCGTCTATTGAGCTGGTTTAACAACATTAAAATAATTCGATTGATTTAGACAGCACGAGAACGGGTTAAATTACGCACTTGGGATTTAAAAACGGCAAATCCCAAGGCAACGATAACTAGACCACCGCCAACGAGCGCGTAGGTGCCACCTGAGCCACTAGATTTGGTTAATGGCTGAGTGACGATCGGCGATAAGAACTGCCCCAAAAACATCGCTGTCGAAAGACCGCCCAAAGCTCTCCCGCGCAGTGCATCGGGAACCGCAGAACTGAGCCACACCGACATATTTGGCATCAGCAATCCTAACCCCATCCCCGCAATTCCTAATCCGGCTAATACTTGCAACCAGGTTGAAGATTGACCGATTAATAAATAACCGATACCCATAAAGCCAAAAATTGCAGGTAGAAAAGTAACAAATTCCATCCGTTGTTTGAGCTTGCCATAAGTAACAGATGCGATCGCGCTAAATAACGTACACAGCGCGATCGCCATCCCACTTTGAGAGGGATTAGCCTTAACTAAACCATCGAGATAAAAGGGCAATTGAACGGGGATCAGATAGAACGCAATTTGACTGAGGGTGGTCAATCCATAGACAATTACCATCACGCCAACGGGTGTAGTTTGACTGGTTAAATCACTTCCTGATTCCAGATTTTGTTGGGCAGAATTTCTTCTGTTGGGTTCGCTAATAAATGCGAAAACCAACAAGGCGATCGGCCATGCAAATAGGTAAATTCCAAATGGATAATGCCAATTTTGTTGAGCCAGTGCGCCGCCGAGGGTCAGAAACACCACGCCACCCAAACCCATAAATCCCGCCTGTAGCCCCATAAAAGCCGCTCGTGCGGGGCCGCTATAGTAATCGGCGATGAGGGTCGTCGCACTCACCATCACTCCAGCCACAGCTAAACCTAGCACCGCTCGTCCAACTAAAATTGCGGGTAAACTTTCTAAAAACAGCCCCGAACTACCAGCAAAACCATACAGAACTGCTGTAATTAGTAATAGCGGTTTGCGTCCAAATTTATCGACGATAATGCCTGCGATCGGCGAACCAATGACGATAAATAATGCTGGTAATGTAATTACTAATTTGACTAAAGTTGTCCGCAAATCGGGGTCGGCGATCGCGCTTTCAAATTGTTGTTTCATCGCTGGCAGCGATGGCGCAACGGTTGCGCCGGACATCACTGTCAGGCTGCTGGCAAGTAAGAGAGTTAATTTAGTCGTCCAAGAATTAGGATTTGGCATTATTTAGATTCCATTTTTCAATGAATTAATGTCGGTTTGGTTTACTGGACTTTGTTTGGAGATCTGAATCCCCCTAAATCCCCCTTAAAAAGGGGGACTAAGATCCGGATCTAAGCAAGCTTTCCAAGGGGGTTGGGGGATTCACACCAACTTTGCTAACTTACTTCTGCCACCGCTTGGTTGCTGCGGCAATGCGCTGACCGTATAATTCACAAGATAATCGATCGCCAGTATCGAGTTCTACAGTTTTTGTCCCCGTAAAATCAGGAATGGCTTGCCCCATCACCCCTGTATAAGAACCCAAGCGATTCACCCCATTGGGCTGCGACATTTCACCCGCACCCACCCAGATCATCCCGTGTTGAGCGGCGTTAGTCGCCAAATAGATCAGCGTGCCTTGTTTATCACCACTCATCCCAGCAGAATGGGTGAAACCACCAGCAAGCCTATCTTTCCAGAGTTGTTGTGCCCAGGCACCACTGGCAGCGTCAATAAATGCTTTGAGTTGAGCGGCAACACCGCCCATGTAAGTCGGCGAACCAAAGACGATCGCATCGGCACTATTCAAAGTAGCCATCATTGCTTCATCCTTCCAGCGACCATTGACAATTTGTTCGCCAGTAATGCGGAGTAATTCGACTTTGGTATCGGGAATTGTTTGGGCACCGATGGCGATCGATTCCGCCATTAAATGAGTGTGTCCGCTGCCTGAAAAATAGATAACTGCAATATTTGTCATGAGATTTGTTTGGTAATTGTAAATTAGGAATGAGAACTAAACAACGTGCATTCGTCCTTGGGTAGGGGCCATTCATGAATTGCCCCTACCCAAGGACGAATGCTATCCCGCACTTTTCTTGGATTTGTCAGTGAGGCGACGACCCCAAGGATTGATCCCCAGGTGGTGTTGAGCGGAGCTAGGAATGAGCGCATGGAGACCTTATCCTGAAATGATGTTTTGTTAATTATCTCGATCGCAATTATTTAGCACAAACTATTCAAGGGCTGATGGTAGCTTGTTCACCACTATAAATACGCGGTTCTACTTGAACGATCGATTCGTAAAATGACTCGTTATGGAGTTCTCGAAATCGCAGATGTTGAGATAGGCTAGCGAGGTTTTCGGCTGTCTCCCACTGGGCGATTGCGGTAACGGTATTACCATCATCACTTTTTAGCAACGTGGCACTAATAAATCCTGTTTGGAATTTGACAACTTCGGTATAAATTTGCTGAATCCCTGCCAATGCAGCATCCTGTTGTCCGCTTTTAACAGTAAACATATTGACAAAAGTAATCATCGGAAATATCTATAGTTATTTCAGTACCGCTAAACCTTTTTGAGCCGCAGGTCGATCGCCAATTTTTTTCACCCAGCGATCGAGTGCCGTTAAATTCTCAACTCGTTCGGGATGAGCAGCACGAATAAAGTTCAGCCCACTAGCTGCCCAGGTATAATTCATAATGTCAGCAATTCTCTTTCAGAGAGGCTTCGCCAACGAATAATCATCAGCAATAAATGTCCGATCGGTTAAATGAGTATTAAGGACATTTAATAGCCGCACACTTTCATCTAAATATCGATTAATTGCGTAAGGTATTTTCTCTGGTGCCGATCGAGAGAAATGTCCCCATTGACCAATCATCGGGCCGAGTCCGCCGACTTGCCAAAATGTCCAAGCTAAAACTGCCGATCGATTCTTACCATCAGTAGGTAATAGTTTTCCGCTTTTTTCTGCTAAATAGATTAAGATTGCCCCCGATTCAAACACTCGTTGACCATTATCTACAATGGCGGGAATTTTGCCATTAGGATTAATCGCCAGAAAAGTATCTGTGTGTTGTTCGCCCTGACCGATGTTAACAGGGAAAATCTGATAAGGTATACCGATTTCTTCCAGCATGATTGCTGGTTTCTGCCCGTTGGGAGTATTTGCTGTATATAGCTCGATCGTCATTTTATACCTACTATTTGGGATTTTACAAAGGGATTTCTAATAACCTAACTAGTTTCAGGTTAGTCAGCGACTAAAGTCACCACTGGTGATGCAAAGTCCGCCTACGCGGACTGAATAAATTATTAGTCCGCGTAGGCGGACTTTGCAACGTTAGCACCGATTTCAATCGAGTGCGGTATTGGAACGGAGCTGAAATTAACTACAAAATGCCGCCATTGACTTGGAGATTTTGCCCCGTCATCCAATGGGCATCATCACCGACTAAAAATGCCACCACATCAGCGATATCCTGCGGCTGTCCCAAGCGTCCGAGCGGTGTTTGACTGACGAGATGATCGATCGCTTCTTGAGCCAAAATCAACCCATCTGTGTCGGTAACTCCAGGCGAAACCAGATTCACCGTTACCTGACGATGCCCGATTTCTTTCGCGAGAGCAAGAGCGAATTGTTCGCCTGCTGCCTTACTCGCCGCATAGAGTCCAGCAGCAGGGAGCGGCATCTTGGTACCACCTGTCGAGAATTGCACGATCCGTCCGCCATCTTTGACGCGGGTAGCGGCTGCTTGCAACACGTACATCGCGCCTTTGGTATTAACCGAAAATATCTTGTCAAAGTCATCATCAGTCAAATCCACATGAGGTTTGAATACCGATACCCCAGCCACATTGACGACGATATCGATCGATCCCAATTGCTTTTCCGTCTCATCAAATAATCGCGTTACATCGGCTCGATCCGCCACACTGCCCTGAATGGCGATCGCGCGTCCACCACCAGCAATAATTTCTTTGACTACAGCTTCAGCTTTTTCGGGTGAAGCAACATAGTTAACCGCTACTGCTGCGCCATCTCGTCCTAAACGTAACGCGATCGATCGACCAATTCCTCGCGATGAAGCGGTGACAACTGCGACTTTTCCGGTTAATGATGACATGCTGCTAGCCTCTTACTATAAGTTTGGATTTGACTTAGTTACTACGGTATACTTGATACTTACTTTTTGGGAAGTACTTACTTTTTTGTAAGTGTATCGAGCAATTCAGATGACAACAGAACAGTTGGAAGGTACAAAATTCGTCCAAACCACTTTGGGCGTATTAGGCGGCAAATGGAAAATCCTGATTTTATGGAATCTTCGCAACCAGCCTCAGCGGTTGAGTGAATTAAAACGGTTAATCCCTGTTATCAGCGAGAAAATGCTGATTCAACAATTGCGCGAACTGGAGAAAGATGGCATCGTGCATCGTCGTGACTACGGCGAAATGCCACCGCGTGTGGACTATTCATTCACTGCTCATGGTGAAACGCTCAAACCGATTTTTCCTGTCCTGTGCAAATGGGGTGAATTGCATCTAAATCAGACAGAAGATAAAGTACAATGAAATAGCCGATTATCATAATTTTTAGGAATGAATTGTTTGGCTTAATACCCCCAGCTTTTATAAGTATATTAGTAACTTAGGACTAATTTTATGGTGACAATTATACGGGATGCTCTTCCTCAAGAGATTGATGATATTGCATCATTAACGGTGGAAGCATATCGCGAATATTCTCATCTATTGACATCAGATAATTGGGAGATGATGCGAACTAGTTTGTCCAATGTCGCAGAGATAGCCAAGCAAGGACAATTGCTCGTTGCTCAACGCGATCGAGAATTAGTTGGGTCAGTTGTATACTATCCGCCTGGTTTGTCAGATAGTCGTCTTTTTCAGCCAGAGTGGGCATCGTTGCGGTTGTTAGCTGTATCGCCACAGCACCGAGGTGAAAGAATTGGACGGCAACTTAGTTGGGAATGCATTCATCGATCAAAGCAAGATAAAGCATTAACGATCGGGTTACATACCAGCGAGTTGATGGTAGTAGCAAGGCGAATGTATGAGCGGCTGGGATTCAAACAAGAAATTGAGTTGCCCAGTCGTCTAGGAATAAAGTATTGGCGGTATGTTTTGGAATTGGCAGAGATGAAAAGTGAGCGATCGAACTAGATCGAAGATTGAGGATTAAGATCGGATTATTCATACGGGTAATTTAGCAATTACTGTCAGCGACAAATTCACAATAACCGATCGAATCTTTTAATTCTTGTACATTCTGGGGGTAAATAGTCTACTCTTGGGTTGGCATAACCGACGATCGATAATCGACTAAAATTTGTCCAATAAATTTACATCCTCGATCGGGCTATATTTAAAGTCATGAGAGCGAGACGGTGGCAGCCTTGATCGCAAGTTTGAAGCGTCGAGGAGTCAGCGATACCGTGATTGATGAAGCATTAAGTGAAGTCGTTCATGCCGAGTCCTAATCTATGAGTCGAATTATTTTAACCACCATTGGATCTTTGGAGGATCTGCACCCTAAAATTGCGATCGCGATTGAATTACGCAAGCGCGGTCACGATGTTGTATTTGCAACTCATCAGGAGTATCAGCACAAAATTGAAGCTCTAGGATTTGAGTTTCAATACCCCCAACTTCTCTCAGAAGTTGGAGATATGTCTGAACGGAGAAAGAGTCTAGGAATTCTTCATCCGTTTGAGTTCTTCTTGGAGAGCTTCCACTTGCTTCCGCATGTCGCTGATATCTTCGGGTGATTTGGCTGGTGTTTCGCCATCAGAGACGATTTCAATTCGGCGGGGTTCACTAGTTTTTTGAGCACGTTCGGTATTCTTACTTTGTGCTTGATTCAAATTTTGCTGTTGAGCAGATTTCACCATCTCGTCCACCAGCTTGCGGGCTTCTTCGGTGGTGATTTCGCCTTTGGCAACCATCTCGTCGGCTAGCTTTTGGGCTTGAATGCCGATCGATGAAAACTTCTCACCCGCTTGTTCTCCTGCCGCAGTAGCGAGTCCTACACCGAGATAAAATGCTTTTTGAACGATATCGCCTAGTCCAGCCATAGTTAATTAGTTGATAGTTGATAGTTGATAGTTGATAGCTGGATCCTTCAGATGGGAGTTTAAACCCTATCTTAAAAACCATCCTCCTCCTTTGGGCGGATCTAGACTGCTTACTTCTGTTAACCAATATTTTTGAGCTATCTATTCTCTAAGATAACCGCTCAAACTACCTGAGTAGTAGGGAAAAATTGTACGGTTTGCCGATGTGTAGCGAAGTACGGCAATATATGACTATAAAATACTTTGATGACCCGGATTCCACGCCTGTTATAAGCATCCCTATTGCTGCTACCTTCCGGTCCTGACAAGGTTTGGGCGTTACGACCGCATGGGGCCGAGTCATCTCTTATGATAGCACGAATTATTGGGAGCTACCAGAAATATCCAGATTTTACCTGTGTGCGCTGTCGATCGGCATCGTGTTCTAGGATGTATTCGCGAGTGATTGCACCTTGGGCACGGAGATTGGCGATCTCGCTTTCGCCGACTTCGGTATCTGTAGACAAGAGGATGACTTGTTCGCTGGCGGCGGGGAAATAACGTTCGAGGAGATTGGTGCGGTGGGATGAATCAAGTCTGCCCAGTGGTGTATCGATCGCAATTGGCAGTTGTCGTCCTGATACTCGCGCTAATCCCCAGAGTAAAGCAATTGCTAGGAGTTGTTTTTCACCTGCGGAAAGCCGATGTTTTGGTAATGGTTTACCTGCTCGATCGTGGAGGGAAAGGGTGAAGGTGGTACTATCGATCGTGACTCGTTGAACTAGTTCGGATTTGTGTAATAAGTATCGAAAACATTCGGTAACTTCGTTCTCTAGTTTATTGATTTTTTTGAGCGTTAGTTTTTCTTTGAATATTTCTAAGGTAGCTTTAACTTTGGCGATCGAATCAACAATCTGTCGATCGTGTTTGAGCTGAATATTTGTCTCAGTATAGGTCGCTAGTTCTTGTCTGGTTTTGGTGATGATTCTGTCAATCTCTTCCTGGCGGCGAGTTGTGGTGATTTTGTCGGCTTTGAGTTGGGACACTAGTTCGCGGGCAGTGGCTTCTTGAGTTTTGAGTCGGGTATATTCTTCTGGTGAGGCGGCTGCGGCTACTTGACGATCGATTAAATCTAGTTCAGCTTCTAGTTTGATTAATTTATCTTGCAGTTGGCTAACTGTTTGAGCATCTTGATCGAGATCGTATTTTAAGATGTTATCTAATTGATTCAGTACTTCTACTTCTACTCCCAACCATCCATTTTTCTTCGATCCAACTTCATTAACTAGTGCTTGATTATCACGTTCTAGAAATGACTGAACATCTGCAATCTGGTTTTTAAAAGCTGGCTGCTGCTGGAGATAATCAAGCAATCTGCGATCTCGATCGACTAATAAATCCAGAGCTGCCTTACCTTGCTGCTGTCGGAGTTCAATTGCTCCTTGAGCTTGAATTTGAGCAAGTAACGGCGCAATCAGTAACAGCGGTAAACTGCCACCCGCTAGAGTGGCTAATACTTGCCGCTGCTGAGAGATTTGCAGTTCGATCGCTTTTGACTCCAGTTCCAATTCCTTGCCCTGAGCAGCAATTTTACCGCCTTCGAGCACGAATTTATCAAAGGCTTGGGCTTCTTGCTCGATCGCAATTGCTAGCTTAGATTTAATCTCAGCTAATTCTGATTCAATAGCTAATAATTCTGACTGCTCCTGTGCTAGCTTCGACTCAATTTTATCGATCGCAGTTAATTGTTTATCATTAGCTAAATTTTTTCTTTTTCTACTCACTAACACATCTAAATCTGCTGCTAGCCTTTCCGCCAATTCTAATCCGAGTAATGATTGAATCGCATCAAATACACCAACAGGTGGAGTCTCCTGTTCAGCCAATTCTTTTACCTGCTCTCCATCAAATAGAAATAAATTAGAAATACCCAGTGGCAACAGATTTTCAATATATTCATCCCAAGTTTTGAGCAGCATTGTATCCGCCCAATCATTTACTAAGATGCCCAGGGTATCCTTACCATCTTGAGGATTGCGTTCCCAATGTCTGACGATCCGAATGTCTAGCAAATCACCATCTTCAGCTACCTGAAATGCTAACTCGATCCGCGCTTTTTCCGTTGGTGGTGTATGCCGACTCACGCACTGATCGAGAAAATCTCCGTAGCTCAAATTTCCCCGCGTCGAGCATTGGGCGCGGGCACCATACAACGCCAACCGCATCGCATCCATAATGGTTGTTTTGCCACCACCATTCATGCCGCCAATAAGAATAATTGGGCGACTATGTTCAGATGTATCTGGTAATAAATTAATAGTGTTCTTACCTAAGTAAGAACCAAAGTTTTCTAATACCAGTTCGCGGAAGAGCATAGTTATCTGTGATGGAGCCTATACTTTTGATTTTAGTGGAGTTAGGGACTAGGGGATAGGGAATAGTGGATGGTGGGGGTAAACTGACTTCGGCGAAGATCAACCCACCCCGCCCTGACGGGCACCCCTCCCAAGAGGGGATTTTCCCGTCCAGCTATCCTAGTGATGGAAGTTAAAGCAATTTGAAAGAGGCGTTTGAGGTAAAATCCCCTCCCTGGAGGGGTGCCCGTAGGGCGGGGTGGGTAGATCCCCGCTATACACTAGCCAGATCGGGAAAAACCTCTCGCACTGCGGGATGAATGATTTTACCTGCCTGAACATTTACACCTTTAGCCAGATTTGGATCTAAAGTTAAAGCGTCCATTCCTCGATCGGCTAGTTTAATCACATAGGGCGCGGTACTATTATTTAATGCTTGAGTTGCTGTCCAAGGGACGGCTCCAGGCATGTTTGGGACACCGTAATGGACGACTCCTGATTCAGTGTAGACAGGGCTGGTGTGAGAAGTTGGGCGTACCGTCTCGATGCAGCCGCCTTGATCCACGGCGACATCAACAATTACCGATCCTGGTTTCATCTGAGCAACAAGGGCACTGGAGACTAAGATCGGCGCACGTTTGCCTGGGATGAGAACTGCGCCGATGACTAGATCTGCACTCCGAACGGCGGCTTCGATATTGGACGCATTGCTGTAGAGATAACTGACGCGGGCACCAAAGATAGTTTCTAGATAGCTGAGTCGATCGATATTAACATCTAGTATCGTCACCTGTGCGCCCATGCCTACCGCCATCCGTGCGGCTTCCGTCCCCACAATGCCGCCACCGAGAATGGTTACTTGTCCAGCTTGGACACCAGGAACACCCCCCAGGAGAACACCACTACCGCCCTGTTGTTTTTCTAGAAATCTCGCGCCAAATTGAACGGATAATCGCCCTGCAATAATGCTCATCGGTGAAAGCAGGGGCAGTTTCCCATCTGGCAATTCTACCGTCTCGTAAGCGATCGCATTAACTTTTGTATCGATTAATTTTTCTGTCAGCGGGCGATTGGCGGCGAGGTGGAGATAGGTAAATAGTAGCAAGTCTTTTTGGAGATACCCGTACTCACTCACCAGCGGTTCTTTGACTTTAACCACCATCTGTCGATCCCAAGCAGCGGCGGCTGTCTGGACTATCTTCGCTCCTGCTTGCAGATACTGAGCATCGGGAAAACTAGAGCCTAAACCAGCCCCCGTTTCGATGTATACTTGGTGTCCGCGATCGATTAGTGTCCGCACGATACTAGGCGTTAATCCGACGCGAAATTCTTGGTCTTTGGTTTCTGTGGGGATGCCAATTTCCATGCTGTTTATTTATGCTGGATTAAAGTTAATCTTTTCTAAGTTTAAGTGTGAATTATCTGCCTGTCTGTACTCCAGGGATCGAAAATTGGTGCAATGTGCCTATTGTTAGGCTGCATCAAAAGTCCCCACCTGTCCTTGCATCAACACCGCAGACTTGTCCCGTCAAAGTGGATAGTCTCACCAATTTATTAGTCCGAGATTTACCTGGCTACACCAATCGACTAATTCAACAGCGACGCAGCCGAACTGATACATTGTACAGTTCGATCGTTACAGCTAGTATGCCCGAATTAAAGCCGATCGAAACAACTAGTCGCGAATATCCAGCTCGTTTTCCCCAATCAGCCTCAACCCAAGTCTTTATCGGTACTCTTGAACGCCAGTATACAGGGCTTCAGTCTACCCAGTTGCAACAGTTTCACTGGCTATTTCTCGCTCAAACTCGCATGGGCTGGCGATTGGCAAATATTTATTCCCGCACCAGCAACTTTCCCACTGCCAATACTGCTATTTCACCCCCAACGGAAAGTAGCAAAACCGTCGTTGGCGAAGCAGTCCGAATTTGGCTCAATGATTGTCATTTGGGGAAAGTTAGGGAGTCGTGATTTGGTGGTTTAGTGGTTTAGTGATTAGTGGTTTAGCTAGGCAAGCCTTACAATCTAGTCTAATCACGTTTCGTGTCCACAAAGTGGACAGAGATCCTCTCACTCTGGGATCTCAACTAAGTTCAGCTACTTGCTAAACCACTAAACCACTAAACTGCCATTGCCACAAAAGTCAGCGCGGCAACTAACACAACACCAACAACACCCATCATCAGATAGTTTTGGCTGCCGTTGGTGCTGCTACCTTCCTCGACATACATTTTTGGTTCAGTTGGGAAGTTATTCATCCTTGTATCTCCATCGTTATTGATATATGGCATTCGGTTGTTACCTCAGTATTTAAAGTAGAGTTAATAAATTCCGCCTATTATCTGCTAAAACTGAATCCCGATCTAGTAAGACCTGATTAAAATCACTGAAATGTAATAAAAATTTGTATAAATATAGATTTATACGCAAAAAATGGACTGAATCGGCCTCATGGTATAATTGTTTAAGGCATTGTTACGGCGAAACTAACTGCCCTCAACAATTGTTAAAATACAGAAATATTGTGCAAGCATACCAATGACAATCGGCAATAATCTGCAACTAAATTAGAGAAATACTTATGCTTTGGAAAAATGGATCGATTGCTGCGATTGTAGCCATGTCGGGATTTACTTTCGCGCCCAAAGTCCAAGCTCAAACAGTCACAAACAAAGGATTTTCTGATTTTGTTTCTGGACCAGGCACGATCCTGTATCTTGGTGGAGCGTCCTTGTTGCCGCTGCTGACAGATGGTCCTCAAGGCGGACAACATTCCCTGCGAGTGGTTGATGCTCTAGCTACCAGTGCCGCACTATGTACTGGACTCAAAGCAGTGATCAAGTCTCCTCGCCCTGACGTACCCAGCGAAGTCGATAGTTTTCCGAGCTGTCATGCGACAACCGCCTTTGCAGTTGCTAGGATTCAAAGTCACTATCATCCTGACTATGCCGCACTCTGGTATGGAGGCGCGGCTTTGATTAGTTACTCACGAGTAGATCTCAATCGTCACCGTGTCAGCGATGTATTGATTGGTGCCGGATTGGGCTATTTAGTCGGAGATATCGAACTCAGACAAAAGAATGGATTGATCTTATTTCCGTTAATCGGTCAAGATAATCAAGGAAACACAGTCGTCGGCTTACAAGTCAAGGGCGAATTCTAATTCTCCCCCCGCTCCCCGCTCCCCGCTTTTTTGCTAATTCTTAATATTTGCTTGCAAATGTGGCGGATACCTCCAAAGCAGTCTAGAGTAGGTAGTAGTAGTGGAGACCATCGGTCAGAGGTTGTGAATGAGTCAGCAAAGTCCTTACGATCGGCTAGGCGTAGCAGAAGATGCTACCTTTGAAGAGGTTCAAGCTGCCAAACAGCGAGTACTTGCTCGATCGAGCGGAGATACACAGCTACAAGATAGTGTAGAAGCCGCGTATGATGCGATCGTCATGGAACGGCTCAAGCTCCGTCAGCAAGGTAAAATTAAAGTACCCGACGGCATCAGGTTTCCGGAAAAGCCGCTGGCAACCGCGCCTAAATTCCCCTCTATTTCTGTTGCAAGTTCACCAAGCTGGTTGGGTGACACATTTGAGCGTCCCAGCCAGTCAGAAGTGCTAACAACGGCTGGTGTCTACACAGTCCTCAGTGGTGCAGCAGCACTCCTGGCAGGTTCGCTATTGCCAACTCTAATTGCCTTCGGGACTGGCTTCAGTCTGTATTTTATCAACCAAAAACAACGCCGATTTAAACGTGCGCTGTTGGGTACGTTACTGGCGTTGGTGCTTGGTACAGTTATTTCTGGGTTGCTGGTAAACACACTCCAGTTGCCCGTTAGTCAAATTGGATTGAGTGGCGAAGTTTTTGCTGGATTATTAATTTTTCTATTGCTGTGGGTTACGAGTACTTTTACTAAGTGACCTAATTTGCTGCCTATCGAACCCATTTGAGGTCTTTTTAGCTCCTAGTGGAGGAGGGTAGGTTTTGTTTGAAGTCTAATATAGCATCGACATTAGACAGCATGAAGCGGCGTTTTTATTCTGGGGGAACCCCAGAATAAAAAGGTAGCAACTTGGGTTACTTAACTACGTTTACATCACATTGACTGGTTAGAGCCTGCTTCTGAGCGATCGAAAGCTCGGCAGGGTGAGATGCGGACATCCAGAATAAGTTCTGAAATATTGTCACACCAACGATCGCAACTAACGAAGTTGCGATCGAAATCTTGGATAATTTTGCTGCTTTAAGGATAGTTGAATCAGATGTGCTAGATGTAATTGATGCAAAAGTCATTTTTTTCTCCTAGTTTCTATCTGTGCCTACAGTGAGCATTCCACTGTTTTCGCAAGATTAGCGCGAAACTCGATCGAAATCCCCTGTTAATCCAGACGAGATTTAATCAATCACAGTGGAATACTTCAGCACTCATATTCTAGCGTCACATGGGCAGATGTTTGAGACTGCCGCAGATCTTACCGCAACACCGCGCGAATCCCCAGCAGCTTCTATTGGTAGTGAATTGACCGCGCGAATCACAACATAACTCATCTAGCACAATTTAGTCAAAACCTTCATACCTAACCATTTCACCCTTCATGTAGAAATGTTAAGATAATAACGTCAATCATTATTTTCTCGCTTGTACAAATGTCCAATTCATCTCGTCCGAAAGTTGTAGTTGTTGGTGCAGGTATCGGCGGATTGACGGCAGGAGCCTTGCTAGCCAAGCGGGGTTATGAGGTGACAATATTTGACCAAGCGATCGTTCCAGGCGGCTGTGCGTCCACATTCAAGCGGCAGGGGTTTACTTTTGATGTGGGGGCGACGCAGGTAGCGGGATTGGAACCAGGCGGTATTCACTATCGAATTTTTGAAGAGCTAGAAATAGAACTACCGCCAGCGGTGCCTTGCGATCCGGCTTGTGCGGTATTTTTGCCTGGAGAAACCACGCCAATTAGCGTGTGGCGGGATCCTGAGCGGTGGCAAGCCGAACGTCAGCAGCAGTTTCCAGGGAGTGAACCTTTTTGGCAGTTTTTACAGCAACTATTTGACGCTAGCTGGGAATTTCAGAGTCGCGATCCGGTTTTACCACCACGTAATTTATGGGATGTAACGCAGTTAGTCGGCGCGTTGCGACTGGGGACGCTAATTACTGTGCCGTTTACGCTCTCCACTGTCGGCGACGCGCTAAAATGGTTTGGCTTGAGTGGGGACAAACGGCTGCGGACATTTCTCGATTTACAGCTCAAACTCTATTCTCAGGTGACGGCAGCAGAAACAGCCCTATTGTATGCTGCAACGGCTCTAGGCGTGTCTCAGACACCCCAAGGACTGTACCACCTGCAGGGGAGTATGCAGGTGTTGAGCGATCGATTGGTGGCATCATTAGAGCGAGATGGTGGCAAACTACTGATGCGGCATACGGTGGAATCGATCGAATGTGACGAAGCTGGCATCACAGGCGTAACGATCCGCAACCAAAAAACGGGCACAACTTGGACAGAATCCGCCGCTGAGGTGGTGGCAAATGTCACCGCTCAGGATTTAGTCAGATTGCTGGGAACGGCGGCTCCTAAGTCCAATCCGATTCCCCTACTGTCGTTGGCAAAGCCGCTCCCTTGGAGCCTTGATGGCTATCGATCGCGTGTCAAGAGTTTACCCCAAGCTTCGGGTGCATTTGTAGTCTATTTGGGCGTAAAAAATGCAGCGATTCCGGCTGAGTGTCCGCCCCATCTCCAGTTTCTCTACGATTACGATGGAATTATTGGCGAGAATAATTCGCTGTTTGTATCAGTCAGTCATACTGGCGATGGACGCGCACCTGAGGGAATGGCGACAATCATTGCATCCTCATTTGTCGATCCCAATAAATGGTATGGCGAGGACGTTGATTATGCCGCAATGAAAGCTGATTATACTGGGGTAGCGATCTCGAAACTAAACGAATATTTCAATCTGGCACCAGAGAATATCGTCGTCACAGAAGTAGGCACACCCCGCAGTTTTGAGCATTTCACCGGACGCGAACGGGGAATTGTCGGTGGGATTGGGCAGCGGGTATCGACGTTTGGGCCATTTGGGTTTGCGACGCGGATTCCGGTAGCGGGACTGTGGATGGTGGGCGACTCGACTCATCCTGGGGAAGGTACGGCTGGTGTGAGTTATTCGGCACTGACTGTGGTGAGACAAATTGAGCAGCAGCGAGTAGGTTAATCGATCTATAGATCTGTAGGGGTAGGTGTCTTGTCGTTTTTTTATTCTGCGTCGTTTTTATTCGGGGGTTTCCCCCCGTTGGCGGTAGCGGAGCGTTTGCGCTAGCAATAGCCTCTCCGACAGGAGATATAAGAAAACGACAAGACGGGGTTCCCCCAGAATAAAAACGCCGCTTCATGCAATCTAATGTCGATGCTATATTCGATCTTAAACAAAACCTACCCTCCTCAACTAGGAGCTAAAAAGATCTCAAATGGGTTCTATAGATTGGCCCACAAACCCGACTTTTTGGAAAAGTCGGGTTTGTAGCGACACTAGTTTTACAGTGCCGATCTCCTTTACGGTTGCTACAAATGATCGATCGGGAACAAACTAAAAGCAAATTAGATCACTCAAATACTTATTCCAAAAGTTAAGGCTTATTCGGTTTTCCTCATCCGTATTTATACGGTTAAATCTCACAAGAAAATGCAGGTTTATTCTAAAAGCCTCAAAAACAAATGGATTTAGTCGATAAAATAATCTGGGAACCTTTCAATTATCAGTTGCGACTTAGTAGGTAAGACCGAAAAACAAAACTTACCAACCACCAGCTAATTAACCATGAACTTCTCCTTCACCCAAGCTATTAAAACTATCGCTATTTCTACACTGGCGATCGCACCAATTATGAGCGCAATTAACCCTGCATCTGCGGCTCCTAAAGCAATGCCCAAATATACTGCTCAAATCCCTACAGAGATTGCAGCACCTCAATTTGTTGGTACTGACTCCAACTATTTAGGTGCGGGTATTTCCAGCGGATTGACTAATGATAGTGGTGTTGGTTCACAAGCAAAATCTGGTGGAACTTTGTACGGTAGATATGCAATTCCTCAAAGCAAACTATCTGCTCGTGCCGGAATTGTATTCACTGACAAAGTTAGTGCTGTCACACCTAAACTTACCTATGATATTGGCGTTGCTCCAGGTACAAATATCTTCCTGGGCGGTGGCTATAACTTTGTAAATGAAACAAATGCTAGCACTCCTTTAGGTAACAAAAGCGCGCCGATTTTGAGCTTAGGTGTAGAGAGTCAATTAGCTAACAATGTTTTAGTCTTTGGTTCTGCCGATCTGGGTGTAAACGCTTACAAAAACAATAACAACACCTCGATCGCGATTCAGGGAGGTGCTGGTTTCCGCTTCTAGCGGCGGTTTTATTCTGGGTTTCCCCCGAATAAAAACGACGCAGAATAAAAAAACCGACAAGACATTGATTTGGTGTTGCTCAGATATCCTAGTATTGAATATATTCAGGCTCGACTCTTTCATTAGGGAGTCGAGCCTTTTTTGATTAGCAACGGTTGACGGCAGAGAATCACGGTATACTTACTGTGAACTGACATTAGACGTTCACTCAGCTTAAAACTCCCGCAAGATTATTAGATTTTTGTCATTTATGGCTATTCTCGATCGACAAGGTAGATTATTTGGTAAATTCAGTATCCTCGACATCGGTGCTGTCCTGGTAATGTTATTTGTGGTCGTAGGTATCTTCCTCTCCCCTGGTGGTTCGGGGCGGATTAATGGGCAGGATAAGCCGCAATCAGTGGAAGCTGATGTGATCGTGCGCGGATTGAATGTGCTCAGTCCTGAATCACTGATGAAGCAGTTTGGTGCGGGGAATAAGCTCAGTTTTGTGATTCGCAATCAACCAGCCGGACAAGTCGATATTAAGTCAGTCCGTCAACTCGATCGATTGTTGGCGGTGACACAAGCTGATGGATCTGTCAAGCCGATGAAGGATCCCCGACCTGATTCATTTAGCATGGATATGCTCATCACTGTAACTGGTCAGGGTCAGAAAACGAAGGAAGGTCTGGTGCTGGGCAATACGAAGATGAAGATTGGTTCTTCGGTGGAAATTGACCAGCTTAATTACAATTTTAATGGGACTGTGATTGATATCCGCTATCTAAATTAGTTGATAGTTGATAGTTGATAGCGGTTTGGACTGCGAGGATCGTAGATTTTACTTAACACACTTGAAAATCCCCCATCTTGGAAAGATGTTCCAAGATGGGGGATTTTTACTAGATTAAGAACCATGTATAAGTATCAACATTGATTTCGAGATCTCATAATTGTGATGAGGGCGATCGAGCCTGTGTGATAAGCTGCTGAGAACTATTTTAAAAACTCTCATAGTATTCTAATCACTCACTCGGTAAAAATAATGTATAGAAATAGATCTGGTCATTCTTTGTTTGATGTTGCGATGCCTGCTGTGCTTGGATCTGGAGTGGTTACAACCTTTGCACTGTCACAAGGTCAAGATCCGGCAATTGCGATCGCGATCACTGCGGTTTCCACAATATTTGCAGTAATTTGTCATCGATTCGATCTGCTCTAAACTAGATTTTTATTCTCATAACTAAATTACTGGATCGATTGCAAATACTTTGCCAATGGCCCTGTTCGATCTCAGCAGGGGGAAATAACGATCCAGCTAATCCGACGGCTAAGGCACCAGCAGCGAGAAAAGCAGGTGCATTGTCAACCGTTACCCCACCAGTCGGAATTAGCGGGATTTGAGCCATTGGCCCCTGTAATACCTGTAGATAGCTCACTCCACCCACAGACTGAATCGGGAATACTTTAACCGCTGTCGCGCCAGCGTGCCATGCGGTGATGATTTCGGTGGGGGTCAGGGCACCTGGAATAATAGAAATTTCGGCGGTGGTTGCGGCATCAACTAGACGGAGATCGAGATGTGGCGTGAAGATATATTCGGCACCACAGGAAATCGCATTTAGGGCATCTGACATAGTTAGTACTGTACCTGTACCGATCGAACAATCTGGTAATTCTGCCCGTAATAGCTCGATTAGCTCCCAAGCTCGATCGCTATTAGCAGTAATTTCAATCAGTTTAATTCCCCCAGCCGCCGCAGCCTGTGCCATCTTGCGACCTGTCTGGAGATCTGTCGATCGAATCACCGCAATGATCCGCTCTTGTCTGACAAATTTTAACCAATCTTCTGGGTAGCTTCGCACGATCGATTATTGGTTTTATCTGCGGGAATTATTGGTGGGGTTGGGTGGGTTTGCACTGACATTTAGAGAATGTTGCAAGGATTTTTAGCATGAAGCGGTTCGCGCGTCTCGTTCCGAGAGGCTCCGCCAACGTCGGGTTCCCCGACGGTTTAGCGAAACAAGACACCCACCCCTACAGATCCAGCCAATCCACGATTCACGATTCACGATCCACTTTCTTCACATCATTACTATATTCTTGTACCGCCTGAATAATCGTTGTCCGTAAATCGACATACGCCTTGGCAAACGGCGGTTGTTTTGGAGTTAGTCCCAACAGATCCGCAGTTACCAATACCTGACCATCACAGTCGGTTCCGGCACCAATGCCGATGGTGGGAATCGCGATTTTTTCAGAAATTGATTTGGCTAAATCAGCGGGAATATGTTCTAGCACCATTGAAAATGCACCTGCACTTTCTAATGCTACGGCAGATTGGATCAGTCGATCGCGATCTGCTTCCGATTGTCCCTGTTGACGATAGCCTAATTGGTGGAAGGATTGGGGCGTTAGACCAATATGTCCCATCACGGGGATACCCACCTCCACTAATCGTCCAATTGTCTCAATCATTCTGGGATGTCCACCTTCGAGCTTGACCGCCTGTGCGCCTGTCTCCTTGAGAATGCGTCCGGCTGATTGAATTGCAACCTCAGTACTAGTTTGATAGCTCAGGAACGGCAAATCGACCACGATCAGCGCGTTTTTCACCCCACGTTTGACAGCCTTGGCGTGATGAATAATTTCGTCGAGCGTCAGGGGCAACGTACTCTCATAACCCAACGCCACCATCGCCAGGGAATCACCCACCAGAATCAAGTCTACACCCGCAGCATCGAGGATTTGCGCGATCGCAAAATCCCACGCCGTCAGCGCGACAATCTTTTTGCCATTAGGCTTGAACTGTAATAGTTGGCGAACGTTGGGCATAGGAGTTGGAGACGAGGAGACTGGGAGACTGGGAGACTGGGAGACTGGGGGTTAGGAGATTGGCGAACTGCATTCATCACCATCCACTATCCACCATTCACCATCCACCAAACTTACCCTAAACTGATAAGTACCACTATATTTTATGTGATTATGAGCGATCTACCAGTTGAGGCGGGCGAGAATAAGCCAGAAGACAAGAGTGCCAAGGCGCGACAGATATTGGGGATGAAGGGTGCTTCGACGGAGAAAGCTTCGATTTGGAAGATTCGGTTGCAGTTGATGAAGCCGATTACCTGGATTCCGCTGATGTGGGGAGTGATCTGTGGTGCAGCTTCTTCAGGTGAGTATGTGTGGTCGATCGAGAATGTGCTCAAGGCATTATTGTGTATGCTGATGTCGGGACCACTTTTGACTGGTTATACTCAGGTGATCAATGAGTGGTACGATCGGGAAATCGATGCTGTGAATGAACCCTATCGCCCGATTCCTTCTGGTGCAATCACTGGATCTCAAGTCGTCGTCCAGATTTTTGTGCTGTTATTTGGCGGGATTGGCGTGGCTTATATTCTCGATCGAGCTGCGAATCATGATTTCCCAATTATGACTTGTTTGGCACTCGGCGGTGCATTTGTGGCTTATATTTATTCCGCACCACCACTGAAGCTCAAGCAAAATGGCTGGTTGGGTACTTACGCTCTGGGAGCAAGTTATATTGCATTACCTTGGTGGGCGGGTCATGCTTTATTTGGTACTCTGAATTGGACAGTAGTGATCATGACGTTGTTTTATAGTTTAGCTGGATTAGGAATTGCGATCGTCAATGATTTCAAAAGTGTTGAAGGCGATCGTCAGTTTGGGTTAAAATCTTTACCTGTGATGTTTGGGATTACTAAATCTGCCTGGATTTGTGTGTTGATGATTGATATTTTTCAAGCCGGAATTGCGGTATATCTAACCACGATTCACCAGAATCTCTATGCCGCAATTTTGCTACTATTAGTTATTCCCCAGATCGTGTTCCAGGATATGTATTTCTTGCGGGATCCGCTCAAAAATGATGTTAAATATCAAGCTAGTGCCCAGCCCTTTCTAGTAATTGGGATGCTGGTTGCTGGTTTAGCATTTGGACATGCTGCGATCGGTTAGATACTCTCTTCCTAGTGAAAAATTAGATATCTAGTGTGGTGAGTGGATAGTGAATAGTGGATAGTGGATAGTGAATTGCAAATGTCTATCTTTTGAGTGAGAAGGGCATAGATAGATGTAGGGTGTAGCTCAATCGCTTGCTCTTTATTAAGCATTCACGCAGTCCTTGCTAACTTTGTGTTATTACTATAAAAAATAACATCTCACCCGTAAAAAATAAACGGTGCCGATTTGGGCGCGTTCTTTATTATCTACCAGCTCATGAATAAACCCCTCGGCTCCGTAATTGAAGGTTCGCTCACTGGTGGCTTGGAAGTGCGACTGCATCCAGATATTCTGGTAGAAGATATGCGGGTGGGCAAATTTTTGGTAGTGCGCGGGCGGCAATATGATTTCTTTTGCTTGCTTACAGATGTTTGTTTGGGCACATCGAGCGAGCGAATCTTGGTCAATCCACCCCATCCCGAAGATGACTTCTTGCTCGATGTTTTATCGGGTAGTGGTACATATGGGACTGTCAATCTTTCGCCGATGCTGATGCTGAATAAGTACAGCCAAATTCCACCGATGTTGGATCAGGGTGCGAGTCTAAAAGCTAAAGGTAAAAAAGCTAAAGCAGAAACTGAGAAAGCCGTGATCGCGTCCTTTGAAGCCCAGACAAATATGGAATGGGAACTGCTGCCAGTCAAGACAGTTCCCAGCCACTTCAGCCAGGTTTATGATGCCAATGAGAACGACTTTCGATCGGTATTTGGGTGGGAAGATGATCCGACGCGGAAGAATTTCTCGATCGGACAACCGCTAGATATGGACGTGCCAGTTTGTTTAGATTTGAAGAAATTTGTCGAGAGAAGTAATGGTGTCTTTGGTAAATCTGGGACAGGAAAATCATTTCTCACCCGACTATTACTTGCAGGGGTAATTCGCAAGAAAGTTGCGGTTAATCTGATTTTTGATATGCACTCAGAATATGGCTGGGAAGCTGTCCAAGAAGGTAAAAATGTTCGCACAGTTAAAGGTTTGCGACAGCTATTTCCTAATGATGTGATTGTCTTCACCCTCGATCCAGAATCCAGTCGCAATCGGGGGATTAAGGACGCGCAGGATCTCTATCTCACCTATGAGATGATCGATATTGAAGATCTGCAATTAGTCTCTCGTGAGTTAGGTTTATCTGATGCTGCGCTAGACAATGCCAACATTTTAGCGGCTGAATATGGAAGTAGTTGGATTAGTCGATTGTTAGAAATGACTAATGAGGATATTACGATCTTCTGTGAATCTGGCAAGGGGCACAAGGGATCGATTTCTTCGTTGCAGCGTAAATTAATGCGATTGGAAAAACTCAAATATCTCAAGCCAATCAGCCGTCAAGATAATCTCAAAAGTTTGATTCAATCCCTTAGTGCAGGCAAAAATGTGGTGATTGAATTTGGCAATCAATCAGATTTACTCTCCTATATGCTGGTGACAAATATGCTCACTCGCCGGATTCATAAACTGTATGTAAATAAAGCCGAGCAATATCTCCAAAGTAAACAAGAAGCAGATCGACCTCATCCGCTAATTATTACGATCGAAGAAGCACATCGATTCCTAGATCCGGCGATCGCCAAAAGCACTATTTTCGGTACAATTGCCCGTGAAATGCGGAAGTTTTTTGTGACATTACTAATCGTCGATCAACGTCCATCGGGGATTGATAATGAAATTATGTCCCAAATTGGCACGCGGATTACAGCGTTAATTAATGACGAGAAAGATATCGATGCGATCTTTACAGGTGTATCTGGGGCACAGGGCTTAAAATCAGTGTTGGCTAAGTTAGATTCCAAGCAACAAGCCCTAGTACTGGGTCATGCTGTCCCCATGCCTGTGGTAGTGCGGACACGCCCCTACGATCAGAAATTCTATGAAGAAATTGGCGATCCTGATTGGGGCACCAAGACTGATGAGGAAATCCTCGTCGCTGCTAAAGCCGCCCAAATGGATTTGGGGTTTTAGTAGTTCGATCCTCTCGCTGGGTATGCTGTAGAGTGAGCAGCAATTATTTGTTCGATTACCTCTCGGCGCGGCTATTGCAGGGCAAACGCTCCGCTACCGCCAACGATTGATATAATCAGACTGAACATATTCGACCGATGAGAGTGCTAATCGAAGATCTAGGGTACCCATGAAGCGGCGTTTTTATGCGGGGGTTTCCCCAGCATAAAAAAACGACAAGACAGGGCACCCCTACAGGTTAATTGTGTAAGACTAGCCAAAGATCCACGCTTTCACTTCCAACTCCCAACCCCGAACTTTTACCCCAAAGCATTACCATGACCATTCGTCGCCAGTATAGTTTGCCAAATTGCACCCTAGTTTTAGACGGGTTGAGTGATAGCAGCTCAACTGGTATGGTTGATGCTCGCCCCTTGATGTCCAGTTTGTTCAATGCTGAATGTCACTTCGTCGGACACGAACAGCCGCTATTTGGTGGGAAAGATTTCTTGACTAGTTTAGTCGCCACAGTTAGTAACTATGCCCAGGAATTTCTCAGCGGTATTCCCCACCCAGTTGCCGTTCAGCCACCGAATAGTCTAGTATCGATCGCTAGAGGCGATCGGGAAGACATGCATCATCTTCAAGTTACATTAGAATCTTCGCCAGGGGTAATCGATAAACCGACTCAGATTGATTTATCCACAGTGCAGCTATTCGATTTGCTCGAAGCCATCGATCAATTTCTCGCAGATAAGCGAACTTTGCCAGATATCATGGTGCCGCTCAAACCCGTGACTAGAGCTGCCGCCCAACCGATTTCCACCCAGGCATTGCCCGTTGGACTAGGACTCGCCAGTTTAGTTGTCACCAGCCTGATTGGTTACGCCCTACCGATCCCTGAAAAAATCACCGCGCCAAAATCACCTAACGCCGCAGCAGTTGACTCCCTAAAGCCCAAATCAACCAGCCCTTCCTCAGATCCCCAAAGTGCTACTCCGAGTAAAACTGGCACAATTACCGAAGCAACTCAGCTCGGATTTCTCGAACGCAAATTGCAACGAGATCTCAATCAAAATTGGCAGGAACGCAGTCAAATCAAACAACCTGCTAATTTCCTCGTCAACGTCAATCAAGACGGTCAGATCGTCAGTTATCAAGCCGCTGAGAAGACAACCGCAGCTCAGTCAGATCTCACCCCGCTCCCAAAACTCTCCACTAAAAATAACGATCCCAATCAAGCGATTGGTAATTTTAACGTTTTATTTAGTCCAAGTGGATCGATCGAAATTAAGCCAGTAGCAAAAGTCCAAGGTAATCTGAGTCTGGGCAAAACAATTACCGAATCAAAGTTGCAAACCACTCTCGCAGAGCAGCTCAAAACTAAATTAACAGAATCATTAGCCAGTAAAGAGCCGATTGGTGACAAAAATCTCAACTATCGCGTCGGTGTCACCAAAACTGGTGAAATCGCCGACTACGAGCCAACCGATAAAATTGCCTCAGAGTCAGAAGCTAAAACGCCACTACCCAAACTGGTGAAATTCAACCCTCAAGCCGCAATTTCTCAAGAACCCCTAGCTCAGTACAAGGTGGTGTTCGGCTCGAATGGGGAGATTTTAGTTACACCAAAATAGGGAAATGAGAGATTTATTGGCGTTCTCCTGGGCAGTTCTCACCACACATTTCTGGTGAGTAGGCATTAGGGATTCGCTTGGAAATAAAGTACCAATCGTCGGGTGTGTTACTGCGCCTGTCTTGTCGTTTTCTTCTGCGGGGGTTCCCCCCGCATAAAAACGCCGCAGCATAACGCACCAACATCATACATTGCAGGTAAATTTGGTACCTTATTTAATGGCAATTCCCTTATCTATGATTTTGGCTGCAAACGAGCTATTGCCCAGAGGAAGCCTTGTGCTGTTTCGATTACGACTGGTTGGTGTGATTTTGGATCGAAATAGACTTTTGCGGAAATTGACTGATTTTTTACTGTCTCCACATTCCATGATGGACAGTAAATGTGAACGACCCAATCTTTTTGTCCGGCCTCGTCGATCCTCAATGTTGCTATATAATCTGTGGAATCTGACCACGACTTGATGGAGATCGACAAACTCATGATCTCTGGTGTAACGTTTGCTTGAATCCACTGTAGACGACGAAACCATTCGATCGAAATATGTGTAGCAACCACACTGAAAACAGCGAACAAAATAAATATACTGCCGATAACTAGCCAGATGGACTTGCCAGAATAGTAAAGATCTTGTTGCTGTCTTGGGATGCCTAGCAATGATGGATTGAAGAATAGACAAAACGTCAGCAATCCTAGCAATAAAAAGAAAGGGACTGAAAATACTTGTCCCATCCGCGCCTGACGAGATAAGGCATGAAGATCTTTGTTGTATTTCATGATTGTACTTTGGCAGATGACAGGTGTTGTCAAATTACACCACCGAGAGATTAAGGTGGAATATACCCTGGGTTGTGATTTCGACTCCGCTCAACCACCGAGGGTTGAGCGGAGTCGAAACCCGGTTTATGGGTATTTTCTTTGTCAGGAATCACCTAACGCTACAACTGCTGATTGATTAAGCCCATTAATTTGCGCTTGCGTTCATGTGTCGCCACCAACTGAGCGCGATATGCTTGCCATTCATCTTGTCGTCCTGATTGGCGATAAGCCGCCCGCGCTTTTACCAGCCAAGTTACCGCCTCTTGATAAGATTCTGCCTTACCGCGATTCATGATGTCTTCCGCCGGACGAATCGCTGTAGCAATTACCCATTCTGGTTTGTGAGTTATAGCAGTATCCATTACCACCTGAACTAAGTTCGTCTTGGTATAGCTATCACTTACAGTTGCGATCGCATCATCGATTAAGCTCTCATCCAAAAAGATCTGAACTTTAGCTTCGGCATGACTCCAGCTATCCATCATCCGTAAATGTTGCATCAGCTCTAGCTGTAAGCTTTGCCAAGCATCACCTGCCAGTGTTTTGGTTTGCTGATAGCCTCGCATCGACGGACGCAGCTTAAAAGCCATCATCCGAGCAGTTAGCGCGATCTGATTATCTCCCAATCCCTGAGCGAGTTCACTCGTCCAATCGGCTAGTTCATAGCGATGGCGATCTAGGAGCGGACTCTGACGGGCGGTGAAAAACTGTTGCTCTGCCTGTGATGTGGAAGCTCGATCTGGTAAATCTAATCCGGCTCTAGCGAGGGATAATGCTTCTGTGAGCGCGTTTTGTTCTCGCAATACCTTGGCGATGACGAGAGCTTGTCCCGCATCCTCGATCTGCACACTCGCCACCATAACCTCAGCAATCTGTCCCATCTGCGCCAACATCACCAGATATTCTTCGATCAGATCCTCTGCTCGTGCTAGGTTCAAGTATTCCGAGTAGCGTTCCTGAACATTCAACATCTCCAACCGAATCCGCGTTAGTTTATCAGCATAGCTCGGTCGTTCATCTTCCCATAGATCTTCGCTGTCTCCTTGCAGCACCTCAATCAGCTCTGGTGCATCCCAACCTTGGCGCAGAGCTGCCGCCGCGATCTCAAATTCACCACTGAGCCGATCTTGCCATTCTTCTAGATTAACTTGCAGATCGATTGCTTCCGCCGATGATAATTCAGCCGTCAACACCGCCGCCGCCCAAACCGGATCGAGCTGTTCAATCAGCGAATGGCTTTCCTCGCCACAATCTGAAACTTCATCCCAATCTTCGACGCAAGCTTCGGTGATTGCTGTTAGGATCACCAGGGCATCATTGCCATCACCTCGATCGATAAAAGCCTGCACTTGCTCTAAAATATCTGGTAGATCGATGTCGATCGGATTTTCTTCCCATCCTTCCTCCCAATGCTGCAAACAGCTTCGCATCATCTGTTTAGCTTGATAGCGATAGGGCTGAGGATCTACGCTCGTCTGGCGTTTGGGACGGGCTTCGGTGGTGGAGACTTGCGGAACAACGGGAGCAGATACTTTGTTGACGAATCGATCGATCTGCTTGTACAACGCTGGTTCTCCAGCGACTAGTTCTTGGATCAGTGTCTGAGTTTGGGCATGGTTTAATCGATCCAATAACTGATTTAGAGACATCCGTTGCTTAATGGTTTGTGGTTTGCGAATTGCCGTCAGAGCCACAGCGACGATATGCTTGCACCAGCCTTCCGCTAAATACTAGTCTTCTGTTGTGAAAAGTTGGTTGAGATCTTGCCTTCCATCTACAATACGAACGATCTCAACTTGAGTCGTCGTGACACGATAGAAAATGATGTACTTCTCAATAATTAATCCTCGTATCTTAGGATTGAGATGAGGATATGGCTTCCCAATGTTGGGAAACTTGGTTAAGTTGTAAAACTGCTGGTTGAGTACCTTGAATAATCGTTCTCCTGCTTCAACATTGGTTTCGAGAAAGTATTGAGACAGCCGATCTAGGTCGCGGGTGCTACTGGGTGCGAGGATGAAATTCATGAGGGCAGCGTTTCTCGTACCGTCTGAAATTTCTGAAGATATTGATTCATCACAGTCGGGCCATCAACACCTTCACCTCGATCGAGTTCGGCGATACCGATCGCAATTTGATTGCGTGTTTCCTCGATCCAGGCTTGATTCTCGGTATCCAGGCGCGTGAGCAGTTGCAGGGCGATCGCCAAAACTTCTTCAGCGTTGGCGTAACGCCCAGTATCAAGGTGATTTTGAATAAGTTTTTCGTGTTCAGCAGTGATTGTCAGCATCGATATGACTATCTGAGGAGGACACTTTTATTGTAGCTGCTCAGACATCGCCGCACTCCAAAATTGTTCGGTGTATGATTAATTATCGAATGGTAACTCTCGATTCGATACAGCGACTTGCCTGTGACGGTAGTCATATGGTTTGATCCAGTTGTATATCGATCGTACCTCAAAGAAGTCAGCAGTGCCAAGATTTAGATTGTTTTGACACCGCCTAACCCATGATCAATTCTCGAATGGTGATACGCCATCTATTACTTCATGCCACGGTAAACCCATTGGGCCGAGTAATTCCATGAATGGATCTGGATCGCATTCTTCGACATTGAATACTCCAGGCTTTTTCCACTGGTTATTGACAATCATCAATGCGCCAACTACTGCTGGAACACCAGTTGTGTAGGAAATTCCCTGTGCGCCAACTTCTTCATAAGCTGCTGCGTGTTGACAGTTATTGTAGACATAATATTTCTTGGATACGCCATCTTTGATGCCAGTTATATGACAGCCGATCGAGGTTTGTCCGGTATAATTTGTTGCGAGAGATGCAGGCTCAGGGAGGAGAGCTTTTAGGAATTGTAAGGGGACGATTTGTTGACCTTGATATTCGATCGGATCGATCCGCGTCATCCCGATATTTTCGAGTACTCGGAGGTGGGTAATATAGTTTTCGGAAAATGTCATCCAGAACCGTGCTCGTTTGAGGGTGGGGATGTTTTTGACGAGGGATTCTAGTTCTTCATGGTAGAGCAAATAGGACTCGCGATCGCCAATTTCGGGATAGGGAATCGGGCGATGAATTGATAATGCGGGTACTTCTACCCACGCGCCATTTTTAAAATAACGCCCAGGCTGGGTAATTTCGCGAATGTTAATTTCGGGATTGAAATTGGTGGCAAAGGCTTTGCCATGATTGCCATCGTTGCAATCGATGATATCGAGGTAATGAATCTCATCGAAGTAATGCTTGAGGGCGTAGGCACTAAATACTCCTGTTACGCCAGGATCGAAGCCACAGCCCAGAATCGCGGTCAATCCGGCTGCTTTAAACCGTTCTTGATATGCCCATTGCCAGCTATATTCAAACTTGGCGACATCGATCGGTTCATAATTAGCAGTATCGAGATAGTGGATCCCAGTCTCCAGACACGCATCCATCAATACTAAGTCTTGATAAGGCAGAGCAACGTTGATCAGCAAATCGGGCTTGAATTCTTTGATTAGCTTGACTGTATTCGCTACAGTATCCGCATCAAGTGAAGCAGTAGTCACTTTGGGCGAATCGATCCGCGCCGCAATTTTGTCGCATTTATCAACGCTGCGACTTGCTAGTAAAATAGCCGTAAACTCATCGCGGGCTGCACATTTGTGCGCTACCACATTCCCGACTCCACCTGCACCCACAATCATTACCCGTGCCATATTATCTCTTTAAATAGTTGATAGTTGATAGTTGTTGGCTTTAGCCTCTCCGCCAGGAGAATAGCTAGTACTAGGGAGCGCGAGTATAGGACATCATTTATTTCGCCCAGTCACCCAGTCACCCAGTCTTCCAGTCTTAATTACTATACCCTGTCAGCTAAGTAGGCTAACAGCCAACTCACCGCAGTTGCTCTCCTGGTTTGACGTGGACCAAACTCACCTAGTTTATAGCCCTTAAACCCTAGTTGCTCCTTGAGCAGTTGCTTATGCTGGGGCGGGATCGATCGAGTCAATTTCACCGTGGCGGGACGACTGGCGATAAAATCAGGTGGAGTGGGGTAGACTGACAGCCACTCTGGATTTACTTGACTTAGATCCCAGCTATCTTCGACTAGGTTGTATCGATAGCCCAGATAGTGCCACAAGATTTGATTGACTTGAGTATCAGTAATTGATTCATGAATAATCGCCCACAGTGTCTCTTCGTTCAGCGGTGGCAGTTCTGACCATTCTAAACTTGGATAGTCTATCTCTAAATCGCTATTATCCATGTAAATCATGAATTATAGCTTGAATCAACAGCAGGTTAAATTCTTGCTTGGTTGCTGACTGTTGATATCTAGATTGGATTGGCTGCCAACTATGCCAACTCAAATAATTATTTCGCGTCATTCGTTCATAGAATGTCGGTAGTTTCGTTGGTGCTCTTTTGCCCAAAACTTTACGAATAAACTTATCTAATACGATATTATCTTGAATATTTCCAAATAGCTGGTGGACTTGCTTAATATCCTTGAGGTACTCTTGATAGCGAGATGGGTACCTGTCAACAAATATTTCCATCAAGTAGCGGGTAGCCTTTACTTGCTTGCGAAAATTGTGGAAGATTTCGCCATGAATAAGTAAGAGCTGTGAAACTGCTATTTCTGGCTCCATTCCTGCATCCAAATCCAGATCGATCCACCAGCTCGGATTGATAAACAGTTTGCCAACTGCTGGCAACAACAGTTCAGGTAAGATTGAGCCGACGGGCACTGTCGCTGTCGATTGATATTGCGGATTATTCAGCCAGTTATTAATGCCTAGTTTGAAATATTGATAGTCTCGATCGTTGAGCATCAATTTAACTTTGGAAATTTCCTTACGGCGGCGTTTGAGAATAGTGGCAAGTACTTGTTCGACATATGCTTTTTCATCGTCTGGTAGGTTAATCTCACGAGATTTACAGGTCTTTTTTAGAACATCTAAATCGCGCACCTTGCCCAATACTTTGGCGATTTTACCAATCTGCTTCTCGCCCATCACAGTGGGAATATTCAAAACCCTGCCAAATGCTTGAATTTGCGATCGCAATCGTCGTAAGCTCACCCGCATCTGATGAATTGCCTCTATATCATCGTCCGCGATCACTTTCGACTCTAGGGTCAGGATGGTAACATATTCTTTTTGGATCGCTGGATAAATATAGTCTGCAAGCGTAACTGTTGCATTAGCGGAGTTTTGCTCAAGTAATATCAACTCTTGATTCACGATCGTCATCCCCATAGTGTAAACGCGGCGTTAACTTACTTCGATCTTAACCAAACTATTATCACATCCTAATTTCACCCGTTTATGTGACAGTTTTTACGTTATTAGTCGTACATCTCGATCGAGGAATGATACAAAGTTGGACATCCAAAATGATATCTGGCTTGTATAGCAACCGCCAAGGTCGTTAGGACATATTACAATAGATTATTTATTGCCTTGGCGGTTGCGGGCGGGTTTTGTTCTGAGGTTATGAGTGTACAGCCGAAATTTCTAGCATAAACCCGCCCCTACAATCGATGTCCTAA